>JBEEJT010000138.1:0-5252 GCA_041169085.1 Pseudomonadota bacterium | reverse complement strand
GTGGGGGCAGCCTTGATGAACTTCATGAACGCGTTGCACCTGATGGGCTTCGGCGCCAAGGCACTGAGTGGGGCTTCGGTGTCCGACCCGGCCGTTCATGAGGCCTTTTGCGTGCCGGGGGAACGGCTTGCCAGCTGGATCATCGCAGGCTGCCCCAAGCGGGCGGCCCATCCCAAGGGCGATGTCTCGGCATCACCCGTCATCAGCCATTGGCAAGCCGGTCAGCTGTGATGCACGCTCAGCGCCGTGATGCCCCTCCGGGAGCGCATGGCCAGGCCGATACGGTCCAGTTCGACGGCACTCAGTAGGCGGGCCGCCATTGGCAGCAGCTCCGCTTCTTCCCGAGCGATGTGCTGCTCGTACAGTTGCACGAATCCCTTTACATCATCGTCCTCGAGCGCCGCAGCAGAGCCTTCGGTGACTTGCATCAGACGCTCGCGCAACGAGGCCCAGCGTCGTTCCAGCAGGCGGTGATCTCCGCGCAGCGATTCGGTCAGCTCGCGCAGGCAAACCGCATCGGATCCGGCCATGGACTCCAGCAAGGCGGGGAACAGGTCCAGTTCCTCGTCTTCGTGGTGGTGGCGGGCAGCGGTGTCGAAATAGCGCATGACGGCCTGCGCGGCCTCTTGAGCAGACCGGTCAGCGCCGTGGCTCTTCAGGTGGTCGAGCAGGCGCAGCAGGGTCTCGCACTGATGCTGCACGCGCCCATGGCAGGCGGCCAGCATTTCCAGGGGCACTTCGAAGCCGACGGCAGGGGCACTGTGGCCGGGAAGGGCTTGGGTCATCGCGCGCGCTCTAGTTGGGGCGATCAGGCACTGCGGTCCGCGCGGGCTGCCCTGCGTGGAGCGGGTGCCGTCACCACCGCGGCCAGCTTGCGACCTGCCGGCGCTGCGTTCTGTCGGCCACCGGTCCTAGGCGAGCCGTGGGTCATGTCCGCCAACGTTGCGCCGTCCAGGGCCTTGAAGTAGCCGACCAGTGCTTGGTCGAACAAGTGCTTGAGCCGGCAACTCGGCGACAGCGTGCAGGCGTTGGTGGCGGCGTCGAAGCACTCCACCAGGCGGAAGTCGGTCTCGGTGGCGCGCACCACATCGCCGATGCGGATGGTCTCTGGTTCGGCCAACAGCCGCAGTCCGCCGCCGCGCCCTCGGGTGGTTTCCAGCAAGCCCTGGCGGGCCAGGTCGTTGACGACCTTCATCAGATGGTTCTTCGACAGCCCATGCTGTTCGGCAAGCTCGCCGATCGTGACCAGGCGATCCCGATGCGCCGCGCAGTACATCAGCACCCGAAGCGTGTAGTCGGTGTATTCGGACAAGCGCATGGTCATCCTTAAAGATGCACGTAGTGTATTGCTTTAAGGTCGGCAAGTCATTAACATGCATGCATGCTGCATCTTTTAGTCGACAGCCGAACGTCCAGGCTCCGGGTTTGGAGCTCGCGGCCATGAAGAAGGCTGCCCCCACCATGCCTCTGCCGCAAGTGGAAGGCGCCGCGGCTGGCGCGGCGTCCAGTTCGCGCGCGCACTTCCCGCTGCCCGGGTGGCCGCTGTTCCGACTGGGGTTCCGGCCGTTCTACCTGGGTGCCGCCGCCTTCGGCTTGGTGGCAGTCCCGTACTGGATTGCAGGCCTCTTGGGGTGGCTGGCATTGCCCTCCACGATGCCGCCGCTGCTGTGGCACGCCCACGAGATGCTGTACGGCTTTTCCATGGCTGTGATCGTCGGCTTCCTGCTGACGGCCGGCAAGGCCTGGACTGGGCTGGCTACGCCGCACGGCGCCACTCTGGCTGCCATGGCGGGGCTGTGGCTGGCGGCGCGGCTCTCGGCCGTGTGGGCGCCCTATGCGGTGTACGCCTTGCTGGACCTGGCACTCTTGCCCTGGGTGGCGCTGGTGTTGATGCGCGTGCTGTTGAAGGCCGGCAACCGACGCAACCTGCCGCTGGGCGTGATCCTCGTCTTGCTGGCGACGGCCAACCTCACCTTTCACCTGTCCGCTATGGGATGGCTGGCCTTCGATCCACTGCGTGCGTTGCACGCCGGACTGGCGCTGATCGTGATGATCGAGTGCGTGATCGCGGGGCGGGTGATCCCGGCCTTCACCATGTCCGCGCTGCCGGGTCGGCAGCTGCAGGTTCCGCCGTGGCTGGAACGCAGCACGCTGGCCGCGACGGCGATGTCGTTGACGGCATGGGTGCTGCTGCCGCCGAACCCGGGCACGTCCGCCGGATTCGCCATTGCAGCCCTGTTGCATGCCGCACGCCTTTGGAGCTGGCAGCCGTGGCGAACCCGCACTCGCGCCATTCTGTGGGTGCTGCATGCGGCGTACGCCTGGTTGCCCGTCGGATTCCTGCTGTTGGCCTGGTCGCAAGTGGGAGGCGTAGCGGCGTCGGCCGGCATCCACGCATTGGCTGTCGGCGCGACGGCTGGCCTCATCATCGGCATGGTCACGCGTACGGCTCGCGGCCACACGGGTCGCGCGCTGAAGGCGTCCCGGATGGAGGTGGCCGCCTACCTGTTGGTGGCTGCTGCTGCCGTGGCCCGCGTGCTGCTGCCTTTGATGGCTCCGGCGCAGACCACAGATTGGCTGGTGGTGGCCGCAGCCGCATGGGCCAGCGCCTTTGCACTGTACCTGTGGGTCTTTGCGCCCTGGCTGCTCAGCGACCGCCTGGATGGCAGGGACGGCTGAACGATATCGACTCCGTCGCACTGCCCAAGCTCATCTGATCACCTCGCTTCCCCAACCGCACCGCCGGCGCCCGCTGTCGCGCGTCCAGGTGCCCACTCCACCTCTGAGAGGCTCCCATGACTGAAACCCTGACCTCACCCACCCATGAACTGGATCTGCGGACGATTCCGCCGCGTGAACGTCACCCGCTGATCTTCGGACGCTTCGACGCCCTGGCCACCGGTCAGTCGCTGCAACTCGTGAACGACCACAATCCGCAGCCTCTGCGCTACCAATTCGAAGACCGCGCCTACGGGCAGTTCGAGTGGGCCCTGTTGGAAGCAGGCCCGGCAGTCTGGCGCATCCAGATCACCCGCATCGCTCAGCCGTCAGCGCCGTCGGCCGCCGCCAAGGGTGATTCGTGCTGCTCGGGCGGTGCCTGCTGCGGCTGAGACCGGGATCGCGCGCCGATGACCTTCGTCGTCACCGAAGCCTGCATCCGGTGCAAGTACACCGACTGCGTGGACGTGTGTCCGGTCGACGCGTTTCGCGAAGGTCCGAACTTCCTGGTCATCGATCCGGACGAATGCATCGACTGCGCGGTCTGCGTTCCAGAGTGTCCGGTGAACGCCATCTACGCCGAGGACGACGTGCCCTCCCACCAGCAGCACTTCACTCCGCTGAACGCCGAACTCTCTCGGCAATGGAAGCCCATCACGAAGACCAAACTCGCGCTGCCGGATGCCGAGGCGTGGAGCAAGATCGAACACAAGCTGGGTGAGCTGAAGCGATGACGACGAGCTCCCGATTTCCGGCTTGCACGCAGGGTGCGCAGTAGGCATGGGCAATTCCAGGAAGGTCATCCCCATCGCGGCCGCGTCGGCCGCAGGAGACGACGGCGCGCAGTTCGTCTCCATGTACCAAAAGCAGGCGACGATCTATCCGCGGGCCGTGAAAGGCTGGTTCGCGACCTGGCGCTGGGTCTTCGTCTGGTTGACGCAGTTGCTGTTCTACGGCGGACCCTGGCTGCAATGGGGTGGACGCCAGGCGGTGCTGTTCGACCTGGAGGCCCAGCGCTTCTATATCTTCGGACTGCTTCTCTATCCGCAGGACCTGATCTTCCTGGCAGCGCTGCTGGTGCTGTCCGCGCTGGCCTTGTTCTTCTTCACAGCCGTCGCCGGCCGGCTGTGGTGCGGCTACACCTGCCCGCAAACGGTCTACACCGAGATCTTCATGTGGGCGGAGCGCAAGATCGAGGGCGACCGCATCGCGCGCATGCGCCTGGACCAGGCACCCTGGGGTTTGAACAAGATCCTGCGCAAAGGCGCCAAGCAAGGGGTGTGGTTGAGCATCGCGCTGATCACCGGTTTCAGCTTCGTAGGCTATTTCACACCGATCCGGGAATTGGCCGCCGCCACGCTGACATGGGAAATGTCCGGCTGGAACGCCTTCTGGGTGCTGTTCTATGGCGCCGCCACTTATGGCAATGCCGGCTTCCTGCGCGAGCAGATGTGCAAGTACATGTGCCCCTACGCGCGATTCCAGAGTGCTCTGATCGACAAGGACTCGTTGATCATCACCTACGACGCGGGGCGCGGAGATCCCCGCGGTTCGCGATCAAGGAAGGCCAGTGCGTCGGCGCAGGGGCTGGGCGACTGCATCGACTGCACCCTGTGCGTGCAGGTCTGCCCGACTGGCATCGACATCCGCAACGGGTTGCAGAACGAGTGCATCGGCTGCGCGGCGTGCATCGACGTCTGCGACGACGTGATGGACAAGATGGGCTACGCCAAGGGGCTGATTCGCTATTCCACCGAGAACGGCGTCGTCAACGGCTGGACGCGGATGCAGATGTTCAAGCGAGCGCTGAGGCCGCGCGTGCTGATCTACGGGGCCGTGCTCTGCGCGGTCAGCGTCGCTTTTGCAGCCAGCGTGGCGATGCGCAGCCCGTTCAAGTTCGACGTTGTCAAGGACCGCGGCACGCTGGGTCGGGTGATCGAGGACGGCACGGTCGAAAACGTCTACCGGATCCAGATCATGAACCGCACGGAAGAAGCGCAGATCTACCGGATTTCTGCCTCGGGCATCGACGCCTTGGAAGTGCTGGCGGTGCCGGCCAGCGCAGGCCCGGCCGCGGTAGCCTCGATCTCGGTGAGCTTGCGCCTGCCCTATGTCGTTGCGCAGGGGTTTGCCGGGCGATCCGTGCCCGTGCTGTTTGAAGTCAGGGGTGTGGAGCGCGCTGGCGCTACCCATGCGGCAAGATCGGCCATGCAGTTTGAGAAGTCGACCTTCTTCGTTCCGCGCTAAGTCCTGTAGCGCCGATCGGAGGCCGCGTCCTTCCTTCGCTTCTTCATTCGCTCCAGCCGCCGAGTGTTGGGTAGATCCGCTTGAACGGCTTGATGAACCTTGCATCTTGGGCAACGACGACGGAGACTGTCTTGTTGACAGACGCTCTTGAGCAATGCGACGGTCTTGCGGTGCTTCGGATGTCAGCTTTTCAAGTGACAGAACTTCCGCAAGGGGTCGTCCGGCGCCAGCCGCGGGCCGAAGACCACAGGCAACAACGCGATGTAGAGCGGTCGGCCGAGCCGGCA
>JBEEJT010000137.1:0-28567 GCA_041169085.1 Pseudomonadota bacterium | reverse complement strand
ACCCGCCGCCAGTTCCTGATCCTGGGGGTGGCGTACATCCTGGCGACCTTGGGCGTGATCGCGCTGGCCAGCCTGATCGGGCCTGACGCCGACGAGATCGAGGCCATCACCAGCAAGACCGAAGACATGGCCGAGGTGCTCGCGAACCCGCTGGTGCAACAAGACATGCTCCTGCGGCTGGCGCTCACCCTGCCCGTCTCGCTGGTGTTCTGGCACACGCCTGCCTTGGTGCTTTGGGGCCATGTGCCTGCCGTCAAGGCGCTCTTTTTCAGCCTCGTGGCCAGTTGGCGCAACCTGGGGGCCTTCGTGGTCTATGGCCTGGGCTGGGCTGGGCTCATGCTCTTGCTGGCCGTGGTGGCCCGCGTGCTGATGGCGGCCTTGCCCGTGCCGGCCCTGGTCGATGGCGTCGCCATGGTCACGGGCATGGGGCTGGCCGCAGGCTTTTACGCCTCGTTGTATTTCACGGTGATCGACTGCTTCGAGCCGCCCGATCAGACCGTCAACCTCGACACACCCACCAGCGGGCAGTCGTAAATCGCGTTGCGCAAGGCCGCGATGGCCTCGTAACGCGTGAAGCTGCGCCGCCAGGCCAGCACGACCCGGCGCGTGGGCACAGGCGCCTCGAACGGGATGAACCGCAGGTGCGGCTGGGGCTCGGGCGGCACCGACAGCTGAGGCACCACGGTCACGCCCATGCCGGCAGCCACCATGTGCTTGATGGTTTCGAGCGACGAGCCTTCAAAGCTCTTGCGGATGCCTTCGGCGTCGGAAGAGAAGCGCGCGAACTCCGGGCAGACCTCCAGCACGTGGTCGCGGAAGCAGTGGCCCGCCCCCAGCAACAACATGGTTTCGCGCTTGAGTTCTTCGGCGCTGATGCACTCGCGCTGGGCCAAAGGGTGGCTGGCGGGCACGGCCACCATGAAGGGCTCGTCGTACAGCGGCGCGATCGCGAGGTTGGACTCCACGAAGGGTTCGGCCAGGATCGCGCAGTCCAGCTCTCCGGCGCGCAGCATCTCCAACAACTTGACGGTGAAGTTCTCCTGCAACATCAGCGGCATCTGGGGCACTTTGGCGATCGCCGTGCGCACCAGGTCGGGCAAAAGGTAGGGCCCGATGGTGTAGATCACCCCCAGGCGCAGAGGGCCAGCCAACGGGTCCTTGCCCCGCTTGGCGATCTCCTTGATGGCCTGCGCCTGCTCCAGCACAGCCTGGGCTTGCCGGATGATCTCTTCCCCCAGCGGCGTGACCGAGACTTCCGAGCCCCCGCGCTCGAAAAGCTTGACGTCCAACTCGTCTTCGAGCTTCTTGACGGCGACCGACAGCGTGGGCTGTGACACGAAGCAGGCTTCGGCCGCGCGCCCGAAATGGCGCTCGCGGGCCACGGCCACGATGTAGCGGAGTTCAGTGAGGGTCATGCCGAAGATTGTGCAGGAAAGCCAAAATCCCTTCGTCGGGCTGCGCGACACCAGGCATTCGGGGGCTCAGGCCTTGAGGTATTCAGACTTCTGGCCCAGCCAGCGGGCAATGTGAACGGCGGCCGCGTCGGGGTGATGGGCCAACATGGCTTCGGCCACTTCGCGGGCTTGGGCCACCAGGCCCTGGTCTTCGTTCAGGTCGGCGAAGCGCAACAAGGCTGCCCCCGATTGGCGCGACCCCATGAATTCGCCTGGCCCCCGAATCTCGAGGTCACGCCGGGCGATCTCGAAGCCGTCGGTGGTCTCGGCCATGGCCTTGAGCCGCTGCTTGCCGCTGTCGGACAAGGGGGAGGTGTAGAGCAACACGCACACGCTGGCCACCGCCCCACGCCCCACCCGGCCGCGCAACTGGTGCAGCTGGCTCAGGCCAAAGCGCTCGGCGTGTTCGATCACCATGAGGCTGGCGTTGGGCACGTCCACCCCCACTTCGATGACGGTGGTCGCCACGAGCACCGACAGCTCGCCCGAGGCGAAGCGGGCCATGACGTCGGCCTTCTCCGCCGGAGGCAGGCGGCCATGCAACAAGCCCACGCCATGCCCTTGCAACACGCCACTCAATTCTTCGTGGGTGGCGGTGACGTTGCTGAGGTCAAGGGGCGGCGGGCTGTGGCCAAAGGCCGCTCCACCCGCGCTCGCCGGCTTGGCCGCTTTGGCTTTGCTGGCCTTCTTGGCCGCGGCCTTGCGGGCGGGCGGCTTGCCGGCTTCTGCGCCCTCACCGGCCGCCGACTGGCTGGCCGCCTCGTCGGCGTCTTCGGCTTCGTCGATCAGCGGGCACACCCAATACACCTGCCGGCCTCGCGCCACCTCGTCGCGGATGCGTTCGATCACCTCGTCGCGACGGGTGTCGGCAAACACCTTGGTGACGATGGGCGTGCGCCCCGGGGGCAATTCGTCGATGGTGCTCACCTCCAGGTCGGCGAGGTAGGTCATGGCCAGCGTGCGCGGGATGGGCGTGGCGCTCATCATGAGCAGGTGCGGCTCC
This sequence comes from Pseudomonadota bacterium, assembly GCA_041169085.1. GTDB lineage: Bacteria > Pseudomonadota > Gammaproteobacteria > Burkholderiales > Burkholderiaceae_C > Aquabacterium. The sequence continues at coordinate 26,110 of JBEEJT010000137.1, read as the reverse complement.
AGCTCGGCACTTTCCAGCTTGCGGCGCAATTGCAAGCGCTGGGCCACACCGAAGCGGTGCTGCTCGTCGATCAAGGCCAGCCCCAGGCGCGGGAAGCTCACCTGGTCCTGGATGACCGCGTGCGTGCCCACCACCAGCTGGGCCTGCCCGCTGGCCACGGCTTCGAGCTGGGCGCGCTTTTCCTTGGTCTTGAGGCTGCCCGTGAGCCAGGCCACCTTCACGCCCAGCGGCTCCAGCCAGCCCACCAGCTTGCGGAAATGCTGTTCGGCCAGGATTTCCGTGGGCGCCATCAGCGCGCATTGCCAGCCCGCGTCCATGGCCACGGCGGCGGCCAGCGCGGCCACCACCGTTTTGCCCGAGCCCACGTCGCCTTGCAAGAGCCGGTGCATGGGGCGCGGCAAGGCCAGGTCCTGGGCGATCTCTTCGCACACCCGCTGCTGGGCCGCTGTGAGCTGGAAGGGCAGCACACCCAGCAGTTGTTCAACCAGCCCCCCCGCAGCCGACCGCATGACCGGGGCCCGGTGGTGGGCACGGGCCTGCCTGGCTTGTTGCTGCGACAGTTGTTGGGCCAGCAACTCTTCGAACTTGAGGCGCTGCCAAGCCGGGTGGCTGTGGTCTTCGAGGCTGGCCAGGGCCACATCCGGGCCCGGGTGGTGCAGGCACTGCAGCGCAGCCTTGAGGCTGGGCCAGCGCCGGGCCACCGGCAAATGGGCCGCGAGCAATGGGGGGGGAATGACCTCGTGCAGCGGGGCGCGCGCCAGCCCGGCTTGCACGGCCTTGCGCAGATAGGCCTGCGGCAAGCCAGCGCTCGTGGGGTAGACGGGCGTGAGCGTGGCGGGCAATGGGGTGTCGCTGCCCACCACCTTCACCGTGGGGTGCGTCATCTCCCGGCCGAAAAAGCCGTGGCGCAATTCCCCGCGCACGCGCAGCAGCGCGCCCACGCCCCAGGTCTTCTGCTGGGAGCCATAGAAGTTGAGGAAGCGCAGCACCAGCTCGCCGCTGCCATCGTCGATCTTGACGATCAACTGTCGGCGGCCACGCTGTTCGATGTGGTTGCTGATCACCTCGCCTTCGACCTGCACGGTCTGGCCGTCGCGCGCATCGCGCAGGCGGGTGATGCGGGTCTCGTCTTCATAGCGCAACGGCAGGTGCAAGGCGAGGTCGATGTCGCGCACCAAGCCCAGCTTGTCCATGGCCTTTTGCGGGGCGGACTTCTGGGGAGGCGCCGGCGTGGGCGCGCTGCCTGGGGTGGGGGGCGAGGTGGTGGACACGGTTGTCATTGTGCCCATGCCGAAAGGCCCACAGGCCCCCCGTTGGCGGGCGCGCCACCGTCATGCACGGCTTCTATGGTGTGGTTCACCGTTGTGACCACCTGAGGAGAACCTGATGGCCCCCACCCTTCACAAGATGCTGGCCGTGTCGGCCGCGCTGCTGCTGGCCCTGCCTGCCCACGCCCAAGCCCACGATCAGGGCGAGCGCTGGCGCATGCACGACGAGGCCTCGACACGCTCCGCCGCGCTGCCGCTGGTCATTGGCCACCGCGGCGCTTCGGGCTATTTGCCTGAACACACCCTGGAGGGCTATGCCCTGGCCATCGAGCTGGGCGCCGACTTCGTGGAGCCGGACCTGGTCGCCACCAAGGACGGCCACCTGATTGCCCGCCATGAGCCCAACATCGTGAACACCACGGACGTGGCCGACCACCCCGAGTTCGCCCAGCGCCGCCGCAAGGCCATGGTCGATGGAGCCGAAGAAGAAGGCTTCTTCGCCAGCGACTTCACCTTGGCCGAGATCAAGACGCTGCGCGCCAAACAGGCCTTTGGCGAGCGCCCCCACCAGTTCGACGGCCAGTGGGAAATCCCCACCCTGCAAGAAGTCATCGCCTTGGTGAAGCGCAAATCTCTGGAAAAGGGCCGCGTGATCGGCATCTACCCCGAAACCAAGCACCCGACCTACCACCAGGCCCTCGGCCTGCCGCTGGAAGGCCGCCTGCTGAAAGCCTTGAGCCAGGCGGGTTGGAACCACCGCAATGCACCGGTGTTCATCCAGTCGTTCGAACAAGGCAACCTCAAAGCCTTGAGCAAGCTCACCAGCGTGCGCCTGATCCAGCTGGTCGACGCCAACGACGTGAACCCCGATGGCTCGCTGGACTTCACCGCCCCCTATGACCGGCCCTATGACTGGACGGTCTCCGGCAAGCCGGAGCTCCAGGCACGCACCTTCGCCTACCTGACCACCGACGCCGGCCTCAGGGAAGTGGCCACTTACGCCCATGGCATCGGCCCCTGGAAGCGCTACATCGTGCCCACCGTGGCCCAAGCCAACGGCAGTGGCCCCGGCGAAGCCAGCCGGGCCCTGGGTCAGCCCACCGACTTGATCGAGCGCGCCCACGCCGCCGGCCTGAAGGTGCACACCTGGACCTTCCGCAATGAGCAACGACGCCTGGCTGGCGATTACGCGGGCAACCCGATCAACGAGTACCTGCAGTTCTACCAACTGGGCATCGACGGTGTGTTCTCCGACTTCACCGACACCGCCGTGGTGGCCCGCGAAATGTTGAAGCTGCAAAAAAAGCTCGACACCCAGTCCGGCAACTGAAGCCGATCGCGGCGCTCAGGGGGCAGAGCTGAGCGACAATCCCATACTTTTGGCACGGGGCCCGTCCGCCCCTCAAAAGCATGTCAGCTCCCCCTTCCGCCCAGGCCCCTGAAGTCAGCGCCCTCACCCTGGCCGATTTCGACTTCGAGCTCCCGCCCGAACTGATCGCCCAGCACCCGGCCGCCGAGCGCAGCGCTTCCCGCTTGCTCGACGGGCTCAGCCAGCCCGATGGTGCCCCTGCAGACCGGGTGTTCCGCGAGCTGCCCGACCTGCTTCAGCCCGGAGACCTGCTGGTCTTCAACAACACCCGCGTGATCAAGGCCCGCCTGTACGGGGCCAAGGCCTCAGGCGGCGCCGTCGAGGCGCTGGTGGAGCGTGTGCTGCCCGGCCACGAGGTCTGGGCCCACCTGCGGGCCAGCAAATCGCCCAAGCCCGGCACCACGGTGCGCTTCGCCGACGCCTTCGACGCCGAAGTGCTGGGCCGCTGCGGCCCCGACAACGGCATGTTCCACCTGCGCCTGGCGGGAGACCCGTTCGAATTGCTGGCGGCACACGGCCACGTGCCGCTGCCCCCGTACATCACGCACGCCGACGACGCCGACGACGAGCGCCGCTACCAGACGGTGTTCGCGTCACAGCCAGGCGCCGTGGCCGCCCCCACCGCCGCGCTGCACTTCGACGAAGGGGTGCTGGCCGCGCTGGCGGCCCGCGGCGTGCGCACCGCCGAAGTGACGCTCCATGTGGGGGCCGGCACCTTCCAGCCCGTGCGCAGCGACTCGATCGCCGAGCACAAGATGCACAGCGAGTGGTTTGACGTGCCCCAGGCCACGGTCGATGCCATTCGGGCCACACGTGCCGCTGGCGGCCGGGTCGTGTCGGTGGGCACGACCACCTTGCGTGCGCTGGAATCCGCCGCGCTCCATGGCGAAGACCGGCTGCCTGCGGCCGGCAGCCGCGACACCGACATCTTCATCACGCCCGGCTTTGACTTCAAGGTGGTCGACATCCTGGTCACCAACTTCCACCTGCCGAAAAGCACCCTGTTGATGCTGGTGAGCGCGCTCATCGGCCTCGGTCGCATGCAGGCGCTTTACGCCCACGCCATCGCGCAGGGCTACCGCTTCTTCTCGTACGGTGACGCGATGGTCGTGTCGCGCCGCGCCGGCTGAAGCCATGAGCAACCGCGCCGCCACCTCGTCGTCCTCGCCGCTGCTGCGCATGGTGTTGATCGCCACGGCGTTGCTGACGGTGTTGTTGAGCTCGGTGTCGGCCTGGATCAATGCGGACCAGCTGACCGCGCCTGCGCCGGTCAGCGACACCCCGCTGATCGTGCGGCAAGCGAAGATGCGACCTGGCCCCTGCCAGGCGCAGATGGACGGTCGCACCGTCAACCTGCCTGACGACTGGCGCAAGGTGGGCATCCAGCCGCCGGGGGTGGCTTGCTACCACGTTCGGCTGGACATGGCGCGCTCGCCCACCGTGCCCTGGGCCTTGCGGGTGGACAGGCTGCCAGGCAACCACCGCATCACGCTCAATGGCATCCCTTTGAGCACGCTGGACATGGAAGGCGAGGCCATCACCAGCGTGGCGTCGCTGCCTTACCTGATCGAGTTGCCGGTCAACGTGCTGCTGGCCGGCGACAACGACCTCGACATCGAGGTGCGCATGAACCGCCTGGGCATCGCCGGCATCTCGCCGCTGGTGGCGGGCCCGGTGAGCGACCTGCGCCCGGCCTTTGACCGTTGGCACCTGTTCACCGTCAGCCTGCCGCAAGTGCTCAACCTCACGGTGACGGGCATGGCCCTGTTCCTGTTGCTGGCCTGGCGGGCCCGCCCCAGCGACGTGATGTTCCGCTACTTCGGCACGCTGATGCTGGTCATGTGCGGCCGCAACGCGCTGTACTACCTGGAAACCACGCCGGTGCATCCCGCCTTGCTGGACTGGCTGTTCTTTGGCGCCCAGGCCGTCATCACCTACTACCTGGTGCTGTTCGGGCTGGTGTACGCCGGCCGGCCCGTGCAACCCTGGTTGTTGCGCCTGCGTCTCGCCTGTGGCGCCCTGCCCCTGGTGGCCCTGGGGGCCATCGGCTCGCCCATGATGGACACGCTGCGGGTGCTTTGCTACCCGGTGTTCCTGGTGTTGGGCCTGTCGGTGCTGGTGCCGGTGCTGCGCCACGCCTGGGCCCAGCGCGGCATGGAAGCCGTGGCCATGACGGTGGGCACCGTGGGCACCCTGGTGAGTCTGCTGCACGACTACACGCTGCTGCTGCCGCACGAGACGGTGCTCACGCTGTATTGGACGCCGTACTTCTCGCCCATCATCTTTCTGGGCTTTGCCTTGACGCTGATGCGTCGGTTCATCGATGCCACCACGCTGGCCGAGCGCATGAACCTCATCCTGGAAGAACGGGTGGCCGAGCGCACCCGCGCCCTGGAAACCGCCAACCAGTCCAAGACCCGCTTCCTGGCCGCCGCCAGCCACGACTTGCGTCAACCCACGGCCGCCATCGGCCTGCTGGTGACCCTGCTGCGTCAGCGCGAAACCGCGCCCGAGACCCGCGAGGTGGTCAACATGCTGGACGAGGCGGTGAGCGCCATGGAATCGCTGCTGGTGGGCCTGCTCGACATCTCTCGCCTGGACGCGGGCGCGGTGAAGCCCGAGTTCCAGTCGGTGAACCTGCGCGACGTGTTCCAGGCCGTGAAGGTGCACGAGCAAAGTGCCGCAGAAGCCAAAGGCCTGAAGCTGCGCTTTCGGCTGCCCACCGCCACCGAAGCCAACGGCCACCTGCAGCCCATCGTGCTGACCGACCCAATGCTGCTGCACAGCGTGCTGCGCAACCTGGTGGCCAACGCCATCCGCTACACGAACACGGGCGGGGTGCTGGTCGCAGCGCGCCGCAGCGGCCCCCATCGTCTGCGCATCGAGGTCTGGGACACCGGCGTGGGCATCCCCGAAGAGCAGCGCGAACGCATCTTCGAAGAGTTCTACCAACTCAACAACGCCGCGCGAGAGCGCAACCGGGGCATCGGCCTGGGCCTGGCCATCGTGCGGCGCACCGCCAGCATCCTGGGCGAGCACATCAGCCTGAAATCGCGCCCCGGGCGGGGTTCCGTGTTCGCAATGGGCTTGCCGCTCAACGTGGCGCCCGCGCCTGTCCCTGAGGTGGCACCCGCCATTGAGCGCCCCCTGCAGGGGCAGAACATCTGGCTGGTGGAAGACGACCTCATCCTGCGCCGCGCCATCACCGGCATGCTGCATTCGTGGGGCGCCACAACCCGCAGTTGGCCCGACGCCGAATCGCTGCTGGAAGAACTGCCACAACTGCTGGGCAGTCCCCTGCACGAGGCCCTGACCTCGCCACACTTGCCAGACAGCCTGATCACCGACCACCGCCTGCCCGGCATGGCCGGCTTGCAGCTGGCGCAGACCCTCAGCCTGCGCTTGCAGGCCCATGACCACACCTTGCGTTGCCTGATCATTTCAGGCGACACCGACCCTGCGCAGATCGCACGCTTGAGCGCCTCCGGCCACGATGTCCTGGCCAAGCCGTTCAGAAGCGAGCGCCTGCTGGAACACCTGCAGCGGCCTTCCACCGCTTGAACCCTGGCCCCAACGGCAGACCCACCATGTTGAATTTCGAACTGATCAAGACCGAGGGCGAAGCCCGCCGTGGCCGACTCACGCTCAACCACGGCGTGGTGGAGACCCCCATCTTCATGCCGGTGGGCACCTACGGCACCGTCAAAGGCGTCATGCCGCGCTCACTGGAAGAGATGGGCGCCCAGATCATCCTGGGCAACACCTTCCACCTCTGGATGCGACCGGGCCTGGACATCATGAAGCAGTTCGGCGGGCTGCACAAATTCGAGAGCTGGCACAAGCCCATCCTCACCGATTCGGGTGGCTTCCAGGTGTGGTCGCTGGGCGAGATGCGCAAGATCAGCGAAGAAGGGGTCCGCTTCGCATCGCCGGTCAACGGCGACAAGCTGTTCCTCACGCCTGAGATCAGCATGCAGATCCAGACCATCCTGAACTCGGACATCGTCATGCAGTTCGACGAGTGCACGCCTTACTGGAAGGGCGACAAGTCGCTGGGCCACATCACCACCGAAAAGGAAGCCCGCGCGTCGATGGAACTGAGCCTGCGATGGGCCAAGCGTTGCCAGACCGAGTTCGACCGCCTGCAGAACCCCAACGCCTTGTTTGGCATCGTGCAAGGGGGCATGTTCGAACACCTGCGTGAAGAATCGCTGGCCGCCCTGGTGGACATGAACCTGCCGGGCTACGCCATCGGTGGCGTGAGCGTGGGGGAGCCCAAAGACGAAATGATGCGGGTGATGAACCACATCAGCCCCAAGCTGCCCACCCACAAGCCACGCTACCTGATGGGCGTCGGCACCCCGGAAGACCTCGTGGCCGGCGTGGCGGCCGGCGTCGACATGTTCGACTGCGTGATGCCCACCCGCAACGCGCGCAATGGCCACCTGTTCACCCGTTTCGGCGACCTGCGTCTGCGCAACAGCCGCAACAAGGCAGACGAGCGCCCCATCGACGAAACCTGCAGTTGCTACACCTGCCAAAACTTCAGCCGCGCCTACCTGCACCACCTCGACCGCTGCGGTGAAATGCTGGGCCCCATGTTGACCACGGTGCACAACCTGCACTACTACCTCAACCTGATGCAGGAAGTGCGCAACGCCCTGGACGAAGGCCGCTTTGCCGCCTTCCAGCAGCAGTTCGCGGCCGACCGCGCCCGGGGCGTTTGACGCCGGAGCCCCACGGTAAATCCGTGTGAAGGCCCGGGCGACGTGCCCGGGTTCGCCCCATACTGGCCGACATGACCAAACAACGGGGAAGCGGACAGGCCCGAGGCCTCGCCCGCCTGATGTCGTGGCCCCAGCGCGCCTTGAAGTGGGTGGCCATCTGGCTGCTGGCCCTGGTGCTGCTGTTCGAAGAATGGGGCTGGGAACGGCTCTCCGCCCTCCTGGCCTGGCTCGGGCGCTGGCCGGGCTTCAAACAGCTGGAAGCCCTGATCCGCCGGCTGCCGCCTTACGGCGCGCTGGCGCTTTTCGCTGCCCCTGTGCTGGGCCTCTTGCCCGTCAAGTTGCTGGCCCTGTATTGGATCGGTCAAGGCCACACGGGCCTGGGGCTGGTGGTGATCATTGCCGCCAAGCTGGGCGGCACGGCCATCGTGGCGCGCCTGTTCGCGCTCACCCACCCCACCCTCATGCGCCTGCCCTGGTTTGCCCGCCTCTTCACGCGCTGGATGGCCTTCAAGCAACGCGTGATCACCCAGTTCAGGTCCTCACCCGCCTGGCGGGCCTGGCGGGCTTTTCGCCAGCGTGTGGGGGGCTGGGCTCGCCGCGCATGGCGGCGCTGGCGCGGGGGTTGACCGCTACGGGCGTCAATGGCGCCGCATGAACAGGTCGGCCACCACGGGGCGGTGTTGAGAGGCCTCCATGCCGCCCACCCAGGCCCGCTCCACACCCATGTCTTCGCTCACCAGGATGTGGTCGATGCGCAAGAACGGCACATCGCGGATCAGCGAATGGCCATGGGTGTAGCCCCAGCCCCATGCCGCTGAACTGAACGCGTCACGCAAGCCGGTGTGCAACAAGGCCTGCACGATGCGCGAGTGCTCTGGCGCGTTCAAGTCGCCCGCCACGATGCACGGCCGCCCGGACTTGCGCACCAACTCCGCCAAGTAGCCGGACTGGTAGATGCGACGGCTCATGTTGGACTTCCAGGCCATCAAGCCATTGAGCCCTTCGAAGCGCGTGGCGTTCAGGCCATCACGCGGGGTGGTGAAGTGCACCGTGATCAGCGACAACGCCTGGCCATGCACCGTGGTCTGGCACTGGAAAAAGTTGCCTGCCTTGTTGGGCATGACGCCCGGGCGGCAATCCTTCAGGGGGTAACGGCTGACGATGGCGTACTGGTCGAACACCTGCACCTGGCGGTCGCCCACCATGAGCTTGTAGAGGTCGGGGTGGCTGGACTGGATGGCCGCGAACGTGACGGCGTCTTGCATCATCACGATGTCGGCATCGGCCTCCACGAACTCCATGGCCAGCTTCTGGTAGCCGCCCGGCACCCCAGGCAAGAGGAACGACTTGATGTTGTAAGTCATCACCCTCAGGTGCCCACTGCCTTCGTCCGGGCTGCCGTGACACCAGCCCATCACTGGGCCCAACACCACCAACACCGGCATCCAGCCCAACCACAGCCAGCGCCCGCCCAGCCACATCATGGCCAGCGCCAGCAGCGTGACCGGCACCAGGTAGCCAGGGTAAGGCGCGTACTGGATCACGGCCAGGTCGGGCACCAGCTCCGGGTCCCACCACAGGTAGGCCCACAAAACCAAGGTGGTGGCCAGCGCCAGCCACCACAAGCGCTTCAACCAGGTGGCCGCAGCCGATGACGCCAACGGTTGGGTGCCGGCCATGGGCTTCACCAGAATTGCCAGTTGCCGCTGAAAACCACCCAGGCGCCCAACACACCGTTGGTCACGGCATGGCACAGCACAGAAGCCCACAGCGAGCGGGTGTAGCGGTAGACCCACGCGAACAGCAGACCAGCCAACAAGGCGGCCAGCCATTGGGTGTGGGCCAGCATGAACGCCAGGCTGGACAGCAGCACGGCCTTGGGGGTGGCGTCCTGCGGCAACACACGTTCGAAATCCGGGTCGTCGATCCAGCGCATCAGGAAGCCTCGCCAGAACAGCTCTTCCATGATCGGCACCACCACGGCCGCGCCGAGCCAGCGCACCACCACCAGCGGCCAGATCAACTCGCCCTGCGCATTGACCGGGCGAAAGCTCGCCGCAGCCTCGCCCAACATCATCCAGGGCAAGGTCAGCCTGACCCACAGGTCAAACAGCACCACCCCGGCGACCACCGCGAGCAACAGGGCCAACCAACGCGGGGGCGCCCCCACCTCGGCGAAGCGACGCAGCTCGCCGTACTGGCCACGGAAATGCCACAGGCAGTAGCCCACCGCGGCGGTCGACACCCCGTAGACCCAACGTGGGTCGAAGCTGCCCTGTTCGGGCAAAGCCCCGCGCAGCGCCAGGAGCACCATGAACAAGGCAAACGGGCCAACGCGGGCCAGCACGGGAGGGGTGAGCAGGTCCTTCATGTTCAACGAGCAGCAAATCCAGTGCGCATTCAACCACGGCCGTGGCTCATTGGCCGACGCCGCGCCACCTGCGCCACAAGGACGCGGCATCGGCGACGACCTGCGGGTGCCGCCAACACACCCACGCCAACCACACCACCTGGGCCACACCCGCCAGCGCCATCACGGCCCCCAGGCTCCAGCCCGCCGACAACAGGCCCGACACCGCCAAACTGGCCACCAGGATGTACAGCGCATTGAGCAGGTTGTTGGCCCCCACCACGCGGGCCCGGCGCTCGTCGTTGGCTCGGGCTTGCATCTGCGCGTACCAGGGCACGCTGAACAGGGCGATGCCCACCGACATCAGCCACAGGTCCAGCAAGCCCACCAGGTGACTCGGGTGGGCACGCAGCGTGTCGAGCCCATAGTGGCTGACGCTGGCCATGGTCGGGTCGGCGGCGATGCTGGCCACCACGCGGCCCAGGTCCAGACCAAACAGGGCCATCAGTGCCCCGCCCCAAGGCACGAGCCCCAGGTCAGGTTTGTGGCCCGACGCCACCTTGGACAAACGCTCACACGCCAGCGCCCCCGTGGCCACCCCCACGGTGCTCACCACCAGCAAGGCAGCGGCGATGTCGGGGCTGGCGTGCAACACGTCCTTGGCGATGACGGGAAACAGGCTGAACATGACCGACCCGAAGGCCCACATCCACGAGATGCCCGAGAGCGACCACCACAGTGGCGCTTGCCCACGCACCTCGCGCAAGATGCGCACCGAACTGCGCCACAGCCAAAGGTCAGGCTGCAACCGGGGCGCAGCTGCACGGGTGTGGGGCACCTGGCGCGCGCACCACCAGCCCAGCAAAGCCACACCCAACAGCCAGGCGACCGGCCCATGGAATTCGCCCCCTGTGCCGCCGGCTTGCGACACCTGCCCCATCGTCAGCCCGCCGACCACCGTGCCGAGCAAGATGGCGGTGAAGGTGCCCGTCTCCAGCAGGCCATTGCCCCCCACCAATTCGAAGGGCGCCAGGTGGCGCGGCGGGTAGGCGTATTTCAAAGTTGAGAACAGCGTGACGTGGGCGCCTGAGGCGAAAACGCTGCACAACAGCCCCACCACGGACTGCTGCCACAGCGCCCAGGCGGCCAAGGCCATCATGGCCAACTCGGCCGTCTTGCCCCAACGCATCAGGGCGTCGAGGTCCCAGCGGTCCGCCACCTCGCCAGCCAGGATCGACCACAACACCGACGGCAGGATGAAAATGGCCCCCATCAAAGGGCCGACCTGCTCAGGCGGCAACCAGGGCACATGCACCTGGTAGGTCAGCACCAGCACGACGACGAACTTCAAGAGGTTGTCGTTGAAGGCGCCCAGGAACATCGTCCAGAAAAAGGGGCTGTAGCGACGCTGCCCCAACAACCTGAACTGATGGGGTGCGCTCATGGCGCCGGGCCGTCCACCAGCGCCTGCACCGTTTGCTGCAAGCCCGGCAGCGTGACCTGCTCGGGCGACAGGGCTGGCCCCACCACCAGGCCCACCCGGTTGAACCAACCCCGGCGGAAAGGCTTGCTCATGGCCACGCCGTCGATCCGCGAGAAGTAAGACCCCCACAGGTTGTGCAGCGCCGCAGGCACCACGGGGACCGGGTTGGTTTCCAGGATCTTGAGGATGCCTGCCTTGAACGGCGCCATCTTGCCGTCTCGGGTGATGGCCCCTTCGGGGAACAGGCACAGCAAATCACCGTTGTCCAGCACTTCCCGAGCCCGCACAAAGGCACGTTCATAGGCCTCGGGGTCTTCCTTTTGCGGCGCGATCGGGATGGCCTTGACCGCCCGGAAGAACCAGCCCAGCACCGGGTTCTTGAAGATGCGGTGGTCCATCAGGAACACCATGGGGCGCGGGCTGCACACGCCGAGGATGACGGCGTCAACGAAGCTCACGTGGTTGCACACCAGGATGGCGGCGCCATCGGTGGGCAGGTGCTCGTCGCCCTTGACCTTGAGCCGGTAGATCACCCGGGTGATGACCAGCATGACCAGGCGAATGATGTATTCCGGCATCAGCCAGAACAGGTAGCCCACCACCAGCACGTTGAGCAGGGCCGTCACGCCAAACACCTCGGGCACGCTCAGGCCTGCGCCCAGCAAGGCCCCCGCGATCAGGCTGCTGGCGATCATGAACAGCGCGTTGAGGATGTTGTTGGCGGCGATGATGCGGGCGCGGTGGCTGGGCTGCGACCGCAGTTGAATCAGGGCGTACATGGGCACGCTGTACAAGCCGGCGCTGAAGGCCAGCAGGGCCAGGTCGGCCATGACATGCCAGTGCACCGGGTTGGCCAGGAAGGCCGTGGTATCCAGCAAGGGCGCGCCGACCGCGTGGGACAGGCCGTGAGAAGTGGCGTACAGGTCAAGCGCGAACACCGTCATGCCAATGGCGCCGATGGGCACCAGGCCGATTTCCACGTGCCGGTGCGACAGCGTCTCGCACAGCAGAGAGCCGATGGCGATGCCCACCGAGAACACCACCAGCAACAGCGAGGCCACGTGTTCATCGCCCCCCAGCACGTCTCGCGCAAAGGACGGGAACTGCGCCAGGAAGACCGCGCCAAAGAACCACATCCACGAGATGCCCAGCAACGAGCGAAACACGCTGGGGTATTGCGCCGCCAGCTTCAGGTTGCGCCAGGTCTCGGACGCCGGGTTCCAGTTGATCACCAGCCCCGGGTCAGACGAAGGTGAGGCCGGCACCTGCCGCGCCGTGACCCACCCGGCCACCGCAACCACCAGGCAAGCGGCCGACACCCACAGGGCGCCCGTTTCCGGGATGGCCATCAGCAGCCCCCCCACCACGTTGCCCAGCAAGATGGCCACGAAGGTGCCCATCTCCACCATGCCATTGCCACCGGTGAGCTCTCGCTCACTCAGGTGTTGCGGCAAGTAGGCGTATTTGACCGGGCCAAACAGGGTGGAATGCAGCCCCATCAGGAACACGCAGCCCAGCAGCACAGGCACCCATTGGGCCACGAAACCCACGGTGGCCAACACCATGATGGCCACTTCCAGCAGCTTGACGCGACGCATGATGAGCGCCTTGTCGTACTTGTCGGCCCACTGCCCCGACGTGGCGGACAGCAGCACAAAAGGCAGGATGAACAGCGCCCCGATCACCAGACCGGCCATTTTCGGGGGCAGCCACGCGAGTTGCAGGTGGTAGGTCACCAGCACCGTGAAGGCGAACTTGAACAGGTTGTCGTTGGCCGCACCCAGGAACTGGGTGAAGAAGAACGGCGCAAACCGTCGCTGCCCCAGCAGGGCGAACTGCCCGGATGGCTGCACGGCCGTGCCTGCCGCTGCAGTCGAAGTCTTGGATGTCGCGGACACGAATGGGTTCCTCACTGATGGTGGTCACTTGAGGCGCATGAGGCCGACACCGGTCCCGCAGCCTGGCTGCCACATTGGACAACATTTCGGTGTGGGTGCGCGCCAACTTGAGGGCGCGCGCACGGGTTTGATGTCAGCGCACCACCCACTGGGGGCCACCCAGCCCCGAGCGCTCCAGCCAGTCGAACACGGAATCGACCGTGGTGGTGCGAATGCGGCCGGTGAACCGCAGGAAGGTGGGGTGGTCGTCAAAGCTGACGTTGGCCATGCTCAGGCGCGCGCCCAAGCGGGTGGCTGTGGACAGGTGCAGTTCCGTGGGCTCGTAACCCTGACGTTGCAACCACCGCTGGGCGACGAGGCGGCTGCCGCCATGCCCGGCCATGGCCAAGGCCAGGGTTTCGACGGCCCACTGGTTGCTTTGCTGGTAGTCCTGCGCCCAAGGGTACGCCACCATGCTGTAGGCCCGGGTGTGGACGCCGGCCGCCAGGTAAGGCTCTTGCAACAAAGGCAACAGGCGCGCTTGCACGTCGGGCCGCAAGGGCACCACCCCGGCGACATACTGGTGGGGCGAATCCAGGAAGAAGTCGCCCACACCTTCGCGGTAGACCGAGGCCTCGGCGGTGCCGCAGTGGTTGAGCTTGTGCATCACCCGCCAGACCTCACCGTCCTTGTAGGCCAGCCCCAGGTGGGAATAGCGCAGGCTGTACGCAGACAAATCCTGGCCGGCCCGCGCCAACACCGCCATCTTCACGCCGGCCGCCTCCAGACGCTGCACGGTGCGCTCGGCCAGCGCCAGCCCGCGTGTCAGGTCTTCCACCTTCAAGGCTTGCCGGTCGCAGGCGCGGCCCGCACAGGCTGGCTGGCTGACCCACATCAGGCCAGCCAAGGACACCGAGAACCAGGTCTTGCGGTTCATGTGCCCTCCTCAGCGCAAGACGCGCTTGTGGTGCAACAGGGCCTGGCCCAGCGCATTGGGCACCAAGGCCAACACCTCGCCCGCCGTCGAGATGACCCATCCAGCAGAAACCGCGGTCACCGTCAAGGCCGTACCCACCGCCACGGAAGCCAGCCCGGCGCTGGCGGCCATGACCTTGACCGAGAAGCGGGCGCCGTCGCTGGCACGCTCCAGAACCCAGATCGTGCAGCCGGCCACCACCTGCACCGCCACCACGGTGAGCGCCGAAGCCCCCACCGCCAAGGCCAGCGGCGCGCCAACCGACACCGCCACCGGCAAGGCCGACAAGGCGCTGGCTTCCGAGAGGGCGGCATCGGTGTGGGCGTGGGCCACGGGCGACACCGCCATGCCCAAGGACCAGCCCAGGGCCACGCTCAGGGCCAGGCGAGCCACGGCCCCCTTCAAAGCTCGGTTTGAATGACGCATGATCAAGCCTCCACGCTGGTGCGGTGGCGGGCGGCGCGGTCTTCGTGGGCGTCACGAAGCGCCTTGGCCAGGGTGAAGGCCGAAGAGATCATGTAGAGCCAGCACACCATGAGGTAAGCCTTGTAAGGCGGGTCGATGGCCATTTGCCACAGGCCCCACCCCGTCAAGCCCACCGCCAGCGCGAAGGCCAGCCACACCACGGCAGACCACATGGGCGTTTCGCTGCCACCCGCTGCGCGGTCGCGCACATGCTTGGACACCACGAACACCGTGGACAGCGAGAACACATAGCCCATCACCATGAAGGCCTGCTCGATGGCTTGTCCGGGCAGCCAGGCCAGGCCGGTGGCGCACAGGAAGGCGGCGATGCCGAACGAGACCCAGACCTGCACTTGCCAAGCGCGGGTGTCACGACGAGGGGAAGCAACCATGTGATTGACCTGCGACCTTGTTGGCGACGACAGGTGTGTGTTGAACATGGCGCCGATTCTTCTGCGCGCCGCCAAAAGGGTCAACCAATCGATACGATGTCGACAAACATCGCACTTCTGGTATCGTTTATCGATACTTTCAGAGGGGAACCCCATGAGTTCCAGCATCGAACTGGTTCACGCCATCAAGGCCGAACTCAAAGCCAGTGGCGTCACTTATGCCGAACTGGCCCGCCGCCTGGGCTTGGCCGAATCCAGCATCAAGCGCATGTTCGCGAAGGGCGACATGCCCCTGTCGCGTGTGGACGAGGTGTGCCGCGCCCTCAAGCTCGATTTCGCTGACCTCGCCCGCCGCGTGGCCGACGCCCAGCCCCAGCGCCTGGAGCTGACCCTGGCCCAGGAAAAGGCCGTGGTGGCCGACCGCAAGCTGCTGCTGGTCGCCATTTGCTGCCTGAGCCAATGGACCTTTGAGCAAATGGTGGGGGCTTACTTGCTCACCGAAGTCGAATGCATCCGCTGCCTGACGAAGCTGGACAAGCTGGGCATCATCGAACTCAAGCCGCTGAACCGTTACCGCCTGCGAGTGGCCAAGACCTTCCGCTGGCGCCCCCACGGGCCGGTCATGCAGTTCTTCCGCCAGCACGTGGTCGACGACTACTTCGCCGGCGGCTTCGAGGGCGACGACGAATTGCTGCTGTTGGTGCACGGCTCACTGGGCCCCGGCCAAGCCAGCGCCCTGGGCGAACGCCTGCAACGCACCGCCGAAGATTTCGCCCGCCAGCACCTGGCCGACCAGCGCCTGCCCCAAGCCCAGCGCAAGCCCTACACCCTGGTGGTGGGGCTGCGATCGTGGTGGTTCCAGGCCTTTGTCGACCTGTGGCGAGACCAGCAGGCGCCGCTTTGAAGGCGCCCTGCTGGCTCAGTCCCGCGCCTTGAGCGCGGCCAGCACGGCTTCGGTGTCCTCGCCCAGGGTGGGGCCACGGCGCTGGATCACACCCGGCGTGCGCGACAGCTTGGGCACGATGCCCGGCACTTCCACCGTCAAGCCGTCGTGGGTGGTGACCGGCAGGATCATGTCGCGAGCCCGGTAGTGCGGGTCTTCCGAAATGTCCTGGGCGCTGAAGATGCGGCCCACTGGCACGCTGGCGGCATTGAGCACGGCCAGCACCTGCGCCACGGCTCGGGCCTGGGTCCAGGCGCCGATGGCCGCATCGATTTCGGCCACGCGCTTGACGCGGCCAGGGTTGCTGGCCAGTTCGGTGTCGGTGGCCAGGTCGTCGCGACCGATCGCGATCATCAGGCGCTTGAAGATGGAGTCGCCGTTGCCCCCGATCACCACCATGCCGTCGGCGCAGGGGTAAGCGTTGGACGGTGCGATGCCCGGCAGCGCCGAACCCGCCGGCTGCCTCACCGCCTGGAAGGCGCTGTACTCCGGCAACAGGCTTTCCATGCAGTTGAACACCGCTTCGTACAGAGCGACGTCGATCACCTGCCCCAGGCCTTTCGGGGCCTCGGCGCTGATGCTGCGCTGTCTGGCCTGCAGCGCCAGCAAGATGCCGATGGCGCCGTGCAACGCGGCCAGCGTGTCGCCCAGGCTGACGCCCGCCCGCACCGGCACCCGGCCAGGCTCGGCGTTGAGGTAGCGCATGCCCCCCATGGCTTCGGCCACCACGGCAAACCCGGGGCGCTCGCGGTAAGGGCCGGTTTGGCCGTAGCCACTGATGCGCAACATGATCAAGCCCGGGTTGCGCGCGGCCAGTTGCTCGTAGCCCATGCCCCACTTCTCCATGGTGCCGGGCTTGAAGTTCTCGATCAGCACGTCGGCTTCGTCGATGAGGCGGGCAGCGGTGTCACGGCCTTCGGGTGTGCGCAAGTCCAGCACCACGCTCTTCTTGTTGCGGCTTTGCACCTGCCACCACACGCTGGTGCCGTTGTGCAGCATCCGCCATTGGCGAAGTGGGTCACCGCCCGGGCCGTCTTCGGTGGCTGGGGGCTCCACCTTGATCACCTCGGCGCCAAAATCGGCCAGGGTCTTGCCCGCGAAGGGGCCCGCGATCAATTGGCCCAATTCCACCACTTTGAGCCCGGCCAGGGCCTGGGGCGGCAAGGGTGCGGCGGTCGTGAAGGTGTCAGGCGGTGTCGTCATGGGGCGGCATCGTAAGCCAATCTGCCCGCAGCGTCGGCTGGGG
Organism: Pseudomonadota bacterium; assembly: GCA_041169085.1. GTDB lineage: Bacteria > Pseudomonadota > Gammaproteobacteria > Burkholderiales > Burkholderiaceae_C > Aquabacterium. Next base: position 9,014 of record JBEEJT010000137.1, on the reverse strand, counting down.
CTTTCAGGGCCCCGGCGGCCTGAAATGCAAGTTGACCGTGGCCCAGGCCTGGCGGGTCTCGCCCTGTGACACCCCGGGCATGAAGCGCGCCCGACGGATCACGCGGACAGCGTGCTGATCCAGACGGGCGTATCCGCTGGACTGCAAGGTCTTCACGTCGATGGCCTTGCCCTTCTCATCGACCAACACACGCAGCTTGACGGTGCCGTACTCGCCCAGGTCTTCGCCGTCGGGGAAGGTCAACACCGGTTGCACCAGGTAGCGCACGGCAGCGCTGTCCAACTCCATGGGCTCGTTGCTGCGGGCTTCGGCCACGCTGGGCGAGGCGCCAGGGCCTGGCGTGGCCACCGCGGTCGCAGCCGCAGCCGCAGGGGCATGGGTCGCGTGGTTGGCGTTGGCCACCGTGGGCTGGGCCACCGTTGGCGGTGTGGCTGCCGTTGGCGTTGCCGTGGTGGCAGTCGGCGTCGGTGCCTGGGCGGTTGGGGCGGCGGCAGGCATGACCGGCGCGGCCTGCACGGCTTGCGGCGCCTGGGGTTGACGCCCCCCGAAGGGCACCGCAGCAGGCACGCTTGTACTCGCTCGTGCCCGTGCGGTGTCGGGCGTGCCCTGGGGGCGCGATGGCTTGGCCGCCACGCCGGCATGGCGCGGCGCCTGGGTGGCCGATTCTGTGGTCCAGCGCACCACCATCGGGGCCGGTGCGTGCGTCGGCGCTGGCGTGGTCCACCACCACAGGGCGCCCAAGCCCCCATGCAGGGCCAAGCCTGCGGCCAGGCTCCAGCGCCACGCGGCAGACCGCCAAAGGCCCGCGCCAGCCACTGCGACAGACAGCGCAGCAGGCACGGACGGCGCAGACGACATTCGGTTCATGCGCGTAAGTCTACGGCCCACCTTGTTGGGGGCCCGGCGTCAGCCGGCTTCGTGGGAAGATCGCAGCCTGTGCACCTGAAGCGCGCCCTGCGCGCCCGGGGCCTCCAAACAGGGAAGCCATGAACCACCAGCCGTTGATCCAGGCGCTGCTCCAGCCCATCTCGCCAGACGCCCCGTGTGGGCAAGATTTGTCCTTTTCGATCGCGTTCGATCAGATCGCGGAAATGCGTCGCGAAGACGACCCCACCCTGGAACAAGGCGAGTGGGTCACTTCGCTGAAGGTGGCCGACTGGCCTGGCGTGGCCAAGCAGTGCACCCAATTGCTGCAAGCGCAAACCAAAGACCTGCGCGTGGCCAACTGGCTCACCGAGGCCTGGGCCATCACCGAAGGCTTCCCCGGCCTGGCGCGTGGCCTGACCCTGCAAGGCGACTTGATCGCCGAGCTGTGGGCCGGCCTCTACCCCTTGCCCGATGGGGCCGACCAGGAAGAGCGCATCGGCACCCTCGCCTGGATGCTGCACCGCGTGGTGGGCCTGATCGACACCCTGCCCGTCACGCGCAACCGCCAGGGGCAACTGCACACCTTGCGCGACTGGCAACACGCGCGCCAACCCGCTCCAGCAGCGCCTTCCAGCTACGGGCAAGCCGAGCCTCAAGGCGACCTGGCGCGGCCCACCATGGAATTGCTGCAACGCGCCTCACGCGAATGCACACCGGCCTGGTGGGAAGCCACCCTGTCCGCCTTGGCCGAGGCCGAAGCCGCGCTGCAACGGTGGCAAGACGCGGTCGATGCGCGCCTGGGCAGCGACGGCCCCGGCTTCGTCAAGGCTCGTGAGAAGCTGGCCTCGGCCCGCCACGACTGTGAACGCATCGCACGTGAGGCAGGCCACCATGCCGGCGCCACCCCAGGCGAATCCCCCACACCAGAGCCCACCGGCATCGCCCCCATGGCCGACGACACCTCCGCCGCGAACCTGTCCAGCACCGAAGCGGCTGGCGGCCCACCGCGCACCCGGGCGCAAGCATTGCAGCGCCTGCGTGAAGTGGCCGAGTACTTCCGCCGCACCGAACCCCACAGCCCGGTGGCCTACCTGGCCGACAAGGCCGTGAAGTGGGGCGACATGCCCTTGCACGAATGGCTGCGCCAGGTGGTCAAGGACCAAGGCTCGATGGCCCACCTGCAAGAGCTGCTGGGCCTGGAAGACCCTTCCGCCTCCAACTGAGCGGGCGTTCAACCGCCCACGCGGAACTCGATGCGGCGGTTGCGTGCGCGGCCATCTTCGGTCGCGTTGCTGGCCACCGGCTGGTCCGGGCCCAGGCCCATGGTGCTCACGGCCGGTGCGGCCACCCCCTTGCTCACCAGGTAAGCCTTCACCGCCTGGGCACGCGACATCGACAAGGCCACATTGGCGGCTCGCCCTCCCTGGCCGTCGGTGTGCCCGATCACGTCGAACCGGCGCCCGTTGAGCTGCAACATGGCCCGAGCGATGTCGTCGAGCACCGGCATGGCTTCGGGCCGCAGCACGGCGCTGCCCGGTTCGAACTCGATGATGCGGTTGGCCAGGGTTTGGTCCATCAAGGACTGCTCTCTGGCGGCCACGCGCAGGCCGTTGCGCACCGTGTAACTCGGGTTGAGGGCCTGGGCCATTTCGCTGACCACCTGCTGACGCAAGGCTTCGTTGGCCACTTCACCCTGGATTTCGATGGTGTTGCCCTGGATGCTGAGTCGGCCATGGCTGACCTGCTTGAGCGAGCCGGCCAACAGCTTTTGCACGTATTGCGACCACTGCGGCGGGGCCACGACCGAACCCAGGCTCATCTGGTCCACCACGCGGTCTTGGCCGTAGAGCTCACGCATGCGGCCCAGCACCGCCACGCGTGTGGCCTCGTCGGGCACCGTGCCCGACACCACCACGGGCTTGTTGGCCGCATCCGGTGACGCGGTCACCGAGGCGGCCGCGCTTTGCGCCTGCGCCGACGACGCCAGCAAGCCGAGTGACGCGCCCCACAAGGCCGTGGCCAGCACGGCCGGGTTGAAGTCCAAGCGTTTCATGTTCACATCCCCAGGAAGACTTCCCGGAAGGTGTGCACCACTTGCATGAGCGGCAGACCCGGGTCTTTCAAATAGTTGGACAGCTTGCGCAAGCCGTAGTCGTGCTCGACTTCGTCCTCGACCCATTCGGCGTCGGTCAGGCCCACGCTGTGCTGGTTGAGCACCGCCGGGTCCAACACCGCGTGCAGCGTGGCGGGCGAGGCCCCCTGGAAGCCCAGCACCAGGGTGGGCCGGCTGTCCTGGTCGCACAGGAACATGCCCAGCTCCAGGTCGTGTCGCCGGAAGAAGCCCATGACCAGGAGCAACCAGAACGACGCCACCACGCCGCGCATGGCCGGGTCTTGCACCACCGGGAGCAGCAAGGCCTTCTGCAGGCGCTCTGCCCCCTGGGTCATGGCTGGCTGCAACAAGATGCCCAAGGCCAGCACCGACTGCCGCAGGGTGAGTCGGTGGCCACTGGCCGCCAACATCTGCCCCAGGCTGGCCACCGTGTGGGTGTCGAGGAAATCGGTGACGGCGCGCTCGGCCGCTTCGGGCACCACGTCGACCATCAAGGGCGTGTTGAGCAAGGGCTGGACGTCGGACAAATCGGCGGCCGACTGGGTCTGCTTGGCCACCTGTTCCAGCCGTGCCCACAGGCGCCCCATGGCCACCGGCGCCAGGGTGGCGAAGATGCGCGGGGCGTCCAGGTCAAAAGCTGCCGCCGTGATGAACGGGAAGCGCCGCCCCGAGGCGTCCTGGCTGGGCAGCCATTGGCCGGCCAGCCCCACCTTGCTGGCGGTGCCCAGCACCGCGAAATGCAGCGGCGGCGCAGCGTCGTAAATCAATTTCCAGCGGGGATGGGTCGCCAGCCGGTCCATGGTTTGCGACTGCCAGGTGTCCAGGCTCTGGATCAACTGGCCCAGCGCTGCGCTGCGGATGAAGTCGCCCCGTGAGGGCACCTTCCCGAAATAGAGGAGCTCCGTGCTCGTGGCCAGACCGACGCTCATGGGCGGCCTCCCTGTTGTTCTGGGTTGCTGGTGGTCGAGGCTGCGCTTGCAGGCGCTTCGGCACCGGCCACCAGGGCGGGCAAGCTGCTGGGCACACCGACCGCAGCCGGTGCACTGCCGCCGCCACTGCCGCCGCTCGGGCCCGCCGCAGGCGGCGGCTCGGCCGCCGGGTTGGTGAGGATGCGCAACTCCACGCCCACACTCAGGCCTGCCTGCGCCCAGCGCAGCTCGAAGTGCTGCGGCTCGATGCGCTTGCGCTGTGCCGAGCCGATGAGCTTCTCCAGCGCGAACTGACCGCTTTCTGCGAAGAAGCTGACAGGCTTGCCGTCCAGCGTCATGCCGGTCACGCGGGCGCCCCGCTGGCCCGGACCCGGCCAGACCATCGGGGTCCAACTGGCGATGCCATTGCGGTAGCGCAGCACCTGGCCATCGATCTCGACGGAAAACTCGGCCAGACCCGGTGCCGACAGAGGCAGCAGCTGGAAGCTGGTTTGCGGCTCAGCCGCCGTTGCGGCCGCCGTGACGCCAGGCGCGCCAGCAGCCGCCCCGGCGGCCCCACCCGGCCCTTGGCCAGCCAAGGGCGCCACCCAGGCCCCCAGCCCCGCCACGAACTCGGGGCGCAGGCGCACGCCCATGTCGGCCCAGGTGCGGGGGCTCAGGCTGTCGCCACGCTTGGTGACCAGGGTGCCCAACGTCTGTTCCACGAACTTGGCAATGGCGCCTTCGCTGCCGAACACCTTGGCGACCTCGCTCGGGCTGGCTTCCAAGTGTGAAGCCCGGTCAAACGGGTATTTGTTGGCCAGCGTGCGTTGGTAGGGCTCATAGACCTGCGCAGCCCAAGAGCGGTTGATGTCGGCCTCGGCCGGCTGCACGATCACGGCATACGCCTGCATGAGCGGCCGCACCATCAGCGGACGCAAGGTCTGGCGCGTGGCTTCGGGCACGCCATTCATCATCTGCTCGTCGACCAGCTTCAAGGCTTCGGCCAGCTCGCCGCCGCCTTCCAGCGTTTCCAGCATCCATTTGCGTGAACCCGGGCCCAAATCGCCCTGGGTCTTCATCTGGTTGAAGCGCGCGCGCACCTTGGCCAGCGACAGCAAATAACTCTTGAACAACGCACCACCTTCGGCGCGTGGGGCCATCAAGGCGTTCAGGGCGCTGAACTCCTTGCCGATGGGGCCCAGTGCAGCACTTTCCTGCCCCATGCCCACACTGACGTTGACCGCCACGGGCGCGGGCGACAGGCCCAGCACCTTCTGCTTGAACCAGTCGACGAAGGCCAGCTTGCCCTTGTTGAGGCGGCCGTCGAGCAAGGACGGGTTGTCCCACGAGGTTTGTTCGTAGAGCGTGCGGAACACCTTGTCCACCGGCGAGCCCACGGGGTCGCCCAGGCGGTTCATGGCGGCCTGGGCCTGCTCGAAGGTGTCGAAAGGCGCGATGTTGATGCCTTGCATGAAGCGCTGCCACTCGCGGACGTAGTCGGCCTTGTACATGGCCACCAGCGCCTTCTCGATCTGCTCCGGGCTGCCTTCCAGGGTGAGGTCGTCGGAGCCGGCGGTCTTGAGCACCCAGTCCGACGACTTGAGCTCGCCATTGGCGGCGTCCTTGATCGCTTGCTTGACGTAGTCGTCCCAGGCCTGGCGGGTGAACACCCCCGACACGGCGTGGCTGCCGGCCATGAGCTTGCGGTCCTCGTCTTCCACGAGGTTCATGACCGTGACAGCGGGGAAACGCGTGGCCGCCCGGGCCTTGATCTCGTTGTAGACCCGCTCACGTGCGGGCATGCCCTTGATGACCCGGCGCAGGTTGTTGCGGGTCTGGTCGAGCAAGCTCAAGTTGAGTTCGAGCTGGGGGAAGTCGCTGCGCCCCATCTGGGCCACGGCGAACGACATCAGGTGCTCGGCCCGGCGGATGAGTTGTTCACGAGGCAGGTTGCCCCGGTTGGCGTCCAGCCAGGAGCGCCAGAAGCGGGTGAGTTGGTCGCTCATGTGGCCGGCCTCCAGGCGTTCGCGGTCACCCAACATCAAGTAGGCCTTGAGCGCGTTGTAAGCCTGGGTGACGTCGGTGCTCGACGCCTGGACATAAGGCGAGCCGTCGCCAGCCGCGGCCCTTTGGCCATCGCTGCGCACAGCCGCGCCTTCGCCGTTGGCCGTGCCATCGGCGCCATCGGCCAGGCGCTGAATGGGCTGGAGGTCTTCCGCGTGGGCGTTGACTTCGGCCAGGTAACTGGCAATGGCCTGGGCCGCGGGCTGCAGCATCACCGCTTGCAGGCCCGCGTCGTATTCTTCCTTGAGCCGCTGCTCGACCGCTTCACCTTGGTACAGCCCCAAGCCCAGCGACCATGGCCGCTGCGCGCGCTGACGCTGCACTTGCTCCAGGCGGTCCTGCAAGATCTCCAGCGCTTCCAGGCGTGAAGCCAGGTCGACTTTGCCCTCCTGCACCTGCTGGGCGCGCGCGAGGTCAGCCTGCACGTGTTGCACCCAGGCGCGGTTGCCGGTGTAAGACCAGGTCCAGCCCGCCAGGAGGATGCCCAAAGCCAAGGCCCCGGCGCCAAAGGTGGCGTAACGCAGGCGCAGCTTGGTGCGGCTGGTGTATTGCTGGACCAGTTGGCGGTCGGCAAAGATGACCTTGGAGAACAACTCCTTGAGGAAGAAGCCGCTGTGGGCGTAGACCGCAGCCGCCATGCCCGGCACCAGTTGCAGGCCGAACTGCTCGGCCACGCGTTCGCTCGCGCGGCTGGTGGACAGCCCTTCCTGCACGGCGCTCGTGAAGTAAAAGCCGCGGAAGATGGGGCGGAACTGGTAAGGGTTGTCTTCGAACAGCGTGTTGACGAAGGTGCGCAGCGTGGGCTTGAGGGCAGCGAACTCCAGCGGGAAGGTCAGCACGCCCGGGGGCAACTGCTCGCCACGGTGCAAGGACATGCGCGCCATCGAGGCTTCCTTCAAGCCCTGGAACAGGGTGTCGAAGTGCTCGTCGAACTGGGCCACGGCGTCGGCCTTGCCGTCGGTGCTTTGGGTGACGTAAGGCAGCGTGGCGCCCCAGACCTTGTCGCGCTCGCTGCGGTCGCGGTCTTCGAAGAAGTCGACAAAGCCGGCGATCAGGTCGGCCTTGGTGAACACCACATAAACGGGCACGAACACTTCGAGGCGCTCGGTGAGCTCCTGCACGCGCTGGCGCAGCTTGATGGCCAGGTCCACCGCGAAATCCGAGCGCTGGCCGCAGAGCTCGGCCACGCTCACCGCGATGATCACGCCATTGAGCGGAGCCTTGGGACGGTGCTTCTTGAGCAGGTCGAGGAAGCCCAGCCATTCGCTGCGGTCTTCTTCGTGCACCGAATAGCGCCCGGCGGTGTCCAGCAGGATGCCTTCGTTCGTGAAGTACCAATCGCAATGACGGGTGCCACCGATGCCTTGAATGACTTGCTCGGTGTTGTCGGCAAACGGGAACTTCAAGCCGGACTTGACGATGGCCGAGCTCTTGCCCGCAGCCGGGTTGCCGATGATGGCGTACCAGGGCAATTCGTAGAGGGCCGCACTGCCCGAGGTTTCGCCCAGGCGCGAAGACTTGATCAACTTGACCGCCTCGGCCATGCGCTCACGCACAGCCGCCACTTCTTCCTGGCGGCCTTGTTTGGCAGCGGCCTTCACGGCCTTGTCGGCTTCGGCTTCCAGGGCGCCTTCGAGCGCTTGGCCCGCTTTGCGCGCCTGCCAGCGACGCCAGGCCCACACGCCGATCCAGGTGAACAACACCAGCGCGATGAGCAGGAACCCCCAGACCATGCCGATGCGCAACGCGTCGGCCCCCAGCAAAAGCAAGCCGGCCAACGCCAACAGGCCGATGGTGGCCAGCACGCGAGGGTCCAGGAGAAACTTCCAGATTCGATCCATGAGGTGGTACTTCCGGGTGGTCAGGCCGCCAGGGCCTGCGGGGCGGTGCCTGCATCGGTGGCAGGAGGTGGCACGCGGTGCCAGGTCGACAGGGGCACCAACACGCGCTGGTGCGAGGCTTGAACATGGGCCGCCAGGGCCATGGGGGCAGCCTGCCAGGCGGATTCGGGGTCTTCAGCGGGGGCGTCACCAGGGGGCGGCGCACTGCGCAGCCAGGCACAAGCCAAGGCCGTGGGCACCAGGGCACCCACGGCCCCGAGGTCGCCACAGCCTTGTCCCACGCGGGTGATGCTCGACATGGGGTCGGCACCCGGCAGCACGTCGGACACCGATTCGTAAAGCTCGGCACCACGGCTGGCGCGGTGGTCGGCGTCCGAGACGATGTGGAGCGCCGCCGTGCACGGGTGGTGCAAGCCTTGCACCTGGGTCATCAAAGCGGCGAGCGTCTGGTGGCCTGTGCGGCCGTGGGCGTCGGCCGATTTGTCGCGTCGTGCAGCCAAGGGGCGCCACAGCCTGACGGCCGTGTCCAACGCCACCTCGGCGCCACCTGCGGCATTGGCCAGCGCCACCGGCGACACGGGCGCCTCGATCTCTCCAGACGCCAGGCCCAGCCAGTGAGACGTGCCCAACAGCAGCGCGGCCGCCCCTTCGCCAGGCATGCGCCCGACCTGGTGTTGGGCGGTGAACAGCTCGCCGCGGGCCTGCATGTGCTCGACCACTTGCGGCGACAAGGCGGAATCGGCCGCGAGCAAGAGCAGCAATTCGGGGCGCCCTTCTCGCTGCCAACGCAAGAGGTGCTGGTCGACCTCGGTCCAGAGGTCTTCGTTCTGGGCCAGCGGCTCGACTTGCCAGACCACGCCCCGTGCAGACACGGCTTCAGCCCAGTCCAGCAGCTCGCCACAGCGCGACTTCACCCAGGCCACGGCGGCAGACTGCACGTCAGCAGGCCAGCCGGGCAACACCAGGCGGACATGCAGCGTGGGGGCCTGGGCCTGGCGGGCCAATTGTGCGGCAGGCGACTCGGGGCGGGCCACACCCGACAGGTAAACCGGTTGGCCGGGGTCTTGGGCCGGCAAGGCCTGGCTGCGCGCACCCGCTGAGGCCTGGCGCTGGCGTTGTTGCCAGGCCTGCCAACCGGGGGCATCGGGCCCGGCCACGTCCTGGAGGCTGTCGAGCGCTTGTTGCAACACAGGTTCCAGCAAGGCCAGAGAGCGGGCC
>JBEEJT010000136.1:0-8403 GCA_041169085.1 Pseudomonadota bacterium | reverse complement strand
GGACGAATACCACCGGCGCGTGCGCATTGGCATCGGCAACTTCCAGGCGCTCATGCGTCACCCCGAATACCTGCTGCGGACCTCTTGGGGCACGGCGCTGGCCTACGTGTCACACAAGGTGTTGCGCTGGGTGGCGCCCCATTTGCTGGTGTTGGGCCTGGCCTTGTCGGTCGCCGGGGCCGTGATCGAACCCGAATCCATGTGGTGGGCCGCCGCTGCGGCACAACTGGTGGCTTACCTGGGGGCCGCAGCTTTGTATGGACTCACCAGCAAGGGTGTGCGCCTGCCGGGGCTGCTGCGCATCGTGGCCTTCCTGTTTGCCCTGAACTGGGCTTTCCTGGTGGGTTCCTGGCGCTACGCCGCCGGCGACTACCGGGGCTCGTGGCGGCGCACTGCCCGCTGAACGCTCAGCGGGCCTGGTGCGCGGCTCGGTAGCACAGGTCGTAGGCCTGTTCCAGGGCCGTGGTCGAGGCATGTGCGCCCACCCAGTGCTGTGCTGCCTGGCCCAAGCGTTGCCGCAAGTCGACGTCGCACACCAGCCGCTCCAGGGCGGCCAGCGTGGCGCTGGCGTCTGACACGGGCACCAGCAGGCCAGTCTCGTCGTCGTGGATGATCTCCGGGTTGCCGCCCACACGGCTGGCGACCGCAGGCAGGCCAGTGGCACAGGCTTCCAGCAGAGCGATGGAGACCCCTTCCGTGGTCGAGGGCAGCGCAAACACATCGAAACCTGGCAGCAGGTCGGCCACATCGTTGCGCTGACCCGTGATGGTCAGGTGATCGGCCACGCCGAGCTGGCGCGCTTGAGCCAACAAGGTCTCGTGCAAGTCACCGTAGCCCACGATCACCAGGTGCAGGTCCGGCTGCTTGCGCAACAAATCGGGCAGCAAGCCGATGAGCAACTGGTGGTTCTTGAGGGCCACCAGTCGCCCCACGCAGCCGAGCACCACAGCCGTTTCATCCAGCCCCAGCCGTCGGCGCGCTTCTTGTCGCCGAGCCGGTGACCCGGTGAAGCGCTCGACGGGGATGCCGTTGAGCACGGTTTGCGCGCGTTCACGCGACACCATGCCGGACTGCGTGTAGCGGTCGTGGACCTGTTTGCCGACCATGGCCACGCGGGCGGTTCTCTTGAGTGACCAATTGAACAGCACGCGCAGGCGCTTGTTGCTCAGGCGCGTGCCCATGTCGTGGCAAGTCACCACCTGGGTGGGCCGCTGTCGCATGCCCATGAGGGCCAAGGCGGCGTAATAGTTCGGGACAAAGTTGTGCGCATGCACCACGGTGGCGTGCATGGACCGGGCCGTGTGGCGGATCAGGCGCAGCACCTTCATGTCCAAAGTGCCTTGCTTGTTGCCCACGATCACGTCGACGCCGGCGCGTGTCAATTCACCTGCCAGGCCGGTGGTGGCGTTGATGCTGAAGACCGCAACCCGATGGCCGCGTTGGTGTTGTGTGATGGCCAGGTCCGTGACCACGCGCTCCAGGCCGCCCAACTCCAGAGAGTCGACCACGTGGAGGATGGCTTGGGGGGCAGGGCGCTGGGACATGTTGAAGGCTGGCAAAGCAAGGTGGGGTGCGCGCGACATGGGGTAGACGCGCACGGTCGCGGTATATGCTGGCAGATTATTTCGGCTTTCGGAGCCGCTGGGCCATTTGAAAGCGTGTTGTTGGGGTTCGCATGGGGCTTCGCATTTTCCTGCTTTACATCCTGCTGGTGTTCATGCGCCCGGTGGACTGGTTGCTGCCCTGGTTGGCGCCCGTGCGGCCTTTGGCGGTGGCCAGTGCCTGTGCTTTCGTCGCGGCGTTCGGCATCATCCGGCAGGGCAAGCAAGCGGCCGTGGCGCGGCACTACTGGCTGTTGGCTGGCTTGAGCGTGGCCATCAGCTTGTCGGTGGCGACCAACGGCTGGGTCGGCGGCGTGCCGGTCGTGATGGCCGACTTTTCGACCTCTGCATTGCTGTTCTTGTTGGTCAGCTTTTTTGCCGGCACGCAGGAATCGCTGCGCAAGACTTGCGTCGTGATCGTGGTCTCCATGGTCTGTCTGGCGGCCTTGTCCATCTACTCGTACCACACTGGCTACATGGTGGAAAAGCTGGTACTTCAGCAGGCCAATCGAGAAGACGTGCCTGACGGCCCGGCGCGCCCTTCCTTGCCGTCGGAAGACGTCACAGGGGCCTTCATGTGGCGCATCAAGGCGTTTGGCTTTTTCGATGACCCCAACGACTTCGGTCAGTCGATGGTCATGACCTTGCCTTTCATCTTTCTGTGGTTCACGCCAGGCCGCCGGTGGCGGAACCTGGCGCTGGTTTGGTTGCCCGCCGCCGTCCTCATTTACGGCACTTACCTGACCAACTCTCGTGGCGCGCTGCTGGGGCTGGGCTCGCTGACCTTCTTCCAGATCAAGGAGCGTCTGGGCAACGTCAAGAGTGGCTTCTTGCTGGGCGGCGGGGCCCTGGGCGCATTGGCGCTCAACTTCACCGGCGGCCGGGGCTTTTCTGCGAAAGAAGAGTCTGCGGCGGGGCGCATCGAAGCCTGGTTTGAAGGCTTTCAAATGTTGAAGTCGCACCCCTTGTTCGGAGTGGGCTACGGCCAGTTCACGGAACACCATTGGCTGACCGCGCACAACTCCTTTGTCCTGTGTTTTGCCGAGTTGGGGTTGGTGGGCTACTTCTTCTGGATGGCCTTGGTGGTGTCGGCCTTCCAGGCGGTGTTCTCCGTGGCGAAGCACGCGCCTGCCGGGCCCGATCGACAGGCTGCGGTGGTGTTCCGATCGTCGATCGTCGGCTTCTTCGTGTGCACCTATTTCCTGTCTCGCACCTACCAGCCCGTGTTGTTCGTGTTGCTGGCCCTGTGTGTGGCCTCATGGGTGGGGCCGTGGCGAGCCGGGCGGTTCAAGGGCATCGAAGCCCTGCAGGTGGATCGCCGCTCGTGGTTGGGGGTGACTTTGTGGAGCGTGTTGGGCAGCATGAGCATCATCTGGCTCACGGTCCGCTTCAGTTTGTGATCGGGTTCAGGCGGCCTTCTGCTTGCACGGTGGTGTGCGCGCTGTGCATCACTTTGAACGAGTGGTGCTCTGGCCCGATGTTGCGAACCACCGAAGGGTCCACGACGTGGATGCTGGCACCGGGCTGGTTGATGCCCAGCGACGCCAGTGCCCCTGGCTGGATCGAGTTGTGCAGGTGGATGCCCGGGATGTAGAGGTCGTTGCGCTTGGACGGGGTCAGTCCAGCGAAGGGGGCTTGTTCACGGGCCGCCTGCGTTTCGGCCTGGATGTTGGCCAGGCAGGCCTTCAGTGGTTGCGCTGTGTCGCTGAACTGGTAGGCGTCTTCGACCACACGTTGTGCGTAAATCGAGTAAGTGTTGGCCTGCGCGAACACGCCAAACTTGTTGAAGAAGGCCTCTGCCAGCAAACCAGGTGACAGCCTCTTGGCAATTTTGGCCACGGCTGTGCCGGTGGGCATGCCAAAGACGGCCCGTTGTTCGATGCCGAAGTCCAGCTTGCGGTAGGCAAACCTGGCGGGGCGCCTGGTGTAGAGGGTGTCGCGTGCGGCGTTGTAGAACGCTTCGAAAAAGACACCTTGGCGTTGTTGCGAAACCCGAGGGGCGCGCCGGTCCTGGACGAGGCCCACGTAGCAAAGTGCGTGGTCCGAAATGAACGGGCGTGCAATGCCCTGGCCAAAAGAGCGTTCGAGCAGAAAGGGCGTGCGGGTGGCGCCCGCCGCCAGCCAAAGCCGCCTGCAACGCAAGGAGGAGCCATTGCTGGCCCGCACGGCCATCAAGTCGCCTTCGCGTGCGATGTGCAGGGCGCTTGCCTCTACCCAAGTCAGGCGTTCGCCACGCGCTTGGCGCATGGGGCCCCAGTGGTCCAGTGGCCGGATGGGGTGCCACGGCACGAACAGTTGATCGCTGCCCAACTGAGTGCGGGGGGCGCCTGGATAGAACTGTTCGAGGAAGGCCGCGTAGGCAGCAGTGTCTGCCACCGCCAGGCGCCCACCCAGGTTCATGGGGATGACGCCGTGCCAGGCATTGCCCAAACCGCCAGCGCCACCGAACGAGCACGGCACGGCACCACTCGCGTCGTAATAGGTGAACTGACCTTGGGGTTCGCCCGCCAGCACCAGCAGGCTGGCCTGGGGCGAGATGGCCATGGCCGCTCCCAGGGCCGACAAGCCTGAGCCAACGATGATGTGGTCGTGGATCATGTCACTCGGCAGCAACCGGCTTGCCGTCGATGCGGATGACGCGCGCCGGGATGCCCACCACGGTGGCCCCGTCGGGGACATCCTTGGTGACCACGGCGTTGGCGCCGATCCTCACCCTGGAGCCCACTTTCACGCCGCCGATCACTTTGGCGCCGGCGCCGATGTAGACGTCGTCGCCCAGGATCGGGCTCAAGTTGCGCTCGGCCCCCAAGGTCACCCCGTGGTAGATCACGAGGTTGCGGCCAGCCTTCACATTGGTGTTGATGACCACACCCACGCTGTGCAGGATCACAAACCCAGGGCCCAGGTCGGCGTCTCGGCCGATGGTGGCGTGCGTGATGATCGCGTTGAGCCGATACAGGATCGCGCCCAACGGCTTCAGGCCATGTCGCTGGCAAAAGCCCATGGAGCGGAACAAGATTTGCGCCAGCGCACCGTCGTTGAGCAACATGCGCACATAGGAGCTGGCCTTGTCGGGCAACTCATAAACCTTGGCCTTTTGGCGAAGGTCAGCAGCCAACAGTTCAAACATCAGCGCCGCTCCGACTTCGTTTGTTGAGATTGCTTCACGATTTCTCCGAGCTCCAGCACCTTGTACTCCCAGGTTTCCCGGGCCATGGGGGCGCTGCGGGCCTGACGACCGGCGGCCGAGTTGTCGGCCAGCGCGCGCACCACGCCTTGTTCAAACTCGTCGTAACTGGCAGCGGTGATGCAGTGCTCCGGGTACAGCTTCATCTCCGGGAGATCGGTTGACACGATCTTCAGCCCGGCACTCATGTACTCCCGAAGCTTGATGGGGTTCATGGCGATGGTCAGCTTGTTGACCTTGTGCGGGATCAACGCCACATCAAACGCCTTGCAATAGGCGGGCAAGGCGTGGTGGGGTTTGCGTCCCAGGAACTTGATGTTGCTGTGTGGCGCGAGCTTTTGTGTGTCCACGCAAACCTTGCCGATCAACAGAATGGTCCACTCCGGGTGCTTGCGGGCCAAATGGGCCAACAGGTCTTGGTCCATCCATTCTTCGATGAGGCCGTAAAAGCCCAGGACCGGGCCCTTCAGGCTCGACACGTCTTCCGGCAAGGGAAGGTCGTTCTTCAGGGCCTGTGCAAACATCTCGTAGCTCACACCGTGCGAGGCCAGGTGCGTGTTGGCGTTGTAAGCAGAGAGTTTGGTGACCAGCGTCCTGGATGTGGCGAAAACCACGTCGGCTTTGGTCGACAAATCCTGGACGAGGGACTCCATTCGTTTGCCATCCACAAAGCTGAACCCAGACCATTCGTCCGTGCAGTAGTAGACGACCAAGCTCTCACCCAATCGGCCCACATATTCAGCGGAAGTGGGCACAAAGGTCCACAACTGGAAGTCCTTCATGCCCAACCTTCTGCGCTGGACCCCAATCGTGAAACGCAGGATGGCTTGATTGAGTTTGACCGCCCACGGGCTGTGGTGGAAAGGCAGCACAAACGGGTTGAACAACCACATCTGGTCGCCAACGGGCTGCGCGCCCTTGATGAAGCCGATCAAAAACTCGCTGACGCGGCGAAATATTTTCTTGATGTCGCGGCCGCTCGCCAGGTTGGGGGCTCGGGTGGAAATGGAGTTGACCCACAAAACCTTGTTGTGCTTGGCGAGGTTTCTCAGCACGTGGTTGCAACTGGTGGGGTCTTCGTTCCAGTCTTTGGCGAAACAAACGATGTTTTGTCCGCGCAGGCCACTCAGGGAGGCGGCGTTGGCATGGCTCGCCGGAACCAGGTCACTCTTGTGCATGTCGCTGTTGGGTTGATGAGGCTGACAACAGGCCGGCTGCTTGGCGCCAGGCGGCCCCGAGGGGCGACGCACGCTTTGTCGCCAGCGACAGAGGGTGCACGGACATTCTAGTGGGGGAAGCGAGGTGAGCACGCTCTAGGATGGCGCCGCCCCGCATCCGGGGGCGAATCAGGTCTCCGGGCGGCACCGGGCCGAACTTCCCTTGGTTTGATGGATGAATGTGAAAGCAATTGTATCGGACTGGCCGCACGTCATCTGGGGTGTCGAAATGAGGTGGGTCAAGGAATTGGGGGGTGGCGAATGACGTTGGCCCCAGGTTGCAGCGCCACCCCAGGCTGGGATTTGTCAACAAGGGCAGAGGCAAAGGTTGTGCCTGATTTCACGGGTGTGCACCGATGCTGATGGCTGCAAAACATTGCAAACTGCGAACTGCAGCGAAGTCCTTGACGACAATCAGTTCCTCTTTGTCGAGTTGGACTCGGTTTTCGCAGGTTGGGGGTGCGGCGTGAAGCGAGACGCGCCGGTCATATTCCTCACCCCGTGCCGTCATCCTCTCGCTGGCTGGGGCCTGGCCTGGTTACATCTGGTCGGGAATGGCCTTGGGGCTGCATCTACAGTGCGTTCCATTCCAGTCGAAGAAGTTGGCAGCAAAAGGGCGATGCTCGATTGCGCCATGCGCGACCACCGTCAAGGGTTTGGCGGATCAACTGGGGCGCGCATCGATGGTGTTGTTGGTAGGGGTTCTCATGTTCGTTGGTCGTACAGTCGTCATCTCGACATTGATTGCGTGCTCATTGACCGCCTGTGGCGGCGGCGGGAGCTCGACTGAAAGCGCGGGGCCCACTGTCACGAAGGCAGCCGAGCCCGTGGCGTCTGAGCCGGCGCCGGCGACCTCAACCCCGGAGGTGCCGTCCACCCCTGTGTCGACCCTCGCGATCAAGGCGCAACCGCAAGCGGTCAGCGTCACCGCTGGTGGGGACGCGATGTTCACGGTGGAAGCCAACCAAACCACCGGTGTCACTTACCAGTGGTCGCGCAATGGCAAGGAACTCGCCGGCGAGACCGGCGTGCGTCTGCTGCTCAAAGGGGTCACGCTGGACGACAGCGGGGCCAAGTTCACCGTCTCGGTCAAGGCGACGGACGCCACGGTCAAGAGTGCAGAGGCGGTGCTGACGGTCACTGCGGCAGCCGCGACCGCCTACCCCATCATGTTCGCCACCAGCGTGCCGGGTACGGGTTTCGGCCATCAACTCAACACGTTCAGCAACCACAGCCCCTTGCCCGGTGACGCGGTGGCCGGGGGCGACTTGTTCATCCGCTACCCGGACGGCACCTTGCGCAACCTCACCAAGGAAGCAGGCTGGGGTGTGGCGAGCGGCAGCATCCAAGGTGGTGCGAAGGCGATTTCGGTGCGCCAGCCGTCCATGCATTGGGACGGCAAGAAGGCCTTGTTCTCGATGATGGTGGGTGGTGCGACCGTGCGTTACGCCAACCCGGCTCGGTACTGGCAGATCTACGAAGTGTCGGGGCTGGCCAAGGGTGAAAAGGTCGTCATCACCAAGGTGGCCAATCAGCCTGAGGGCTACCACAACATTTCGCCCATTTACGGCACCGACGACAACATCCTGTTCATCTCCGATGCGCCGCTGTATGGCATGAAGGTGACCTACCCGCAGCTGGATGAATACGAAGCTTCGGCCACCAACACCGGGGTGTGGAAGCTCAATGTGTCGACCGGAGCGGTGACCCAGCTGCAACACGCGCCCAGCGGCGTCTTTGACCTGTTCCTTGACAGTTTCGGTCGGGTGTTGTTCACCAAGTGGGATCACTTGCAGCGTGACCAGGAGGCAGACCTGGATCGCTATTCCGGCGCGAATTACGGCACCATCGATTTCGCCAGCGAAACGTCAACGGTGACCAAAGCCTATCCCCAGCGCGACAGCAACGGCAAGCTGATTGCAGACGCCAAGGGCGTGTTGTATGACCAGTTTCCGCAGCCGCGGATCCCGGAGGATCCGGTGAGGTTTGAGAACGAAATGCATTCTCAATTCAACCAGTTCACCGTTTGGCAGGTCAACGAAGATGGTTCCAACGAAGAGACCATCAACCATGCCGGGCGACATGAATTCGGTGGTGCTTTCCAGCCGGTGATGTACACGGATGACCCGAACTTGTCTGATCAGTTCGTCGTCAATGTGGCGAACTCCCTGATGCGCAAGACCTTCCGCTCTGACGCTGGCATTTTCCAGGTCAAGGAAGACGTGAACCGACCGGGCGTGTACCTGGGCACCTATGCCAACGAGTTCCATCGTCAGGCGGCCGGTCGCGTGGTGGAATTCAAGCTGCCCCCGGGGATGAATCCGGAAGACGTGGTGATCACGGATTACACCAATGCCACCCTGGACGATGACCCCGAAGGCAACGCTGCGGCGCTGCC
>JBEEJT010000135.1:0-4345 GCA_041169085.1 Pseudomonadota bacterium | reverse complement strand
ACCGAGGCTGCCATCATGGGCAAGCGCGACGAGCTGCGTGGCCTGAAGGAAAACGTGATCGTGGGCCGCCTGATCCCCGCCGGCACCGGCATGGCCTTCCACCAGGCCCGCCGCGCCAAGGAAGAGATGGACGACACCGAACGCCGCGCCATCGCTTTGCAGGAAGCTCAAGAACGTGCCGCCATGGAACTGGCTGCGCTGGAAGAACCGGCTGCTGAAGGTGGCGAGCCCGCAGCGGAATAAGCTCGGCAACGCCCTGGCCTGAGGCGCCGTCCCCACAGGGGGCGGCGCCTTTTTTCATGGGCAATTGAATGGGGGGGGCACCTCTTGCGTGTGCGTTTGCCCTTGTTGTAGATTGATGGTTCTTACAAACCACACTCATCAGGGAGCGAAGAGATGGCACTCAATGGCCAAACGCGTTCGTGCGCGCATTCCAAGTCCAAGGTTCAGCGCGTGATCGCGCCGGTGCTCACCGCCATGCTCATGGGCTTGCCTGTGCTGAGCCAGGCCGTGGCGATTTCTGGCCAAGGCACTTGGGAAACTGACCTGCAAGGGCGTGACCTTGACGGCAACGTTGCCAATGGCTTTGAAGCGTATTACGACAAGGCCCTGAACATCACCTGGCTGGCGGACGCCAATTACGCCAAGACCAGCGGCTACGATGCCGATGGTTTGATGACCTGGGAGCAGGCCCGTGAATGGACCGCCTCTTTGAACCTGGGTGGCGTGACGGGCTGGCGCTTGCCCAACATGCAACTCCGCATGTGCAGCGGCAATGGCTTCGCGATAGCTCAGTGTGGCTACTATGCCGACCCCTCTGCGTCTGAGGCTGCGCACATGCAGTTCACGACGCTGGGGCGCCCCCACATCAACAGCACGGGGACGGCCTCGATGGCGCAAACCGGCCCCTTCATCAACATCGGAGAGACCTGGGGCAGCATGTTTGACGACTACGTGACGGGCGTCAAAGGTGCCTGGATCTTCAATTTCGACAGCGGCTATCAGGGCTCTTCTTACACGTTCAACCCCCACGCTGCCTGGGCGGTTCACGACGGCGATGTGACCGCCGCTGTGCCGGAGCCCCAAGCCGCTGCCTTGATGGCGCTGGGTCTGATTGGCCTCACGGCTGCCGCTCGTCGTCGTCAAGCATCGCGCTGAGCTTGCACATGCCGCCCTGGCGCCCTCGTCTGAGGGCGCCAGGGCGGCCATTCAATCAGGCGCAGGCCTTCAGGGCTTGGCCGGCAGGTAGAACTCGCTGGCCAGCAAGCGCGGGATGCGTGGGCTGGTCGTGCCTGCCACCGCAGCGGTGGACGCCGTGGCCGACACCGGGTCTGTGGCCACCGGGCCAGGCATTTGCACGCCAACCGCGATGATCCCTTCTTGCGTGGTCATGGCCGACAGGCCGGCTTCGACGGCCGCCTTGGAGGCGCCGCTGGCACTCAGGAGCACGTCCGGGTAGGTCGGGGCCAGGCTGGTGTTGAGCACGTCGGCCTGGATGGTGGGGCAGGGCGCCTTGATGCAAACGATGCCGCTGTTGTGCACGCCATAGAACACGCCGTAAGGCTTGTGCTTGGCCTGGGCTTGCCAAGCCTGCGTCACCCGCAGGACGTCGCCGGTGTAGAAGCCTCGGGGTTGAGGGGTCAACGCGCCCTTCACCAAGGCAAAGCCTTGCGCGAACTGGGCTTCAAAGGCCGACTGTTGTTCAGGTGTCCAGCCCAGGTTGGTGAGCGTGTCGAGCTCGACCGCGTGGCATTCCTTGGCCTTGCTGCCGTCCGCGCAGCGGGTGGTGGGTGCGTTCACCGCCTTCACGAAATAGCCGCCGCAGGTCGGGTACATGCACTTGCGGGCATCGATGCGGGTGACGATGTACACGTATTCCGGCGCGGCCAGGCGGTCGGTGGTGCCGCCGACGGCGGTCTGGGCCTGCGCGCTCAGCGGGGCGGCCAGGGTGCACAGCGCGGCTGCGGCCAGGGACGCAGAACTCACGGCGAAACGCATGGGGATCTCCTTGTGTGGGCATGCCAGTTCGACCCACACTCTGGCAAAGCGCGGCCAGATCCACAAGAGGGAGAACTCAAACTAGGGAGGCAGACCGACGCCTGGTGCGGCCCAGGCACATGCCTTGTTACCCAAAAGGGATTCATTCGGCGACAGGCCGATCCGGGTGGGGCCAGTTGAGCAACTCGGCGATGCGCACCTCGATCCACCAGGCTTCCTGGTCACTCAGGGGGGCCGTCCCGTCGGCCTGTGTCGCCTGCAGGCCAGCGCGCACACGCTGAAGGATCTCCGCTTCGCCGCCGCCCAACTGCCACGCCAAGGTGCGCGCGGGCTCCGAAGTTTGTTGCGCCAAGTCTTCGCACCACTCGTAGCGCGCCCAGACTTCCTGGGCAGGCAGACGCAAGCGGCCGCGGGCATCGCGACAAATGTTCAGGAAAGATTCCGGGATTTCATGCATGGCTTGCACTTGCTGACAATTAGGCGCGATACGTCTAAGGGAAAACGCGCACAACCCCTAGGGTTTCCACTAGACTGTGCACATCAACACATCTTCTCTGGAGCGCATCATGGCTCAACACAGCTTGAAATGGCCCGCCGCCCCCCTGCGTGAGCGCCAACTGGGCGTCGACAAGGCGTTCGTGATCCTGGGCTTCATCGCCGGCCTGCCTTTGGGCCTGGGTGTCGTCGGTGCCGCATTGACGGCTGTCGGCGCGCCGGAATGGCTGAACGTGGTGGGCCTCGCGGCGACCGTCGCCACCACCACCGCAGTGGGCTCGCGCCTGGGCGATTGGGCTGCGCGTCACCTGCGCGCCGCTGCCTGAACCCGCACGCCAGCGCTGCCGGCAACGGCCGCTTCGCCCACGACCCGCCGACAGGCGGGTTTTTTTCGTCTGAAACCGGCTTGTCAGCCGCTTGCTGCGGCCCTACAATGGAAGGCTTTTCGGCTTTCGCCGGGTGTTTTCGTGCGCGCTGCTCTTCACGGTGGCGTGCGCAGCCAGTCGCAAATCGGAAGTCGAAGAAGTGCTGGCCAGGCCCCCATGCCTGGCCAAGTTTTGTCAACGGGAACCAACTGGGATTTTTTAAATGCCAACCATCAACCAGCTCGTGCGCCAAGGCCGTCAGGTCGAAGTCACGAAGTCCAAGTCGCCTGCGATGCAGAACTGCCCGCAGCGTCGTGGCGTGTGCACCCGCGTGTACACCACCACCCCCAAGAAGCCGAACTCGGCTCTGCGTAAGGTCGCCAAGGTGCGTCTGACCAACGGTTTCGAGGTCATCTCGTACATCGGCGGTGAAGGCCACAACCTGCAAGAACACAGCGTCGTGCTCGTGCGCGGCGGCCGTGTGAAGGACTTGCCCGGTGTGCGTTACCACATCGTGCGTGGCTCCCTTGACCTGCAAGGCGTCAAGGACCGCAAGCAATCGCGCTCGAAGTACGGCGCGAAGCGTCCCAAGAAGGCTTAATCAGCCGTCTGAGAACAAAGTCGGCGTCTCTGATTCACGGCGGTGTCACCCTCAGGTGGCAAGCTGGTCGAAGAGAAGGCCGAGGTGGCGGTCAGGTCCGGGTGTCCGGTCTGTACCGAGTAAGTGGGGGCTGTTGATCAGCCGCCAGATGCAGGCAAAGAGGTTCCGCGAACCAGCCCGCATCAACTGAAGCATTGAAAGGAAACGAAATGCCTCGTCGTCGCGAAGTACCCAAGCGTGAAATCCTGCCCGATCCGAAGTTCGGTTCGGTCGACCTGTCCAAGTTCATGAACGTGATCATGGAATCCGGCAAGAAGGCCGTTGCAGAGCGCATCATCTATGGCGCCCTGGAACAGGTCGAGAAGAAGGCTGGCAAGGATCCGCTGGAAATCTTCAACATCGCCATCAACAACATCAAGCCCGTGGTGGAAGTGAAGTCCCGCCGCGTGGGTGGTGCGAACTATCAGGTTCCCGTTGAAGTTCGCCCCATCCGTCGCATGGCCCTGGCCATGCGCTGGCTGAAGGAATCGGCCCGCAAGCGCTCGGAAAAGTCGATGGCCCAACGTCTGGCCAACGAACTGCTGGAAGCCGCTGAAGGCCGTGGTGGCGCCATGAAGAAGCGTGACGAAGTGCACCGCATGGCCGAAGCCAACAAGGCCTTCTCGCACTTCCGTTTCTGATCTTCCACCGGGTGCCCGCGTCAGCCGCCTGCTGACGCCGGCGCCAACCAAGCGTCCGGCGCGCGTGAATCGCGCCCGGCGCTTTTTCCCCATCTGGAGTGACCTATGGCACGCAAGACCCCGATCGAGCGCTACCGCAATATCGGTATCTCGGCTCACATTGACGCCGGCAAGACCACCACGACCGAACGCATCCTGTACTACAC
>JBEEJT010000134.1:0-6937 GCA_041169085.1 Pseudomonadota bacterium | reverse complement strand
ACCGGGGCGACCACCTCACCGCCATGCGCGCCACGTTTGCCAACCCGCAACTCGTCAATGAGATGGCGGTGGTGGATGGCCAGGTGAAGAAGGGATCGTTGGCGCGCATAGAACCCGAGGGCCGCGTGGTGCGCATGTGGGAGGCGATCGAGACCTACCTGGAACGGCGGCAGCCGCTGATCATCGTGGCCGGGGCCGACTACGGCCAGGGCAGCTCGCGCGACTGGGCCGCCAAGGGCGTGCGCCTGGCCGGCGTCGAGACGGTCGTGGCCGAAGGCTTCGAGCGCATCCACCGCACCAACCTGATCGGCATGGGCGTGCTGCCCCTGGAGTTCAAGCCGGGCACCACCCGCCTGACCCTGGGCCTGGACGGCACCGAAACGTTTGACGTGGAAGGCGACCTCAAGCCCCGCGCCGACCTGACGCTGGTCATCCACCGCAAGAATGGCAACGCCGAGCGCGTGGCCGTGACCAGCCGCCTGGACACGGCCGAAGAGGTGTCGGTGTACGAAGCCGGTGGCGTGCTGCAGCGCTTCGCTCAGGACTTCCTGGCCGCCAACAAGTAAGCGGCCCGAGGCGCCGGGGGCGCCTCACCCCACCAAGGCAAAACGCCACGGTCCTGGTTCACCCAGGTCCGTGGCGTTCTCGTTTGGTGCTTGGCCTGACGACCGGCTCAAGGCGCTGGCTGACCCAAGGTCTGCATGGCCTGCCACAGGTCGATGCGGGGGATGACGACGCCGTTCTTGGTGTCGGTCACCGGCTTGCCCGTCGACTTCAGGCGGCTGAGCGTCTGGTCAACCGTGTCGTTGGGGGCGGCGTTGCTGCCCTTGAGCACGGCGATGGCGCCCGCCACGTGCGGCGAGGCCTGCGACGTGCCCGTCATCGTGATGCCAGCAGCCGTGATGCCTGCGCCCGGCGCCAGCAAGTCGAGGTTGGCTGCGCTGTTGCTGAAGCAAGTCACCTGGTCGGCGGTGACGCCCGTGTCGCTGCAAGTCGAGGTGCTGAGGCTGCCACCTGCGGTGTCGTAGACGGCGCCCACGCTCACAGCGCCGGGGGTGCAAGCCGGCACGGAGATGCCCGTCTTGATCGCCGAGTTGCCCGAA
This sequence comes from Pseudomonadota bacterium, assembly GCA_041169085.1. Lineage (GTDB taxonomy): Bacteria > Pseudomonadota > Gammaproteobacteria > Burkholderiales > Burkholderiaceae_C > Aquabacterium. The sequence continues at coordinate 5,834 of JBEEJT010000134.1, read as the reverse complement.
GCCACCACCGGGATGATGCCGGCCGCCCGCGCGTTGGCGAAAGGCGTCGTCGCCCAGGAGCTGGCGCAATCCGTGGCGCTGGTGGTCGAAGCCCCCAGGCTCAGGTTCATGGCCACGATGTTGTACTTGGCCTTGTTGGTGATCACCCAGTTCACCGCCTTGACCAGGTCTGCGCTCATGGCCGAATCGCCCGTGAACACGTCCAAGCCGATGAGCTTGGTTTTCGGCGCCACCGCCGCGATGATGCCGGCCACGTTGGTGCCGTGGTACGAGCCCCGGTCCCGCAGGAAATCCGGGAAAGCGATGTCCTGGGCCGCCACCACACGGCAAGTCGAAGGCTTGCCCGGCGCGGTGCAACTGCCAAAGGCCGCGCGGCTGTAGTCGAGCCCGCTGTCCAGCACGGCCACCGTGGTGCCTTCACCCTGGAAGCCCGCGCCAGCGGCATACGGCTGGCCGATCAGCGGCAAGGCCTGGGCACCCAGCGCCTTGTGGGCCTCATTGGGGTAGACGGCCTTCACATCGGGGTCGTTGAGCAGGGCCGCCATGGCACGGTGGCTGCGCATGCGCTTGAACGACATGGGCAGGGATTCGTAATCGTCGATGTCTTCGGCGTCCGAGCCCAGCCGTTGACGCAAGCCATGCTTGCGCGCGCCCCGGCGTTCGCGGGTTTCCTTGCGGTCGGGTGCCTTGTCGTTGCCGACTTCGTCCTGGTATTCGACGATCACGTCGTTGGTGGGCGTGGCGAACAAAGCCTCGGTCTGCCAGCGCTTGACCTTGTGTCGGGCCACGTCGCCCAAGCTGCCCAAGGCCGCACGGGCCACATCGTCGAGCTTGAACTTCTCGGGCTCTGCGTGCGCTGCACCGGCAGCCATGGCCACCACACACCCCACCACACTCAGCTGTCTGCTCCAACGCATGTTTTGACTCCTATCCAACATCTTTTCGGGAATGCAGACATGATGCATAACCACAAAGCGTTGCATGCCCCGAGGCTTCCCGTCCCGCGAACACGCGGTGGGTGATGCCCTAGGTCTCCCGTTTTCCAGATCACGCCAACTTCAACCCGCCACCCCAAGCACCAAGGTGTGGCCCCATGCGCCCATGAACAACACCTCACACGACGAAGGCGATCTGAACGCCCCGCTGGTCCGCGCCACTGCCATCCTGGCGGCCGGTTTGACCGGGTTGGGCGTCATCTTCTGGCTGGCGGCCAACTGGGACTCACTCGGGCGCATCACCCAATTCGGGCTGCTGCAAGCCGCTATGGTGGCCAGCACCTGGGCTGCCCGCAGTCGCCGCGCCTGGCGCACACCAGCAGGCCTGCTGCTGTTCCTGTTGAGTGGCGGCCTGCTGGCCCATGTGGGGCAAACCTACCAAACCGGCGCCGACCCTTGGCAGCTGTTCGCGTGGTGGGCCCTGCTCGGGCTCCCCCTGGCCTGGAGTGTCCGCCACGACGCCGCATGGGCCGCCTGGGTCACGGTGGCCATGACCGGGCTGTCTTTGTGGGTCGTTGCCCACACCAGCCGCATCTGGCGGACCAGCGACCTGGAGGTCAGCACCCACCTGCTGGCCTGGGGCCTGTCCTGGCTGATCGTGGGCGCCACGAGCCCGCACGCACGCCCATGGACGGGCGCAGGCCTGTGGAGCCATCGCCTGGCGCTGACCTTCACCGTGGTCGCCGTCACCAGCTCGGCCGTCGCCAGCTTGATGACCAGCGAAGGGTCGCCCCTGTACGGGCTGGGGCTGTTGACCCTGAGCGCCGCGGCCGTGGTGCTGTCACGCCCCCGATGGTTTGACCTTTACGGGCTCAGCACCGTGGCCCTCGGATTGAACGTGTGCCTGTTCAGCGGATGGGCTGATCTGCTGTTCAAAGGCAGCAGCGGGCTCGATCTGGCCGCCTGGCTGCTGCTGGGCCTGTCGGCTGCCGGCATGTTGGGCGCCACCGTGAAAGGGGTGATGCATGTCGCCAGCCGAGCCCAGCCCAATGAGGTGACCCCATGAACCCGCGCCCCTGGCCAGTCGTTCTGCTCAGCGCGCTGGGGGCGTGGCTGGCCGCGATCCCCTTTTTTGCCGTGGCCACCTTGCTGCTCGGCCCCTTGTTGCATGAGCGGGAGATCGCCCTGGTCACCGGCGTGTTCATGTTGGGTGGCGCGATCGCCTTGCTCCGGGCCAGCCACCGGTCCCCATTCCTCGAACAGCTGGGCGTGCCGACCCTGCTGGCAGGCCTGGCCCTTTTCGGATGGGGCTTGAGCAAGGCTTTGTCGGAAGGTCACCTGTGTGGTGTCCTGGGCCTGCTCAGCCTGTTGCTGGCTTGCTGCGTGCCCCAAGCCTGGGTTCGCGCGTTCTTGGGCGCCATCGCGCCGCCGCTCCTGTTGATGGCGCTCAACACCGGTGCCCGGTGGGGTGGCGATCAGCACCGATTGAGCTTCTGGGTGTCCCTGCATGGGCTGGTGGTGGTGTGGCTGGGCGCCGTCGCCGTGCCTTTGACATGGCGTGCCACCCCACCCTCGGTGCTGCGCGTGCTCGAAGACGCGGGCCATGGCTGGATCGCATCGACCCTGCTTGCGCTGGCCTGGTGGTCGGGCTCGACGTTTCTGCTCAGCGAGCCCTTGAAACTGCACGGCGCCCACGCCGCTCACGGGCTCCAGGCGGCCTGGCAAATCAAGGGGCTCCACCTCGGCTCGCTCTCGGCCGCGCTGCTGGCCGCCATGTGGCTGGCCTGGCGTTGGCCATCGTGGCGGCAGCCCTGGTGCGCCGGGCTGGCCACCGTGGCCTGCGTTTTGGCCGCTTTCATGCCCGCACTGGGGGGTGTCTTGCTGGTGGCGTCAGCCTGCCTGACGACCGGTCGCACACGCATGGCCACTGGGGTTGGCCTGGTGGCGCTGTGGGTGGTGGGCGCGTTCTACCACCAACTCGCCTGGCCGCTGGCCACCAAGGCGCTGGTGCTGGTCGCAGCGGGCCTGCTGCTGGGCCTGTTGGCGGCCTGGGGCCACCTGGCCAATGCCCACACCGACGCAGCCACCCTTGCGCGCCCCAGGCCTGCCCAGGGTGAGCGTGCGTGGGGCCTGGCGTTGGCGCTCCTGGCAACGCTGTTGGCCGCCAATGTCGGCATCTGGAAAAGCGAGACGCTCATCCGGGACGGACGCCCCATCTTCGTGGCCCTGGCCCCTGTCGACCCCAGGTCGCTGATGCAGGGCGACTACATGGCCTTGCGGTTCGACACGGGGCCTTGGTCGACAACGTCACAACCGGACACGTCGCCCATTCGCCTCGTGTTCCAGGTCGACCAGCGGGGCGTGGCCACGGCCTTGCGTCAGCACCAGGGCGAGACGCTTCAGAGCAACGAGCTGGTCGTGCGCCTGGTCCGCAAACGTGGTGACTGGCAGCTGGTGACCGATGCCTATTACTTCAAGGAGGGCGAGGCCGCACGGTGGTCGCGCGCTCGTTATGCAGAGTTCCGTGTCGATGCTGGCGGTCGGGCCCTGCTCGTGGGGCTCAGGGGCGACCAACTTGAGCAGCTGTGAACCCCCACGCGCCCGGTAAAACAGCGAAAATCCGCAAAACGATTCCGTCCGCACTCACCGAACCGAAACCAGTGACCATGGCCCATCCCGCACAAGTCAAGATCCCCGCCACCTACATCCGCGGCGGCACCAGCAAGGGCGTGTTCTTCCGTTTGGCTGACCTGCCTGCCAGCTGCCAACAGCCAGGCGAAGCCCGCGACAAGCTGTTCATGCGCGTGATCGGCAGCCCCGACCCTTACGGCGCCCACATCGACGGCATGGGGGGCGCCACCTCGAGCACATCGAAGTGCGTGATCCTGTCCAAGTCCAGCGTGCCCGACCACGACGTGGACTACCTCTATGGCCAGGTCTCCATCGACAAGGCCTTCGTGGACTGGTCGGGCAACTGCGGCAACCTGTCGACGGCAGCAGGCGCCTTCGCCATCCACGCAGGCCTGGTGGACCCGGCCCGCATCCCTGAAAACGGCACGTGCGTGGTCCGCATCTGGCAAGCCAACATCCAGAAGACCATCATCGCCCACGTGCCCGTGACCAACGGCCAGGTGCAGGAAACCGGCGACTTCGAACTCGACGGCGTGACCTTCCCTGCCGCCGAGATCGTGCTGGAATTCATGGATCCGTCCGACGACGGCGACGAAGGTGGCTCGATGTTCCCCACCGGCAACCTGGTCGATGACCTGGCCGTCCCGGGCGTGGGCACCTTCAAGGCCACGATGATCACGGCGGGCATCCCCACCGTGTTCGTCAACGCGGCCGACATCGGCTACACGGGCACCGAGCTGCGCGAGCAGATCAACACCGACCCCGAGGCCCTCAAGCGTTTCGAGGCCATCCGTGTGGCCGGCGCCCTGCGCATGGGCCTGATCAAGACCCCGGAAGAAGCCGCCACCCGTCAGCACACGCCGAAGATCGCCTTCGTGGCCCCGCCCACGCCGTACACCGCGTCCAGCGGCAAGACGATCAACGCGGGCGATGTGGACCTGCTGGTCCGCGCCCTGTCCATGGGCAAGCTGCACCACGCCATGATGGGCACCTGCGCGGTCGCCATCGGCACGGCGGCCGCCATCCCTGGCACGCTGGTGAACCTGGCGGCCGGTGGGGGCGAGCGCGAAGCCGTGCGCTTTGGCCACCCCTCTGGCACCTTGCGCGTGGGCGCGCAGGCCAAGCAGGTGAACGGCCAATGGACGGTCACCAAGGCCATCATGAGCCGCAGCGCCCGCATCGTGATGGAAGGCTGGGTGCGCGTGCCAGGCGACAGTTTCTGATGCGCCACGGGGGCCTCCTTTGACAGCTGCACCCACGCCATTGGTGGCAAGATCGCGTGCCATGAGCCCCCGCCTTCAACGCCTGCGCCGACTCCGCACTTTGTCCTTGTCCTTGGGCATGGCGCTGGGTGCGACCGTCACGACCTTGGGGGCCCAGATGGCCCATGCGGAGGGGCTGCGCGCGCCCACGCACTTGCCTTGGGCCCAACCCTTGCTGGACTGGCTTCACCCCCAGCCAGACCTTGAGCCCTGTCCGGAAGACACCACGCCAGAAGAGGTTCAGGTCAGCGCGGTTTGAGCCCCATCAGCCAATCCGGCCAATCCTGTGGTCAATCCGGCCAACGATCTGCCTCATCCCCCTAAGCTCAGGGGAGGAGGACAACCCTAGCTCACGGGAAAACCTCAAGGCGAGCATTTGGCATCGCCCTTTCCAATCAGCCGCAGAGGCTTGCAAAAGCCCGGAACACCGACTGATTGAAAGAGGACACAGATGACCAAGATCGTGAATCGCCTGGCCCAACTCGCCAGCATCGCTTGCCTCAGCGCCCTGTCGCTGACCCAGGTTGCCCAAGCCGCTGCCCAGCAGATGCCCACCGCCGACAAGGCCGTGAAGCCCGCTGCCGACGCGTTCTACACGTCGCCCAGTGAAGCCGAGCTGTCTGCCGTGCAACCCGGCACCGTGCTGCGCTACCGCGCCCTGCCCGCCTCGTCGCTGTGGTCGGACGTGAAGGAAGGCTGGCAAATCATGTACCGCTCGTCCGGCCAGAAGGGCCAGCCGGTGGCCATGGTGACCACGTTCTTCGTGCCCAAGACGGTGTCCACCACCGGCAAGAAGCTGGTGTCCTACCAATCCTTCTACGACAGCCTGACCCTGAACTGCTCGCCTTCGGGTGAACTGCTCAAGGGCAACCTGTTCGACAAGACCTTCTTCAAGTCGGCACTGACCAAGGGCTACTACACCGTGGTGGCCGACTACGAAGGCCTGGAGTCGCAGTGGATCGCGGCCATGAACACCGGCCATGGCGTGTTGGACGCCATCCGTGCT
>JBEEJT010000133.1:0-2794 GCA_041169085.1 Pseudomonadota bacterium | reverse complement strand
ACCTGATCGAGGAAAACAAGGCACGCTTCCGTGAGAAGAAGCAGCCCGTGCTTGAGAAGATCAACGCCCAGGTGCGTTTCATCAAGTGACGAGCTGACTCGCCGCACGGCCAGGCTGCAGGGCGCCCCACGAGGGCGCCTTTTTGCGTTCAGGCGTCGTCGCCATCGGCCAGCAAGGGCAGGTTGGTGGCCATGAAGTCGACGAAGGCGCGCACGCGGGTCGACATCTGCTGGCTTTGCGGGTAGACGGCGTAGATGTCTGCGTCCGGCGTGCGGTACTGGGGCAGCACCTGCACCAGCTGGCCGCCCTGCAGGTGCCGGTGCAGGTCCCACTCGGCCCGCATCACGATGCCGTGGCCCGCCAGGGCCCATTTCAGGGCGATCTCGCCGTCGTTGGTGGTCAGGGAGCCGCGGATCTTGATGGCCTCGGTGTCCAGGCTGGCGCCTCGGCCATGGCTCAGCCGCCAGATGCCGTAGGCCTCCTCGCCCTGGCGGATGCCGATGCAGTTGTGGCGGGTGAGGTCGTGGGGGGTGCGGGGTTCGCCGTGCCTGGCAAGGTAGGCCGGCGAGGCGCACAGCAGGCGCTTGTTGCGGGCGATGCGCCGCGCGATGACCCGGCTGTCGGGTGGGGCGCCAAAGCGGATGCAGACGTCGAAGGCGTCGTCGGTCAGCGGTGGCGGGTTGACGGAGAGCTGCAGTTGCACGTCCACCTGCGGGTGGGTCTGCACGAAGGTGGAAATCAGGGGGGCCACATGGCTGCGCCCGAAGCCCAGCGTGGCATTGACGCGCAGCAGGCCCGCGGGTGTGGCCTTGGACTGGCCGAGCAGGGCGCCCATGTCCTCGATGTCCTGCAGGATGCGGCGGGCGTGACCCAGGTAGAGCTCGCCCTCGGGCGTCAGGCTCATGCGCCGCGTGGTGCGGTTGACCAGCGAGATGCCCAGGCGGGTCTCCATCTGCGCCAGGCGCTTGCTCACGGCCGGGGTGGTGATGCCGAGCTCGCGCGCTGCCGCGCTGAGGCTGGGGGCCGAGGCCAGGGCGGAAAAGAAGCTGAGGTCTGCGGGCTGGATGCCGGTGCTCATGGTGGGCTTGCGAGGGTTTTTTCAGGAGGGCGGGCGATGCGGGAAAGCCCTGAAGCCCGATGTCGGGCTGGCGCTCCCTCAGAGGGAAGACGGGTTTTCGATCTTAACCGCAGGTTAAGGATGGATTCACTTTCTGCGTGATTGTGGGGTTTGATGCCTTTCTACATTGAGGCCCTTGACCAGACCCCCATCACGGAGATCCCCCATGAAGACCTATCGCATCGCCACCATCCCCGGAGATGGCATCGGCAAGGAAGTCGTGCCCGCCGGGCAGCAGGTGCTGCAGGCCCTGGCCCAGGCCAACAAGACGTTCGCCTTCGAGTTCGAGCACTTTGACTGGGGCGGTGATCACCATCGCGCCCACGGCGTGATGATGCCGGCCGATGGCCTCGACGCCCTGCGCCACAAGGATGCGATCCTGTTCGGCTCGGCTGGCGACCCCGACATCCCGGACCACATCACCCTGTGGGGCCTGCGCCTGAAAATCTGCCAGGGCTTCGACCAGTACGCCAATGTGCGCCCCACCCGCATCCTGCCCGGCATCGATGCTCCGCTGAAACGCTGCCGCCCCGAGGACCTGAACTGGGTCATCGTCCGTGAGAACTCCGAAGGCGAGTACTCCGGTGTGGGGGGCCGGGTGCACCAGGGCCACCCCATCGAAGCCGCTTGCGACGTGTCGATGATGACCCGTGCCGGTGTGGAGCGCGTGATCCGCTTCGCCTTCAAGCTGGCCCAGTCCCGCCCCCGCAAGCAGCTCACCGTCATCACCAAGAGCAACGCCCAGCGCCACGCCATGGTGATGTGGGATGAGGTGGCTCAAGAAGTGAGCCAGGACTTCCCCGACGTGAAGTGGGACAAGGAAATCGTGGACGCCGCCACGGCCCGCATGGTCAACCGCCCGGCCTCGCTGGACACCATCGTGGCCACCAACCTGCACGCCGACATCCTGAGTGACCTGGCCGCCGCCCTGGCCGGCAGCCTGGGCATCGCGCCCACGGCCAACCTCGATCCCGAGCGCCGTTACCCCTCGATGTTCGAGCCTATCCACGGCTCGGCCTTCGACATCATGGGCAAGGGTCTGGCCAACCCGGTGGGCACCTTCTGGAGCTGCGTGCTGATGCTGGAGCACCTGGGTGAGGCCGAGGCCGCCCGCCAGCTGATGGCCGCCGTCGAGCAGGTCACGGCCAACCCCGCGCTGCACACCGGTGACCTGGGGGGCCGTGCCACCACGGCCCAGGTGACCGAGGCCGTCTGCGCCCGCCTGCTGGCCTGAGCCCCGGGGCGCTCATCCACAGGGCCCTGCCCGAGGGCCCTCGCTCCCCACACCCATTTTCTGGAGACTCCACCATGCCTCGCTTTCTTGGCAAGCTTTATGTGCAGGTGATCATCGGCGTGCTCGCCGGTCTGATCCTGGGGGTGATCTACCCCCATTTCGCCACCGACCTCAAACCCCTGGGTGACGCCTTCATCCGCCTCATCAAGATGGTGTTTGCGCCGGTCATCTTTGCGATGGTCGTGCTGGGCATTGCCAAGATGGAGAGCATGAAGGAGCTGGGCCGGGTCGGCACCCGCGCCCTGATCTACTTCGAGGTGCTGTCGACCCTGGCGCTGGCCCTGGGGCTGCTGGTGGTCAATGTGTTCCAGCCTGGTGTCGGCATGAATGTCGACCCGACCGCGCTGGACACCAAAGGCATCGCCAATTACACGGCCGCCGCG
>JBEEJT010000132.1:0-4410 GCA_041169085.1 Pseudomonadota bacterium | reverse complement strand
AACGGTGCAGCTGCGACACGATGACGCGCTCGGTACCGTTGATGATGAAGGAGCCGTAGTCGGTCATCAGGGGCACTTCGCCCATGTAGACCTCTTGTTCCTTCACTTCCTTGACCACCTTCGACTGAGCCGTCGAGGTCTCACGGTCATAAATGATCATCTGCAGGCGCGCGCGCACGGCAGAGGCGAAGGTCAGACCCCGCAGTTGGCACTCACGCTCATCGAACGCCGGCTTGGCGATGTTGAACTCGATGAACTTCATCTCGACGAAGCCATTGTGCGAAACAATGGGGAACGCCGAAAGGAAGGCGGCCTGCAGGCCTTCGGGTTTGCGTTGCTGCGGCGGGACGTCTTTTTGCAGGAATGCGACGTACGAGTCCTTCTGCATGGTCAGCAGGTAAGGAACGTTGAGCACGCTGCCGCGCTTGCCGAAGCTCTTGCGGATCCGCTTGCGCTCGGTGTAGCTGTAGGGGGTTGCTTGCGCCATAAACTCTCCGTTTCGAAGCCTGCGTGAGGCTTCGTTTCGAATTCGGGCCCGCACCCAATCTGGCCGGATCGGATGAGGCTGTGCGTTCGGCGACTGGCCATTCAGGCATTGCACCTGAGGCTTGGTGGTTGGCCACTACCAACCGCTGGCTGACAACCTCTGCGTATTTGTGGATCTACGCAGCGGCTCGACCAAACCGGTTCTCCGCAGTCGGATCAGAGAACACTCGAACCGACCATATTAACACAAGCGCACCAACTTGTGGGCGGCAACCCGCTTGCATGCTCAAGAAAAAAGGCGTATGGGCGCGACAGAAGTGGATTGGCCATGAAAAAAGCCGCCCGAGGGCGGCTATTGGAGGCAGCTGTCAGGCCAACCGGAGCGGCTGGCCTGCAGACCGGAACTCGAATTACTTGAGTTCGGCCTTGGCGCCGGCTTCCACCAGCTTCTTGACAGCGGCTTCGGCGTCGGCCTTGGCCACGCCTTCCTTGACGTTCTTCGGAGCGCCGTCGACCAGGTCCTTGGCTTCCTTCAGACCCAGGCCGGTGATTTCGCGCACGGCCTTGATCACGCCAACCTTGTTGGCGCCAGCGTCGGTCAGCACGACGTTGAATTCGGTCTTCTCTTCAGCGGCCGGAGCAGCAGCACCGCCACCAGCAGCGGGGGCAGCCATGGCGGCGGCCGACACGCCGAACTTCTCTTCGATGGCCTTGACCAGCTCGTTGAGTTCCATCACGGACATGCTGTCCAGGGCGGTCAGGAATGCGTCTTTATCGAATGCCATTTTGGGTTCCTAAAATCGGTAAAAGTTGAATGCGGTATGCCCGAGCGATCAGGCAGCAGGAGCTTCTTCGGCGGCAGGGGCGGCAGCGCCACCCTTTTGCTCGGCCACAGCAGCCAGCACGCGGGCGAAGCCCGACACCGGCGATTGCAGCAGGCCACAGATCTGGGCCAGCAGCACTTCCTTGCTGGGGATCGAGGCCAGCGACTTGACGCCATTGGCGTCCAGTGCCTTGCCTGCGTAGGCGCCTGCCTTGATGACCAGCTTGTCATTGCCCTTGGCAAAGTCAGCGATCACCTTGGCTGCTGCCACGGCGTCTTCAGAGAAGCCGTAGATCAGCGGGCCGCTCATGCTCTCGGCGGCGACTTCAAACGGGGTGCCAGCCACAGCACGACGAGCCAGGGTGTTCTTCAGAACGTGCAGATACACGCCTTGCGAACGGGCCGTCTTGCGCAGTTGGTCCAGTTGAGCCACCGTGAGACCGCGGTACTCGGCCAGTGCCAGCGTTTGCGACTTGCCAGCTTGGGCAGCCACTTCCGCGATCACGGCTTCTTTCTCGGTACGATTGAGACTCAAGGTCTACTCCTTAAACGTGCCCTTCGGCGCCCGCCCACAGGGGCCAACGCCAGCCGGGCACACCCGGTTTCAGCGACCTTCTGCCTCGGAACCCAGGCCCACACCCCAGGCTTGCGCCCAGGTCATGCACCAGGAATCTTCAACAGCGGGTTCGCCATCTGCGTAGGCTGTTCGATTAAGCCTTCGACACGCCTGTACAAGCACGCGCCTTCAGCACCTACGGTCTTGGATGGCCTGCCGTGTCGCCACGACAGCCCACCAATGCTTTTCAACCTCACCCCGCCAGACTCGCGAGGGGGTTGGCTGGCCTCACTGGAGTGAAGCCAACAGTGTCTTGCGACAGGTCGATCAGCCGATGGTGATCGAGCCGACGTCCACACGCACGCCCACGCCCATGGTCGACGAGACGGCAACCTTCTTCAGGTACACGCCCTTCGACGAGGCAGGCTTCAGCTTGTTCAGAGCGTCGAGCAGGGCACCCAGGTTGCCCTTGAGCTTGGCGTCGTCAAACGAGCGACGGCCGATGGTGCCGTGGATGATGCCGGCCTTGTCAACGCGGAACTGGACTTGACCAGCCTTGGCGTTCTTGACAGCGGTGGCCACATCGGGGGTCACGGTGCCGACCTTCGGGTTCGGCATCAGGCCGCGGGGGCCCAGCACGGTACCCAGGGTACCGACGATGCGCATCGTGTCCGGCGAGGCGATCACCACGTCGAAGTTGATGTTGCCGGCCTTGACTTGTTCAGCCAGGTCTTCCATGCCGACCACGTCAGCGCCAGCGGCCTTGGCTTCTTCAGCCTTGGCACCTTGGGCGAACACGGCCACGCGCTTGGTCTTGCCGGTGCCGTTGGGCATCACGACAGCGCCACGCACCACTTGGTCCGACTTCTTGGCGTCCACGCCGAGCTGCACGGCCACGTCGATGGATTCATCGAACTTGGCGTTGGCAGCCGACTTGATCAGGGTCAGGGCTTCGTCCAGGGCGTACAGCTTGGTGCTGTCGACTTGGGGCAGAGCCTTTTGACGCTTGGTTTGCTTGGCCATCACACACCCTCCACGATGATGCCCATCGAGCGGGCGGAACCGGCGATCGTGCGCACGGCGGCGTCGAGGTCAGCAGCTGTGAGGTCCTTCTGCTTGGTCTTCGCGATTTCTTCGAGCTGGGCGCGGGTCAGCTTGCCGACCTTGTCAGCTTGAGGACGCGGCGAGCCCTTTTCGATCTTGGCAGCCTTCTTCAGCAGCACGGTGGCCGGCGGCGTCTTGATGACGAAGGTGAAGGACTTGTCTGCGAAGGCGGTGATCACCACGGGCAGCTTCAGACCCGGCTCGACGCCTTGGGTCTGGGCGTTGAACGCCTTGCAGAACTCCATGATGTTCAGACCACGCTGACCCAGCGCGGGACCGACCGGCGGCGACGGGTTCGCCTTGCCAGCCGGGATTTGCAGCTTGATGAAGCCGACAATCTTCTTGGCCATGTTTTCTCCTGAAACCCACCAACGGCCTGTCGGATGGGTCGAGTGCTAGCGCCTGGTTCAACGCCGGGCCTGACAGCCACAGCGCCCATCCGGGCTCCTCATGCCGCCCTCTCGTTGGCGGCTGGTCACGGCAGTTGTGCTGGCTGCGCACCACCCGGTTTGACCAAGGCAAAGCGCATCCACCCCGCTGCGAGGGGGAAAGACTGTGATTCTATGCCGCTGACTGCGCGCTTGGCAAGCCCCTGCGCGCGTCCAGGCAAAGAAAAAGGCCCCGAAGGGCCTTCATGCGCAGCTGAGCCCGAGGCTCAGATCTTCTCAACCTGGCCGAAGTCCAGCTCGACCGGCGTGGCGCGACCGAAGATCGTGACCGACACGCGCAGCTTGGACTTGTCGTAGTTGACTTCCTCGATCGAACCGTTGAAGTCGGTGAAGGGGCCTTCCTTGACGCGGACCACTTCGCCCACTTCCCACTCGACCTTGGGACGTGGCTTCTCAATACCCTCTTGCATCTGGTTGACGATCTTCATGACTTCGTCTTCCGAGATGGGCACCGGACGGTTCTTGGCGCCGCCCACGAAACCGGTGACCTTGGAGGTGTTCTTCACCAAGTGCCAGGAGTCGTCGGACATGACCATTTCCACCAGCACGTAGCCGGGGAAGAAACGACGTTCGGTCACGGACTTCTTGCCGTTCTTGACTTCCACCACTTCTTCGGTGGGCACCAGGATGCGGCCGAACTGGGCCTGCATGCCAGCGCGGTCGATGCGCTCACGCAGGTTGCGCTCGACGGCCTTTTCCATGCCGGAGTAGGCGTGCACCACGTACCAGCGCAACGGTGCGGCGGTGTTGGAGGTGGTTTGAACGTCGCTCATGGGGATCAACCTCGCTAGATAGATGGCGCTTGTTTCGCGGGGACCAGCTTCAGTGCTTCCAGCCCAGCAGCAGGTCGTACAACACCCATTCCAGGGTCTTGTCGGTCAGCCAGAGGAACAGCGCCATGATGACGACGAACGCGAACACGTACAAGGTCATCTGCGTGGCTTCAGGCCGGGTGGGCCACACGACCTTGCGCAGTTCCTTGATCGAATCTT
>JBEEJT010000131.1:0-21466 GCA_041169085.1 Pseudomonadota bacterium | reverse complement strand
GCCCTTCACCAGTTGGCTGCCCTGCACCACATGACCGGCGCGCACTGCGTCCATCACCTTCACCAGGTGGTCATAAGAGGTGTTGGGCTGGGCCAGCACGGTGGCGTCGGTCTTGTCGGGGAACTTGGCCTTGATCTGTTGCACCACGCGGCTGAGTGCCGCGACATCCGGGAGAGTGCCCTGGTTGGGGATGTGCTCGATCAGGCCGCCGATGCGGTCGCCCACGTCGATGGCGTCGGGCCGGATCACGATTTCGAGTTGCAAGTCGTTGGTCTTGAGTTGGGCCACGCCAGAGCTGGGCGGCGGCAGGCTCAAGTCGATGACCGCCAGGTGCGAGAACACCGCGGTGGACAACAGAAAGGGCACCAGCACCACGATCAGGTTGATGAACGCGGTGATCTCGAGGTGCGCTGCGTGCTTCTTGCGCAGCTGCCGGTTGCGGGCAGCCATCTCAGCGACCTGCGCTGCTGCCGGCTTGTTGCTCGGCGCGGATGCGCGTCACCACGTTGAGGAAGCTCATCTTCGCGGCTTCCAGGCCGTCCACGATTTCGCTGGTCTTCGATTGCAGGTAAGCGTGGATCAGCAAGAAGGGGATCGCCACCATCAGCGCGAAAGCCGTGTTGTTCATGGCGATCGAGATGGAGGCCGACAACATCTCGGACTTCTCAGCCGGGTTGACCTGCGCCACCGCGGTGAAGCCCTTGATCAGGCCGATGATGGTGCCCAGCAGGCCGACCAGCGTGATGACGTTGGCGAAGGTGGCGATGTAGTGGGTGCGCTTTTCCAGGCGCGGCACGATTTCCATCATGCCTTCTTCCATGGCGGCGTCAAAGTCTTCGCGGCGACCCGGGCTTTGCATGCGCTCCAGACCGTGGTGGACGATCTTGCCCACGGCGGCGTCGGACTTGGCCGCCAGGGCTTGCACCTCACGGAACTGGCCCTTTTGCAGCAAGGGCAGCATTTGCGACCAGGTCTTGCTGTTGTCGGTGCGGGCGCGCGAGAGGTAAATGAAGCGCTCGATGGCGATGGCCAGGCCCGCGGCCATGATCAACACGCTGGGGTAAATGAACAGGCCACAGTCCTGGAAGAACTTGACGGCGGTTTGAAAGGCATTCATGGCGAGATCTCCGAGACTTGAACTGATGGCGTCGATGCGTTGAGGATGGGCTCAGGGGGCTGAAGCGGCGGGCGCCGGGGGCGCAGCGGCGGGCGGGTCAGCCGGCGGGACGGCTGGTGGGGCGGCGGCTTGCGCGGCCTTCTGAATGGCTTGCTGGTGCGCCACCTCTTGCGCCTGGTACTGCACCTGGCGCTTGAACACGTCGCGGTCCAACGGGGCCAGGGCCTCGTCGACCACGCTGACCAGCGGTCGGCCATTGAGGTCGCCGGGCACCGGCTTCTTCCAGGGCACGATGTAGAGCACCTTGGGCAGCTCGCGGTTGCCGAGGATGGTCGTGGCGTCGATCTTGGCGCGGTCTTCCGCCCTGGCGGTCAGGGCCACGAGCATCAGGGCTGTGGCCCACAAGGGCATCGCGTGCCGCGACAGCGGTGTCATGGCTGAGCTCATGAGGCCTCCTTCGGTGGGGTGGCAGCCGGCGCGGCCGTGGCGGGCTTGCGCTTCTTGATTTCAGCGACCCACTTGGTGACGGTGGCGTCGCCAGCAGGGGTGAGCGTCAGGTAGCGTTCGTACAGGCTTTGGGCCCGGCTGACGTCCCCTTGGTAAAGGTCGGACAGGATGCCCAGGTTGAGCACGGCGGGCGCGTAGGTGGCGTCAAGCGCCATGGCTTGCTCGTAAGCGGCACGCGCCTTGTCGAACTGGCCCAGTCGCCGGTACGCCACGCCCAGCGCGTTGTAGCGCGCCGGCTGTTTGGGGGCTTGCTGTGCCGCCTGTTCGAGCGCGGCCGCCGAAGCCGGCAATTGCGTGGCCGGGGTGCTCAGCACGTCGAGGGCTTCGCCCCGCTCGCGCTTGCCGTAACGCACGGGCAACAACTCGCCCAGGGCGTCGAAGCTTTGCTGCACCCACTGGTCGTAGACCCCTTGGGCCGCACGGCGCGCGTTGACCTCGTGCAACTCGCTGGCCTTCTCTTCGAACGGGAAGGCCTGCTCTTCCAGCAGCACGTTGTATTGCTCCAGCTCCAAAGCGCTCATCTTCTTGGGGCGTTGGGAAGCCATCATGGCTTTGCCGAAATCGCGGTAGATCGACGCCACATGGTAGGTGGCGGCGGTGGAGACGTCGGCCACGCCATAGTCGGTGGCTTGGGCATAGGCCTTGAGCGCGTCTTCCATGCGGGCCTTCTTGAGCTTGAGCTGCTTTTGCAGGGGCTCGATGAGCGCGACCTTGCGGTAGGCCTCGGCCACCGGTTCGGCCAAGGCCAGGGTGGCCATGGCGCCGAGGTAGCGCGTGCGGTCGGTGCGGGCGTTGCCGCCTTGCAAATCGGCTTGCTGGATGTCCTTCATGAGGGCCAGCTCGCGCTTGAGGTTGCCCTCCTCATGGGCCAGCCGGGCCAATCGGGCGCGGGCCTCCACCACGGGCAACAAGGGCACCGGGCGCAAGGCCAGGCTTTGCGCCAGGTGCTTCTCATAGGCCTGGGTGGCCGCTGGACGCTGCCCCGCTTTCTCGCGCATTTCGGCCGCCTGCCACAGGGCGTCTCGGGCCAAGGTGGCGTCGGTCGAAGCGCCGGCAAAGCGCTCCAGCGCCGCAGCAGCGCCCGCCCAGTTGCCCTGCTCGGTGTAGGCCCCGGCCAGCTGGCGTTGGGCTTCCACTTGCAACGGGTGCTTGGGGTGGCGCTTGCTGAAGGCTTCCAAGGCCGCTGCAGCGGCGGCCCAATCTTTCATCGCCACCTGAACGGCCGCGGCGTCGAACTGCGCATGAGCGATCACCCCGGACTGCGGTGCGATGGCGTCGACGCGGGTGAAGTGCAGCAAAGCCTCGTCGAGGCGCCCGGCCTCACGGGCCTGTTCGCCTTGCTTGTAGATGGCTGCAGCCTGCCGTTCGACCAGGTCGCGTCGGCCCGCGCTGCCTTCGGGCATGAGCTTCAAGGCTTGGGCACACGCTTGTTCGGACCCGGCGAAGTCGCTGCGCTCAAAGGCGGTGTGGGCGATCACGGTCCAGGCCACGCGGCGCTGTGGCTCGCCAGCCGGGGGCTGCAAATCCAGCACCTGGCGGGCGACTTTGGCGGCGCGTTCGCCGTCGTTCAAGGCGAAGAGCTTGTCGGCGGCGTCGCTCAACACCGGTCCCACCCGAGGGTCTTTGGGGAAGGTTTGCGCGAAATGCAAGGCGCTGTCCACCGCGGCCTTTTGCAAGGCCGGCCGTTCAGGCGCCGGTGCGCGCTGGACCAACTGCCCGTGCGTCAGCAAGGCAGCGTAGCCGGCGTCGGCGCTTTCAGCGTGCCAGACATAGGCGTAGGCCGCTTGCTCGTAGTCGACCAAGGCCTCGGCGTAGCGGCCGTTCTCGTACAGCAGTTCAGCCAACAGGAAATGGTGGTGGCCGGAGCGCGTGTCTTCGGGGAAGTCGTTGAGCAAGAGGCGGTAGAGGCGAACCGCTTCGTTGACGTCGGCCGCACGCTTGCTTTGCTGGGCCAGGGCATGGTGGTGCCGCGTGAGCTCGACCAGGTGCTTGAGCACCGTGGGTTGGGCCCGCTCCCAGGCCGTGGGGTTGGCTTCGTGGTAGGGGCCGTGTTCCCCATAGCGCTCGACGAACTGCCGCTTGGCCGCCAGGGCCAGGGTGCCAAAGCCTGCGCGTTCGTCGATGTCGATGACGCGTGCGTCCAGCCGTGCGGCCTGGCCATTGTCCGGCGACAGGCGCGTGTACAGGCTCAGGGCGTCCGCGGCGTCCTTGGGGCGGTCCTGCTTGAGGTAGAACTCGGCCAGCTGCTCATGGATGTGGAACGCGTAGGTTTGGCGCAGCGGCGAATTGACCAGCGGGGCGATGCCCTCCGCGCCTTGGAGGCTGCTCAGGCACAGGCTGGAAACGCGGAAGGTGTCTTCCAGCAGTTCGCGGTCAGCGCGGCTGAGGTCTTCGACTTCCGACAGGTTGCCCCGCCCCGGGTCTTTGCCCAGCTTGACGTCGAGCACCCCGAGAAACGACTGCAGGGCCACATCCAACTGGCCTTGTTTGAAGCGAGACCAGCCCTGCATGTACATGGCCCGGTCGCGGAAGGGCGTGGGGTGGCTCACGGCCAGCACGGCGCTGTAGGCCTGCTCGGCTTGGGGGTAGCGGCCCGTGGTGAACAGCAACTCACCCCGGCGGAACTGGGCCTCGTCAGCGTAAGGGGTCGATGGGTGTTGGGTGACGAGGGTCGTGAGGGTGGCGAGCGCCGCCTCCAACTCGCCCGTCTGCTCCTGGGCGCGGGCCAGCTGATAGAGCACCTGGTCGCGGTGCGGGTCTTGCGGGTGGGCGGCCAAGTGGTCCTGGTAGCGACGCTTGGCCTCGGCGTAGTCGGGCGCGCCCGCGTCCGGCGAGTCGGCGCTGGCCTTGTCGGCCCGGCCCATTTCCAGGTCGGCCAGGCGGCGGCGGGCTTCCGCGCTTTGCGGCGACTGTGGCGCCACGTCCAGAAAGCGCTGGTAGGCCCGGATGGCCTGGACTTCGCTGGTGCCCCCCAACTGGTCAGGCTCGACCGCCAGCTGCTCGTAGCGCAAGGTGGCCAAGGTGCCTGGGGTGCGGTCTCGCTCCCAGCTGCCACAGGCGCTGAGCAAACAGGCCGCAGCCAACAAGGTGAGCTTGAGCTCAGCGCGCATCGGCGGCCTCCTTGGACTCGGCGCTTGGCGGCACGCTGTCTTCCAGCGCACCCGTTCGAGGCAACACAGGCTTGGCCCAGGGGCCATCGTCGACCGTGGCGTGGTCAAACAGTTGGGCCACGGCAAAACGTGCCTGCACCAAGTAAGCCCCCAGCACGTCCTTTTGCTGCGCGAGGGCGGCCACGGCGAGCGCCTGCACCGCCGCCTGCTGTTCGGCCGCCAACGCGGTGACCACGGGCAAGGCCTGATCGATGCGGCTGGCCAAACCTTGGATGCGGCCCTCGAAGCCCGCCAGGCGACGGGGCTCGTCGGCCATGGCTTGCACCAGGGATGCCTGGCGCAACTCGGCCTCTTGCACACCTGCGCCTGAGCCTTGCAGCGACTTTTGTGCGGCCCAGAGGCGGTCCGGCAAGGCTTGGGCCAGTTGCCAATTCAGGAGCCCGCTCAGCAAGCGGACCCGGTCCTTGGCGGCTTGCGACTCGGGCGCATCGTCCAGCGTGGCTGCGATGGCCTGAGCCCGAGCCAAACGACCCAACAAGTCGCGCTCGCGGGCGTTGGCCAATGCCTGGCCATCGTCTTGGGCCTGTGCAGCGGCCACTTCGGCATTCAGGCCGTCGAGCTTGGCCCGCAGGGCTTTCACGCGCTCGGCTTGGGCAGGGGCGTCCACCAGGGGCTCGCGCTGAGCGAACGCCACACGGCGCGTGGCCAGCATGTCCTGGAAGGCATCGATCTTCTGACGCCACGCCTGGAGCAGCTCACCCAGTTGCCGCAAGTCGCGCAGGTTCTTGAAGGCTTCCTGGAAGTCGTTGCGGGCCAGCAGCGGCGTGAGCAGGGCCGCATGGGGCACATCAGGCCATTGGTCCATGTGCCACCCTTCGCCCAACCCGCCTCGCGCGTTGCCGGCCAGCAGCGCTTGCACCAACTTGCCAGCCTGGATCTCGGCCGTGGCGGCGTCGATGTCTTGCTGGGTCTGAGTGAAAGACCGGATGGCCGACGCGTAATGTTGCAGCGCCCTGCCCCGTGCGCCCAATTGGGCATAGGCGTAGGGCACGGCGATGCGTGCCTCCAGCCCCGCCGCATCGTTGGCCTTGCGCTCGGCCAGCTTGAGCCAGGGCACCAGCGCAAACTGCGGCGCACGCAGGTCGAGTGCGGCCCAGCCATAGGCCAGCAGGGCCTTGTTGCTTTCGGGGCCGTCCATGGACACGCGCTCGAGGTAGCGGCGTGCCGCACCTGGCTGTTTGGCCCGCAGCGCGGCAAAGCCCAAGGCCACGTTGGTGCGGTCACGCAAGGCGCGTTGCTCGTCGTCTTGTGCAGGCGCCAGGCCCAGCGCGTCGAGCGTGCCCGTGCCCTGGATGTGGTCGCCCGATTTGATCTGAGCCACCCCCAGGTTGAACCGTGCGTACCGGGCACCTGCCGTCAAAGGGTCGGCTGTGGCACGCAGGGCCTCGACGGCCTCAGGGTAACGGCCTTGGGCCATGAGCACCTGAGCCAGCAGCAAATGGCGGTCGTCTTCCAGATCGGGCGGCAAGGCCTGCTGCACGCGACCCAGGGCCGTCTCGGCTTGCGTGAACAAGCCACGCTGGTAGCGGGCACGGGCGAGGTAGAACCAGGCCCGGTCACGCACACCCGGGGCCGTGCCAGTGCGGTCGATCAGGCGGGCGAAGATGTCACCGGCGTCGCGGTGCAAGCCATAGCTCAGCAACAAACCACCGCGCAGGAGCTCCGCCTCGTCGTCATGGGGCGACAGCCGCTGGAAGTGTTGCGAGACCATCAGGCTCGAGATGGCGTCGAAGTGCAGACCTTGCAGGTGGTGGAACACCACGTCGCCATAGTGCGGCGCGAGGATGAGGTGTCGGCCGTCGGCGGCCACCGTGCCCGGTTGGGGGGCGGCTGTCGAGGCGGGCGCATCAGCAGCCTGAGCCTGTGGCCCCACGGCCAGGCTGGCGCCCCACACGCAGGCCACCATCGCCCCGCTTCGCAGCAGGGCCCGGAGGCTGAACAACGGTGACTCAGAGCTTCGCCGCATCACGCCTCACTGCCAGACCTTGACCTTGAACTCGGGCTGCAACTTCGCCGTGGTGTCTTCGATGCGCAGCTCGATGTACTTGGCTTCGGTGCCCTTGTCGAACTTCACGGACGTGGCGCGCTTGTAATCGCGCTCATGTGGCCCCACCCCGGTGAAGGCGGCCACGAGTTCGTGCTCACCCACCTTCAGGTTGCCCAGGTAGACGCGCTGCACACCGCCGCGCTGCAAGGCGGCCAGCTCGCGGGCCGTGTAGAGGTAGTTGGCCACCACCTTGTCGTCGAGGCGGATCTGCAAGGTGTCGAGGGCAAACAGCTTGCCGACGTCCACCGACACGAACACGGCCACCTGCGTGCTGGCCGGGAAGAGCAGCTCTTCTTCCAGCACCAGCAGGTCGCGGTTGAGCTGGATGACATCGCGCTTGAGGTCTTGCACCCGGTCGTCGAGCGGGGCGGCCGGGGCCACGGTCGCAGGGCTGGCAGGCGCTTCGGCGGCCTGGGCTGGTGCGGCCAGCAGCGCCCAGGTCGCGCTGGCGGTCAGCGCGACAAGCATGCGGTTCAGGGCGGGAGCAAACATGGGTGGCCTCGTCAGAAGGTGGTCGACACGTGAACCTGCATCACGTTGGCGTGGTAGCGGTAGAGCTGGCCGGTGCGCAGGTCGGTGAAGTCGCTGTAGCTGTAGCGCACGCGCTCGAACGCCCCGTGGACCGTGAGGTCGTTGGGCCCCAGCACTTGCTTGAAGGTGTAGGCGGCTCTGGCCCCCAGGCTGGTGTCCTGGAAGCTGCCCAGCTGCCGGTTGCGCGACACATAAAGGGTGTCGGCCTGGGCGTTGTCGCTGTAGAACACGGCCTTGCGTTGGGTGTGCACGCGCACGGTGGCGTCCAGCAGCCAGGCCTGGCCCACGTGTTGGGTGTAGACCGCGTCCACGGTGGTGCCCGCGATGCCCCAGGAATCCCAGTAATAGCGCACGCCGGCTTGCAGCGCGTTGCGCGAGCCCAGGTCGCCCACGACACGCAGCTTGATGGCCCGTGCCGATCGCGTTTCGGGCACCCGCTCAGGCACGGTCGCCCCAAACACCTGGGCAACGCGGTAAGGGCTGCCCAGGAAGCCGGCATCGGCCATGGCTTCTGCGTTGGCGCTGACCAGGCAGCGCGGCGTGAGGATCAGCGAGGCCCCCACGCGGTATTGCCAGTGGTCTGCGGTGCGCGCAAAGGTGGGTTCGCCATGCTTCTTGACGTTGTCATTGCCTCGCGTGAAGCCCATGGACACGGTCGACATGCCGCCAAACACCTCTTGGGACACGTCCAGGCCCAGGCGCCTGGCCTGGTAATCGGGCTCGCTGCTGTTGCTGGCCGACACCGTGAGGCGCGCGTCGCGATGCACATGTTCGGCTTGCAGCCCGTATTCCGTGCGACGCTCGCTGTAGGGGCTGGCCGAGGTGACCACGTCGATGGAGGCGCTGCTCACCGCGTCGACGTAAGCGGTGCCGGTGACGGCCGTGTGGCCCAAAAAACCCTTGCGCACCAAGACCGCCGGGCCGGAGGCCTGCAGGCCTGCGCCTTGGTAGCGGTGGTAGAGCACTTCAGCCTGGTCCGGCCCCAGGTCCACGGCTTTGGCCGCGCCCACCGCGAACAAACCGCCGGCCACGCCCAGCAGGCGTTGCAGCAGTTGCCCGGCGGCCCGCCAGAATCGACGCTCAGTTGCAGCCACAACCGCCCCCTTGCACGTCGGTGGCGCCACGGGCACCTTCGCGGACATCGCGGGCATGCTCCCGGGCCTTCTCGGCCATGCTGCCCCGGGTGAAGCTCATCATCGGGTCAGCCAGGCGCTCACGTTCGTAAGGCTTGACCCAAGGCTGGATGCTGCAGCCCCCCAGGGCCAGCCATGCCGCCCCGCAGCAGGCCCCAAGCAGGCCACGGATGACCACGCGTGCGCTCATCGCAGCAGCTCCCGAATCTGTTGTTCGTATTGGGCTTCGAAGCCGCTGAGGTAGCCTCTGTGCAGGTGCCTCAGCTTGCCGTCCCGGTCGACCAGGAAGGTCGAGGGCATGGCTTGCAAGCCATAGGCTTCGCTCACCTTCTTGTCGGTGTCGAGCAGCACCGGGAAGCGGATGCCCAACTCTTCGGCCACCGAGAGGGCCTTGCGGGGGTCGTCGTCCACGTTGATGCCCAGCAGCACGAAACCCGACTTGCCGTACTTCTCATGCAGCCGGTTGAGGTGGGGCATCTCCTGGCGACATGGGCCGCACCAGGTGGCCCAGAAATTGACCAGCACCACCTTGCCGCGCAACTCTTGCAAGCGCAGGTTCGTGCCCTGCGCGCTGCGCAGCGTGAAGTCGGGCGCGGCGGCGTTGACGGCGGCCGCGGCAAAGGCCACGGTCGGCGCGCACAGCACGGCCGCCATCGAGCAGGCCGACAGGCTCAGGGCGATCAGGCGATGGGCAAACGTTGGCATGGTGGGCCTCAGAAAATGAAGGTGACACCCGTCGAGAACTCGAGGTTGTGGGTGCTTTGCTGCTTGCCCAACAGGTCCATCGAGTAGTTGTGGGTGCGCCCATCGATCTGCCACGCGGCCCAGTCACACAGGTGCACCCGAAAGCCTGCACCGTAATGGATGGTCTGGCGAGAGCGGTCGTCGAACCGCGTGCTGCCCACCCCGGCCACGATGTACAGCGCGGCAGGTTTGGCCCGCTTGCTGCCCAGAAACACCTCACCTGGCAAGACGTTGTAGCCCACCGAAACGTTGTAGTAGCTCAACTTCTCTTTTTCTTGAGAGAACAGCCCGCCAGGCAGGATGTTGCGGTAGTTGGCGTCGCTGATCTGGGTCTGCCCGTAATGGGCTTGCATGAAGAAGTCTTCGGTGATGGCGTAGCCCAGGCGCACCCCGCGCACGGTGCTCGTGCCGAAGTTCTGCGTGGCGTAGCTGCCGATGAACAGGCCGACCTCGATGTCTCTCGCGGGGATGTGCGGCACGGCCACGTCGCGTGGGTCCACCTGGGGCACGATGGGCGATTCGTCGGCCCAGGCGGTCAGGCAAGCGCCACACAACAGGGCCCCAAGCCAGGGCGCAGCGGTCGGGCGGGTTCGGTGAAACATGGGCCGTGTCCGTGTCAGAAGAAAAACGCCACGCCGAGAGACCAGGCGCGGTATTCGTTGGTGAGGGTGTCGGTGTAGTAGACCGTGTGCAAGCCCCAATCGGCCCGAGCGATGAAGCGGTCGCTGATGTGCCAGTTGAGCCCCAGGGCCGCGTGGCCCTGCTTGGCCCGCAAGGTGGTGTCGTTGACCAGGCTGGCGTTGGGCTCGCGCTTGAAGCGCCCCACGCCCACTGCCACGAAGGGCGACCAGCGTTGGTCTGACCAGGGCTCGGCCACCAGGTCCAGGTGCCACTCGTCCATGCCCACGAACTTGCCTTGCACCTGGCTGAGTGCGGCTTCCACACTCAAGGATTCGGACAGGCGCACGCCGGCAAAGGCCTTGATCAAGGGCTCGCCTTCGAGGCGGCCCCAGCCCACGCCCATGTGCACACGGCGGCGCAGGAAGTCGTCGACCAGCACATCGCGGAAGGTTTTTTGCACGCCAGAGGCCGTGAGCGTCGACGCCAGTTGATCGCGCACCGCCCAGCCGACCACGCCCTTGTCGGTGCGCACACGGAACCAGTCGGTGTGGCGCAACTCGACCACCACCCACTCGTGACGCATGACCACGTGGCTCACGGGGTAGCCCCGGCCCGGGCCGGTGTGCAGCTCCAGGTAAGGCTCGGTGATCTGCAGCCGCTCAGGGCCAACGGCGGGTGGCGAATCTGTGGGCAAGGCATCGGCCGCCACGGCGCCAGGGGAAAGGGAGAGGCTCATGGGCAGAGCCAAAGCCGCGACCCACGCCACCTTGCGCACCCAACGCCAACCTTCAGCAAGCCGGTACATCCGCATGGTGAGGCTCATTGGCTGTTGCAAGCACCGGTGTTCACGTTCTGGGGCGTGAACATGACCGATGCGGCGGCGCTGAACTCGTCCTGACCTTGGGGAACAGGGTGATTGATCCAGTAGGCGATGCGCGCGGCATTGACATCG
Organism: Pseudomonadota bacterium; assembly: GCA_041169085.1. GTDB lineage: Bacteria > Pseudomonadota > Gammaproteobacteria > Burkholderiales > Burkholderiaceae_C > Aquabacterium. The sequence continues at coordinate 10,644 of JBEEJT010000131.1, read as the reverse complement.
TTGATGTCTTCGAAGATCTGCCCGCCACCGTGGATCACGGTCAACAACGGCTTGGCCAACAACCGGCTCTGGCTCGCAGACCCCACCACCACGACCCCCTGCGCTGAATAGAAGTTCTTGTACATGTCGGTCGCCCGGACCGCGTCAGGCGTGTTGCCCGGGTTGGTCAAGTCCACCGTCGCGGCCCCCACCACCACACGCAAGGCGCCACCGGTGCCATGGACGTTGTCGTGGCAGCCGGCGCCTGCGCAGCTGTTGGCGCCACCGCCTTGCAGGGCAGGCAGCGTGGCCTGCAAGATGGGCTCGATGCAGCGCTGAAAATACACGAACGACAGCTTCTGACCACCAGTGTTCACGGGGTTGCCCACCGTGGTCGGGTTGGACAAGGGGCTGCTGGAGTCGTCGCCACCGCCGCATGCCTGCAAACCCAAGGCAGCCGCCGCCACCCAGGCCCAGGCGACCATGGCCCTGCCCCGGCCCCATTGCTCACGCACTGCCCACTGCCTCACCGCCTGATTCCTTTTTCATGTTGCCGTTCGCGCTCAACGCGACGGGCACCCAGTTTGCACCCAATTGGCGATGGTGGCGTAGGCGGCGCTGGTTGTCGACAACACCGCAGCCGTGGCCCCCGCGGGGTGCGGGTTGGTGGACGGCCGGCTGAGCAGCGGGTTGCTGCCCGGCGCGCAGGCGTTGTTGATCATGGACAGCGTGACGTTGTAGTCGCCTTCGGCGTCGCCGGTCAGCACGAAGCGGTTGTCGCGGAACGACGCACCTGAGGCGTTGCTGCCCAGGGCCTGGTGGCAACCGTTGGCGCAGGTGGTCTTCAAAATCGGGAAGACCTGCTGCGTGAACGCCGTCTCGCTCAAGCCCGTGATCGTGCGCACACCGGCGCCGGCGTTGTAGGGGTCGTTGTAGTACTTGCCCCCCAGGTCCATCCATTCGGCCAGCAGGCGCTTCTCAGACGCGTTGAGCAAGTTGGCATGGTTGGGCGCCTGAGCCGGCGGCGTGGGGTAAGTGGTGCGTGCGCTCGCGCCAGCCATCAGCGTCTGACCCCACAGGATTTCGGCCAGACGGCTCTTGCGGGTCAGGCCGGCGGCGTCGCCTTCGCTGGCCATGGTGTCGACCAGGGCTGGCTTGCGGTTCAGCATGGGGATGCCTTCGCGCAGCGTGAACACCGGCTTGCCGTTGCTGTCCAGCAGCGGGTCACCCATCATCAGGCGCTCGTAAGACGTGAGGCGCCCGCTGCCCGCCGTGGTGGCGCTCAGGTCAAACCGCGTGTCGCTGGCGTTGTGGCAGTTGGTGCAGGTGTCGACGCCATCGGTGCCACGCGAACGGGTCCAGATGGGCTGGATGTGTTCGGGGTAGTTGACGATGCCGTTGGTGGGCGCCACCGCCAGCCCGCTGTAGGTGAGGCTGATCGCGGCACGCGGCGTGGCCTTGCTCGGGTCGGCCCAGATGTCGCTGAAGACCATGTCTGGCGTGGCCAGCAAGGCCGAGGGGAACAGGCGCGTGCGGGTGCCCGCCATGGTCTCGCCCAATTCATGGGCCTTCATCGCAGGCAACCAGGCGTCGGGCACGGCGTTGACCACGGCGCCCGAGTTGATGGCACCACCACGACGCGGGCTGTGGCAGCCGTCGCAGGTGCGGCGCTCGCCCGGGCGGACCTGGATCCAGTTGGTGTGGGTCTGGAAGGCGCGGCCCGAAGCGTCAACCACCGCCAGGCCAATGGGGGTGTCGGCCGGGATCTTCAGCTTGAACGAACCGTCCGGCTCGATGGGCGCGTAACCCAGGATCTGCTGCATCTCGAAGTCGGTCTCGCCAATGGCCGCACGCATGCCCATGGAGCCATCAGGCGGCGCCACGGCACGGAAGACGCGGATGAATCGAGCCGGGGCGCAGCCGTATGCGCGGTTGGCCGGGTCCTTCATGCTGGCCAGGTCGGCGATCTGGGCGCGGGTGTCTTGCGCGTCGGTCGGGGCCACCTTGGGGATGGCCACGGTGCAGCCCTCGCCCAGGTCAGACGGCACCAGCACCGGGTCGCCCATGCGGCCCAACTGGTCGGTGTCATAGACGCTGCGCACCTCGATCAGGCCCTTGTCTTCGGCAGCCAGGTCGGCGTCGACGGGCGTGGGCTCGGTCACGCTGGGCTCGGCACGGGCCTGCAGCGCCACCGGGTGGGTGTACATGTAGCCCGAAGGCGGCGAAGCCACCAGCTTCCAAGATTTGTCGGCGGGCTGGAACATCCACAGCGCGTAGGAAGGCGCGACGTTGTCCTTCAATTCGTCGTTGAGGATCTCTTCACGCGTGCGGCCTTCTTCGGACAACCGGGCGCGCTCCGCTTCGCTCAGGGCCGCACACGACACCGCCTGACCACTGCGGCTGACCTGGCAAGGCGTCCACGACAGCAGCACACGATCGGTGCCGTCCCACAAAGGGAAAGGCGTGGTCACGCGGCCGTAGTAAGAGATGTCGCGCCCGGTGCTCAACGCCTGGGCCGTGGGCTGCGACTGGCCGCCCAGGCCCGGCAGGTTCGGGCTCACCGGGGTGTTCTGCTCGGAGTAGTTCGAGACGTCGACGAACACCAGCGCGCCACCGCCACGCGAGCCCGACAGCGGCATCAAGTCAGACGCGACCTGGCCCTTGTATGCGCCTTCCGGGTCCATCTCACGCGGGTGCAGGAAGCTGTTGCCTTCGCTGTGGGCGCCGTACACCACGAACAGGTCGGTGCCGTCGGGCTTGACGCGGAAGATCTTGAAATGGTTGCGGCCCCCCACGTGGTCCCAGCGCGAGAACATGATCTCGCCGTTCTGGCGCACCACCGGGCTGCGGTCGTGGCTCTGGTTGAACGAGATCTGCGCGATGTGGGCACCATCCGCGTCCATGGTGTGCAGGTTGAAGACCCGTTCACGCTCGTATTCGTCGAGCGCGTAGTAGCTGCGCACCGTGCCATCGGCGTCGGTGAATTGCTTGAGGTGGGACTTGGCCTGACGGTTCGAGGTGAACACCACGCCGCGCCCGGCAGGCAGGTAGGTGGGGTCGACGTCGTCGTCGGTGGTGGAGCTGGTCAGCCGGCGGAAGGTGCCGCCGGTGAGGCTGCCCGCGCTCATGTCGTATTCCCAGATGTTCCAGCGGCCCGTGCAGGCCTTCACCTCCGTGCCGGACTGGCTGATGGTCGCGGTGTTGGAGGCAGGGCAACGCATGGCGAACAACAACTTCTTGCCGTCGTAAGACACCTGCGGGCTGGTGACGTCACCCAGGCGCTGGTCGCCCTGCTTGGTGAAGCGCTCGGTGATGTTGTATTCGTCGGCCACGGGCGACGACAGTGGGCGGATCATCAGGTCGCCGCCAGGCGCGGTGGGCGCGCCATTCGTCGGGTTGACCGAAATGGTGTTGACCCGCTTGGCGTAAGCAATGGGCACGTCCTTGCCCAGCGCCGCCAGCGACTGCGCCTGGGACGTGGCGTTGCCGTCGGGCGTTTCGCTGTCGCCTTGGCCGCAAGCGGCCAGGAGCGTCAACGAGGCCAGCGCCACCGGCGCCAACAGCCGGGACAAGGGGAAGCTTGGGGTCTGCACCATGGGGATCTCCTCTGGGTTCAGGCATGGGCCCGGCGTTTGCCCTGCGTGTGGGGCTGTGCCTGGGCGACATGAGGGGTCATGTCAGGGCTGGAGGCGGGCGCCCCCAGACCGGAAGAAGCGTGCATCACGCCCTGGGCGTCGATGACGATGGCGTCCACGCCGGGCAAGGTCTCGATCAGGGCCAGGCCACGCTCGCGGCCCATCACGAACACCGTCTTGGACAGGGCTTCGGTGGTCAGGCCGTCGTCGGCCAGGATGGTGACGCTGTGGACGTCACGCGGTGAACGGCCGGTGGCCGGGTCAATGAGGTGGTGGAAGCGCTCGCCCGCCCGCTCGAAGTAACGCTCGTAATCGCCCGAGGTCGAGATCGACACGTCTTGCAAGGGCAGCACGGCCGCCATGTGATCCGGGCGACGCGGGTCGCGGATGCCGATGGTCCAGGGGCGGCCCCGGTGATCACCGATCACGCGGCTGTCGCCCCCTGCGTTGACGTGCGCATGGCGGATGCCCAGGCCGCGCAAGATGGCGGCGGCGCGGTCCACCGCGTGGCCCTTGGCAAAGCCGCCCAGGTCGATGCGCATGCCGGGCTTGGCGAAGCGCACGGTGCGCGCTGACTCGTCCAACACCAGGTGTTGGTGGCCCACGGCCTGGCGGGCCAGCGCCAGGGCTTCCGGCGTGGGCGCCACGCCAGCGCGGTAATCGTAGAGCTGGCCCACGGCCGCGTAAGTGATGTCGAAGGCCCCGCCGGACTGCCGGGCAAAGGTCTGGGCGCGCGCCAGCAAGGCCGCCATTTCTTCGGACAAGGGCACCGCCTGGCCATGGGCCTCGCGGTTGATGCGCGACAACTCGGACTCAGGCCTGTGCGGGCTCATGACGTGGTCGATGCGGTGCATCTCGGCCATGACCGCGTCGATCGCGGCTTCGCCCTGCCCCGGGTCATCTGCCCACAGGATGACGCCGATGGCGGTGCCCATGATGGCCTCTTCGCGATGCAGCCAAGCACCGGCCTGCTGCGGCGCAGCGGCAGAGCGGGGCTCACGGCGAAAGGCTTTGAGGGCACCAAACATGGTCAGGCAGGTGTGTGAAGGGGGGCGCAAGCGCAGCCCGGCACAACAACTCCCGGACGAACGACACCGCCAGCGCCCTGAGGCGACGGTGACAGCCAGTATGCAATTGCCCCCCTGGAGGGGCTGCATGCAGTTGCATCAGATGTAAGCGAGGGAAATCGCCCTGTCCCAGGGGATTTCGGTGCAACCAAGGCCAGCGTGTTTCAGATGTGTGATGGTTGCCACACCTGAGTGGGTGGCCGCGCCGACAAGCGCCGACCGGCGGCCCGCCGCGCTGGAAGCGTCGGTCACGACCGCAAGCACTTCTTACGGCCGGGGGCCACTGCCCGGCTCACAAGCCAGAGGAAAGCCCATTCCTGGCTCAAGAATGGTAGGCCCGGTGGGGCTCGAACCCACGACCAAAGGATTATGAGTCCTCTGCTCTAACCGACTGAGCTACAGGCCCCCTGGCAGGAAGCCCCGCATTGTAGGTGCAGGGCCGCCCTCCGCTTCAACGTGCGGGGGGCTCGCTGAATTCCTGTCGCAAGGCGTCCACCGTCTTGCGGCCACTGGGGCTCAGCCAGGGCAGGACTTGCGCCCAAGGCAAGGTCACTTCTTCCTGGCAAGCCATGGCCCCGTGGGGCAGTTGCGGCATGAACACCATGCCCTTGGCCGAGGGGTAGGCGTCCCAGGAGAAGGCCCCGCCCTCTTCCACGACGTCGGCACATTCTTCGTCCTCGCGCGGCCAAACTTTGGCCAGGGCCTGGCGCACCATGGGGCCCATGGTCATCGTCTGGTAACGGGACTGGCCACTGCCCTCCCATTTGAAACGCGCAGCCTTGGCGTTGAACCAGGTCCAGGGGTCGACCACCTGGCCCGCCTCCAGGTTCCAGGTCTCGTAGCCCACATAGGCGTTGGGGTGGGCGCCGCCGCAATAGTCGTCCGATTGGCGCTTGACCACCAACCAGCGCTGGCCCATGAAAACCGGCTCGCTCATGGTGTTGTAGTCACCGCCCAGACCCCAACGGGCGATCACGGCCCGACCGCACTCGAACAAGGCCGACTGGTCGCTTTGCAAGGCCTGGCGCTGACGGGCATTGAACTTCTGCGCCGCCGCATCGGTGCGCAGCAGCTCGAAATGCTGGATGCGGGCGTCCTGGCGGCCCTCGAAGTCCAAGGTGAGCCGCTGGTAAGTCGCGCCGGTGGCCTTGAGCTTCACTTCGGTGCTCACCACCTTCGCCGGCTTTTCCCGGGGCAGGTTGAAGGCGTCGCTCTCACAAGGGCTGAACAGCGACCCGTCGGCCCCGTTCTTGGGCTTTTCCAGGCGCACGCGGCTGAGTTGCACCGGCAAGGACTTGGCGTTGCTGCGCCAGGTGCCCGCCAGGCCTTCTCCGTCGGCGCTTGCTTGCAACTGCCAGACCACGGTTTCGTCCTTGGTGGGCGTCTTCTGGCCGGCCCCCGGCTTGGCCTTGGAGGGCATCAACTCATGGAGCACGACCTTGCGCCCGTCGGCCGTCGGGTCACCAGCGGCGCTCAACGGGATCAGGCGCAAATAGCGGCTGTAGTAATACGTGCCGGCCACGTCTTCGCCCGGCTCCTGCTGCGCCTGCAGGCACAAGCGCATGTCGGCCCGACCGACGGTGCCCTGCCAGACCCCTGACCACATGGGGGCATCGGCGGGGGGCTGACCTGGCGTCTGGGCCTGGGGGCTGGTGTGCGCCAAGCTCAGGCTCATGAGCAAGGCGATGGCGGCGAAGGGTGTCCCTGGGGTGGTTGGCTTTGGAAGTGTCATGGCAAGGCCGGGCCCACGTCCTCTCGCGGCCCGACAAGTTGGGAATCAGGTTTATTTCTGGCTCAGCGCGTTCGAGACCAAGCGCGAGGTGATGTCGACGATCTCGATCATGCGGTCGTAGGCCATGCGGGTGGGGCCGATCACGCCCAGCGTGCCGACCACCTGGCCGTCGATTTCGTAAGGGGCCGACACCACCGACAGCTCTTCGAAGGGCACCACCTGGCTTTCGCCCCCGATGTAGATGTGCACGCCTTCGGCGCGGCTGGAGCCGTCGAGCAGGCGCATGAGCTGGGTTTTCTGCTCGAACAAATCGAACAGGCGGCGCAGCGAGCCCAGATCGTTGGAGAAGTCTTGCACCGTCAACAGGTTGCGCTCGCCGGCCACCACCACCTGTTCGGTGCTTTCTGCGGCGGCCTCGCCCCCCGCCTGCACCGCCGCCTGCATGAGCTGGGCGATGTCGCTGCGCAACTGGTCCACCTCGCGCTTGAGGCGGTCGCGCATCTCGTCGATGGTCAGGCCCGAGTAATGCTGGTTCAGGAAGTTGCTGGCTTCGACCAGCTGCGACTGGTTCACGTCCTGGGCGGTGAAGATGACGCGGTTTTGCACGTCGCCGTCGGCCGACACCAGGATGACCAGCACGCGCTTTTCGCCCAGGCGCAGGAATTCCACGTGACGGAAGATGCTGGCCTTGCGTGGCGCCGTCACGACGCCCACGAAATGCGACAGGCTCGACAGCATGTTGGCCGCGCTCGCGATCACGCGCTGAGGCTGGTCGGCTTGCAGGTGGGTGGGCACTTTGCCCAGGGAATCGGCCGCCAGGTCACCCAGGCCCATCGGCCTGGCCGTGAGCATGGTGTCGACGAACATGCGGTAGCCACGGGCCGTGGGCACGCGCCCGGCCGACGTGTGCGGGCTGGCGATCAGGCCCAGCTCTTCCAGGTCGGCCATCACGTTGCGGATGGTGGCGGCCGACAGGTCCAGCCCGGAAGCGCGCGACAAAGTGCGAGAGCCGACGGGCGTGCCGTCGGCGATGTAACGCTCCACCAGGGTTTTGAGCAGGGTCCGCGCGCGATCATCCAACATGGCCTTGATTCTACGGACAAGCGGCTCGCATCGGCCATGCCCCAGATCGGGCGTGTGACTTGCTCCCCCTGCCCCCGGGGCCGAGGCGTCAGGATGCCGCCGAACGGGCCATCAGAGGGTGATGGCCAGGCGGGGCGCTGTGGTGTAATTTGCCGCATGCCCCACACCCAACCCAGCCGATTCCGCCACGCCGCCCTGGTGGGCAAATACCAGGCGCGGGGCATCCGCCCTGTGCTCGAAGACGTGGCCCATTTGCTGGCCCGCGCCGGGCTCGACGTCTCGCTGGAGCGCGACACCGCCCTGAACACGGGGATGACCGACCACCCGTCGCTGAGCATCAGCGAGATCGGCCGCCATTGCGACCTGGCCGTGGTGTTGGGCGGCGACGGCACGATGCTCAACATCGCTCGTGAACTCGCCCCTTTCAACATCCCGCTGGTGGGGATCAACCAGGGGCGCCTGGGCTTCATCACCGACATCCAGCACAAGGACCTGGCCACCGCCTTGCCCTTGATCCTGGCCGGTCAATACGAAGAAGAAAGCCGCGCCATGTTGGCCGGCGCCGTGCTGCGGCCGGTCAAGGGCTCCGACCCCCACGACCCGCAGTTCGAGACCATTTACGAAGGCTACGCCATCAACGAGGTGGTGGTGAGCCGGGGCGCCACCGCCAGCATGGTGGAGCTGCGTGCCGAAATCGATGGCCAGTTCGTGGCCAACTACCGTGCCGACGGCTTGATCGTGTCGTCGCCCACGGGCTCCACGGCTTATGCCTTGTCTGCGGGCGGCCCCATCCTGCACCCCGGCCTGGGTGGCTGGGTGTTGGTGCCCATCGCCTCGCACACGCTCTCCAACCGGCCCATCGTGGTGTCGGACACCGGCACCATCACCATCGAGATCGTCGCCGGCCGAGATGCGTCCATGAACTTCGACATGCAGGCGCTCGCCAGCCTGCTGCACGGCGACCGCGTGACGGTGCGCCGCTCGGCCCACCGTGTGCGCTTCCTGCACCCCAAGGGTTGGAACTACTACGCCACGCTGCGCCGCAAGATGCGCTGGAACGAAGGAGTGAGTTGAATGCTGCGCCGACTGTCGCTGCGCGATTTCGTGATCGTGGCCCAGCTGGATGTGGACCTGGGCGCGGGCTTCACCGTCCTCACCGGTGAGACCGGCGCAGGCAAGTCCATCTTGATCGACGCGCTGCAGCTGACTTTGGGCAGCCGGGGCGACGCGGGCGTGGTGCGCGAAGGCGCTGCCCGAGCCGACCTGAGTGCCGAATTCGAGCTCACTTCGGGCCTGGCCGCTCGCCTGGCCCCCTGGCTGGAAGAAGCGGGGTTTGAGCCCCCCGCCGATGGCCACACCTTGTTGCTGCGCCGCGTGGTCGACGCCCAGGGCAAGAGCCGCGCCTGGGTCAATGGCAGCCCCGCCACCCTCACCCAATTGCGCGAACTGGGCGAACAGCTGGTGGACATCCACGGGCAACACGCCTGGCAAAGCCTCACCCGCCCCGATGCCGTGCGTGCCCTGGTCGATGAACAGGCAGGCGTGGACACGGCCGCCTTGCAGTCCGCTTGGGCCGCCCGCAAGGCCGCCCAGCGCGAACTGGAAGACGCCCGCCAGCGCCAGGGCGAACTGGACCGCGAACGCGAACGCCTGCAGTGGCAGATCGGCGAGCTCGACAAACTCCACCCGCAAGCTGGCGAGTGGGACACGCTCAACGCCGAGCACCAGGCCTTGAGCCATGGGCAGGCCATCCTGGACGCAGCACAGCTGGCGCTGGACGCCATTTCCGAGGCCGACGACAGCGCCGACAGCCTGACAGGCAAGGCGCTCGACGCCCTCGACGACGTGGCCCGGGTGTCGCCCGACCTGGCCAATGTGGCCCAGGTCTTGCGCGAAGTGCAAGCCCAGTTGCAAGACGCGGCCCACAGCCTCAAGGGCACCTTGAACCACACCGACCTGGAGCCCGAACGCCTGGCCGAACTCGACCAGCGCATGAGCGCCTGGCTGAGCCTGGCCCGCCGCTACCGCCGCACGCCCGCCGAATTGCCCGAACTGTTGCAAGGCTGGCGCCAGGAGTTGGCCGCCCTCGACAAGGCGGCCGATCTCGCTGGCCTGCAGGCCGCGGTGGACGCGGCACACGCCAGCTGGCTGAAGCAGGCCCAGGCAGCCTCCAGGCTGCGCCAACAAGTGGCGCCGCGCTGGGCCGAAGCCATCACCGCCGCCATGCAGGATTTGGGCATGGGCGGTGGCCGCTTTGAAGTTGCGCTGCAACCGCTGACGGAGCCCCAGGCCCAGGGCCTGGAGGCCATCGACTTCCTGGTGGCAGGCCATGCCGGCAGCACCCCCCGCCCCTTGGCCAAGGTGGCGTCGGGCGGCGAGTTGTCGCGGCTGGCCCTGGCCATCGCCGTGACGGCCGCAGCACAAGAAGACGCGCAAGGCGCGCACGTGCCCACCCTGATCTTCGACGAGATCGACGCCGGCATCGGTGGCGCGGTGGGCGACACCGTGGGCCGGCTGATGCGCCGACTGGGCGAGCGCCGCCAGGTCCTGGCCGTGACCCACCTGGCTCAGGTGGCGGCCTGCGCCCACGCGCAGCTTCTGGTGGCCAAGTCACTGCAAGGCGGGCAGACCACCAGCGAGATCCGCCCCGTGGAGGGCGACGAGCGCGTGAAGGAGGTGGCGCGCATGCTGGGCGGCACGATCACCGACAGCAGCCGTGCCCATGCCCAGGGCATGTTGGACGCGGCCGTCGCCACCAGCAGTGGCGCCCCGCGCAAGCGCAAAAAGGAACTGGCATGAACGCCCCTGAGCCCATGAAGAGCCACCCGCTGGACCTGGTGCTGCTCAGCGGCATTTCGGGCTCGGGCAAATCGGTGGCGCTCAATGCCCTGGAAGACGCCGGCTACTACTGCGTCGACAACCTGCCGCCTGAGCTGCTGCCCGGCCTGATCGAGCTCGAAAGCATGCGCCCCATCGAGATGGCACGCCGCGTGGCCGTGTCCATCGACGTGCGCAACGCCCACTCGCTGCCCAACCTCACACCCGCCTTGCTGATGCTGCGCGCCAGCGGTCACCAGGTGCGCTCGGTGTTCCTGGATGCCAGCACCGATGCGCTGGTGCGGCGGTTTTCAGAATCACGCCGACCGCA
>JBEEJT010000130.1:0-4969 GCA_041169085.1 Pseudomonadota bacterium | reverse complement strand
CGCGAGCTCGGCGGCGATGGCAGGCTCCTCTGGGGATGACGTGAAACTTGAAAACCAGTCTAGCAGCGCGGCGGCATTTCAAGCGACGAAAAGTGGAGCGTTTGTCCTGCATTTCCCGCGTTTGCCTCGCCCAAAGCACGCCTTGTGGCCAGCGCGCCGCATCCGCCGCACAGACTCGGCTCAAGCGGTGGACGCGTTCGGTCGATAAGCCGGTGTGCCCCTTGCCCGGGCCATCCGAAGGCGCCTGTCCGGGCGCTTCAGTTGGGTTCCACGGTTTGTCTCGCATGAACACCTTTGCCAACCCTTCCGCTTCGACCAACGCGTTGAGCGACCGCGAGTTCGAGTTCCAGCCACGGGACTTCGCTCGGGTGCGCTCGTTGATTTACGAGCGCGCTGGCATCAACCTGCACGAGGGCAAGCAGGCCATGGTGTACAGCCGCCTGTCGCGCCGCCTGCGTGAAACCGGTCACGCTTCGTTCGAGGCCTACCTGCGTGACCTGGAAGCGGGCAACCAGCCGCAGGAATGGCAGGAGTTCGTGAACTGCCTGACCACCAACCTCACCAGCTTCTTCCGCGAAGAGCACCATTTCCACGCCCTGACCGAATGGCTCAAGGCCCGCGGCAACCAGCCCACGCGCATCTGGTGCTGTGCGGCGTCGACGGGCGAAGAGCCATATTCCCTGGCGATCACTTGCGCCGAGAACATGGGCCTGCACGCGTCGGTGAAGATCCTGGCCACCGACATCGACACCAACGTGCTGGCCACGGCCTCACGAGGGGTGTACGACGCCAGTGCGCGCGGCCTCAACCACGTGCGCATGCGCAACTACTTCCTCAAAGGCAAGGGCAGCAACGACGGCAGCATCCGCGTCAAACCGGAGCTGGCCCGGATGATCGAATTTCGCCCCTTCAACCTGATGAGCACCAGCTGGCAGATGGGCGAAGCGTTCGACATCGTGTTTTGCCGCAACGTGATGATCTATTTCGACGCCCCCACGCAGCGCAAGGTGTTGGAGCGCATCCATGCCGTGATGAAACCCAAAGGCAAGTTGTTCGTCGGGCACTCCGAAAACTTCACCGAGTCACGCGACCTGTTCCTGTTGCGCGGCAAGACGATTTACGACCGCGTCTGACGCGCCCCACCACGAGGCCCCCATGATCAGCACCTCGACCTCAGCGCTGCCCAAGCGCCCCGGCTTGACCGGCGCCACGGCCCCGGCCAGCGCCACCAGTGCCATGGCTGGCTCGCCCTTGCCGCGCACGGAACGGCTGGCCAAGCTCAAGGCCCGCACGCCCAAGCCGGGCGAAGCCTCGTTCTATTTCTACGACGCCCATTTCCAGTCCGAAGCCGTGAAGGTGCTGCCCGGGGAGTACTTCGTGTTCAACGAAGACATCCTGATCATGACCACGCTGGGCTCGTGCATCGCCGTGTGCCTGTGGGACCGCAATGCCCGCATCGGTGGCATGAACCACTTCATGCTGCCGGACAACGGCGGCGGTGGCGCCGACAGCGGCCGTTACGGCTCGTTTGCGATGGAACTGCTCATCAACGAAATGATGAAGCTGGGGGCCAACCGCCAAACCATGGAAGCCAAGGTGTTCGGCGGGGGTGCCGTGATCAGCGGCATGAGCTCGATCAATGTGGGCGAGCGCAACACCACCTTCGTCATGGACTACCTGAAGGTGGAGCGCATCCCGGTGGTCTCCAAGGACGTGCTCGAAATCTACCCCCGCAAGGTCTGCTACCTGCCGGCCAGTGGCAAAGCCATGGTCAAGCGCCTGGCACCCACCAATCCCGAAGCCATTGTTCAACAAGAGCGCGCGGCCGCCCAGAAGGTGGTGCCGCCCAGCTCGGGCGCTGGCTCCATTGACCTGTTCTGAACCCGGAGATAGCCATGAGCAAAATCAAAGTCGTGGTGGTGGACGACTCGGCCCTGGTGCGCAGCATGCTCACCGAAATCATCAACCGCCAGTCCGACATGACTTGCATCGGCGCCGCCGCAGACCCCTTGGTGGCGCGCGAGATGATCCGCAACCTCAACCCCGACGTCATCACCCTGGACGTGGAAATGCCCCGCATGGATGGCATCGACTTCCTCTCCAAGCTGATGCGCCTGCGCCCCATGCCCGTGGTCATGGTGTCGACGCTGACCGAGCGGGGTGCCGACGTCACCCTCAAGGCGCTCGAACTGGGCGCCGTGGACTTCGTGGCCAAGCCCAAGATTGGCGTGGCCGACGGGCTGCGCCAACTGGCCGACGACATCACCGACAAGGTGCGCGTGGCCGCGCGTGCCCGCATCCACCGCATGCCGGGCGCGACGCCTGCCCCGGCAGCCGGAGCGCCCGCAGCCCCTGGCGCCCCCAAGCCCGCAGCCGCGAGCACGGCCAGCGCCAGCCTGGGCCGCCTGTCGACCGAGAAGATCATCTTCATTGGCGCCAGCACCGGCGGCACCGAGGCCACCAAGGAGGTGCTCACGGCCCTGCCGCCCGACGCCCCGGGCGTGGTCATCACCCAGCACATGCCTCCTGGCTTCACGCGCAATTACGCTGCGCGGCTCGACGGCTTGTGCAAGATCCGCGTGCAGGAAGCCCGCGACGGCGAGCGCATCTTGCCGGGGCACGCCTACATCGCCCCGGGTGGCATGCACCTGTCGGTCGAGAAGTCGGGGGCCAATTACATCGCCCGCGTGCAGGATGGCGACCCGGTCAACCGGCACAAGCCCAGCGTGGAGGTGCTGTTCCAGTCGGCCGCCCGCGTGGTGGGGCCCAATGCCATCGGCATCATGCTCACGGGCATGGGGGCGGACGGCGCCAAGGCCATGCGCCAGATGCGGGATGCCGGTGCCTATTGCGTGGCCCAGGACGAAGCCAGTTGCGTGGTGTTCGGCATGCCCCGTGAGGCCATCGCCGCAGGCGCCATCAACGAGGTGCTGCCCTTGACCAAGATCGCTGGGCACCTCATCGAACACCTGCGCAACACCGTGGGCCAGGCGCTCAGCCGCGTGTGACGCGGCCTGCCGGGGTGGCGCGTTTGCGCCAGATCAAGCTTCACAACGCCCCCTCGGGGGCGTTGCCATTGGGGGCCGCTGCAGCTTGACTTAGGTCAGCCCGGGGCGGGCGGTTTGGGCGTCAGATAGAGGCCGAAACCTGCTGAATAGGAGCCCCACCATGCACGCACTCAACGACTTCCTGACCACCGACTACGGCCTGATGAGCTTGGCCGTGATCTTGTTTGTGCTGGTGATGGGCGCCTACATCGGTTGGTATGTCGCCAAGCACGTCAAGGCCGACATCGCGCGACACGACCGCCTGGTGCGCGAAGGCCGCGCCTGACGCCCCGCCCGCCTTTGGGCGGGCCAGATGAACACATCGCAAGCGCGTCAGCCGTCGTGGTGAAAGCGTCTTTTCAACATTGAGCGCATCACGCTCACACGGCGCCCTCATGGCGGCGCCACCATGAAAAAAGCCCCGGCACGCCGGGGCTTTTTTGCTTTGCACGAGGGTCGCGCAGGCGGGGCCCCGTTGCCAGGGCCCAGGCATCACATGCCCATGCCGCCCATGCCGCCCATGCCACCCATGTCGTGGCCACCGGCTGCCGGTGCGTCTTCCTTCGGGGCTTCAGCGACCATGCACTCGGTGGTCAGCATCAGGCCAGCCACGGAAGCGGCGTTTTGCAGCGCAGTGCGGGTCACCTTCGTCGGGTCCAGGATGCCCATTTCGATCATGTCGCCATAGGTGTCGTTGGCGGCGTTGAAACCGAAGTTGCCCGAGCCTTCCAGCACCTTGTTGATCACGACCGAAGGTTCGCCACCGGCGTTGGCCACGATTTCGCGCAGCGGGGCTTCGATGGCCTTCAGGATCAGCTTCACGCCGGCGTCTTGATCGTGGTTGTCACCCTTGATCTCGCCAACGTTGGCACGGGCGCGCAGCAGAGCCACGCCACCACCGGCCACGATGCCTTCTTCCACTGCAGCGCTGGTGGCGTGCAGGGCGTCTTCCACGCGGGCCTTCTTTTCCTTCATCTCGACTTCGGTGGCAGCGCCCACCTTGATCACGGCCACGCCGCCGGCCAGCTTGGCCACGCGCTCTTGCATCTTTTCACGGTCGTAGTCGCTTGTGGCTTCTTCGATCATGACGCGGATTTGCTTGACGCGGGCTTCGATGATGTCGGCAGTGCCGGCGCCGTCGATGATGGTGGTGTTTTCCTTGCCCACTTCAACGCGCTTGGCTTGGCCCAGGTCAGCCAGGGTGACCTTGTCCAGCGACATGCCGACTTCTTCTGCGATGACCTTGCCACCGGTCAGGATGGCGATGTCTTCCAGCATGGCCTTGCGACGGTCGCCGAAGCCAGGGGCCTTCACAGCCACCACCTTCAGGATGCCGCGGATGGTGTTGACCACCAGGGTCGCCAGGGCTTCGCCTTCGACTTCTTCAGCGATGATCAGCAGCGGACGGCCGGCCTTGGCCACTTGCTCCAGCGTGGGCAGCAGGTCGCGGATGTTCGAGATCTTCTTGTCGTACAGCAGGACAAACGGGTTGTCCAGCAGAGCGGCTTGCTTCTCGGGGTTGTTGATGAAGTAAGGCGACAGGTAGCCGCGGTCGAACTGCATGCCTTCGACGACGTCCAGCTCGTTGTTCAGCGACTTGCCGTCTTCAACGGTGATCACGCCTTCCTTGCCAACCTTGTCCATGGCTTCGGCGATGATGCCGCCGACGTCAGCGTCGGAGTTGGCCGAGATGGTGCCAACTTGAGCGATTTCCTTGGAGGTGGTGGTGGGCTTCGAAGCCTTCTTCAGCTCGATGACCAGGGCGGCGACAGCCTTGTCGATGCCACGCTTGAGGTCCATAGGGTTCATGCCGGCGGCCACGTACTTCATGCCTTCGCGCACGATGGCTTGAGCCAGCACGGTGGCGGTGGTGGTGCCGTCACCGGCGTTGTCCGAGGTCTTGGAAGCGACTTCCTTGACCA
>JBEEJT010000129.1:0-4724 GCA_041169085.1 Pseudomonadota bacterium | reverse complement strand
CGGATCGGCGTTGGCAGGAATTTCGATGATGACGTTGAACACGTCGGGCGCCTTGGCGCCAGCGGGGACGTTGAGCAGGCTCATGGTGGTCCAGTCAGCTGTGTTGTTGAAGCAATTGGGGTACTGGGCGGCAAGTGTAGGCCATGACGAGCGGCCCACCCGGCCCACCGCCCGCATGGGCAAGCGCAAAAGAATGTCGCCAAATTGACAATTCAACAACAAGCATGTTGCAGCGCACAAATTCCGCTTGCATTGGTGGCTGCAATGCCTATACTTCGAATCATGTTGCAGCGCAACAAAGCTCCTCAAGCAGGACAGCGCCACAACCCCATCAACATTCGACGGAGATCCTTCCATGCTGACCGCTGAACAAATGCTGGCCACCCAAAAGGCCCAATTCGCCACCCTGTTCGATCTGGGCCAAAAGGCTTTCGAAGGCGTGGAGAAGCTGGTTGAGCTCAACATGCAAGTGGCCAAGACTTCCATGGACGAAGCCGCTGAGCACGCCAAGGCTGTCATGGCCGTGAAGGACGCGCAAGAGCTGCTGGCTCTGCAAGCCAGCCTGCTGCAGCCCTCGGCTGAAAAGGCTGCTGCTTACGGCCGTCACCTGTACGACATCGCCTCGACCACTGGCTCCGAAGTGAGCAAGATGGCCGAAAGCCAGATGGCCGAAGCCCAGAAGAAGTTCGCTTCGGTGGTCGACAACGCCGTCAAGAACGCCCCCGCCGGCACCGAGAACGCTGTCGTGCTGGTGAAGTCGGCTGTGGCCGCCGCCAACAACGCATTCGACTCCGTGCAAAAGGCTGCCAAGCAAGCCGCTGACGTCGCCGAAGCCAACTTCCAAGCCATCACCAACACCGCCGTGAAGGCTTCGCAAGCCGCGACCAAGTCGACCCGCAAGGCCGCCTGATCGCCTCCAAGGCCGGCGCAGGTGTCCGAGCGAAGAGTGAACAGTGTGTTTCTCTGCGTAAAGCCAGCGCAACGGCCTTGAACTTGCGGACATCACCCAGATCTGAGCAGTGTCGATTCTGGACAAATCGACACTCCTGAAAGGTTGTCTCCTCGGTACCTCCTGATCCTTTTCTAAGGTACCTTTCAAGCCCGATGGCCTGCCATCGGGCTTTTTTTCTGTCTCGCGCCCACTCGTCACACGCCCACCCATGATCCCCTGGCTGGAAGCCGACACCCCTTTTCCCGACACCCGCATGGCGTTGGGGCACCAATCCGACGCGCCCGGCCTGCTCGCCGCCAGCCAGGACGTCAGCCTGTCGCGCCTGAGGGCGGCCTACCGCCGCGGCATCTTCCCGTGGTTCAGCGAGGGCCAGCCGGTGTTGTGGTGGAGCACCGACCCACGCATGGTGTTGCCGGTGGCCGAGTTCAAGCTTTCACGCTCATTGCGCAAAACCATCCAGAAGTTCCAGCGCACGCCTGGCTGCGAGGTCCGCGTCGACAGCGCGTTTGCGCGGGTCATGCAAGGCTGCGCGCAAACGCCTCGCCACGGCCAGTCGGGCACCTGGATCCTGGCGCCCATCCAAAGGGTCTACCTGGCCTGGCACCGGGAAGCGCAGATGGCCCTGACCGAAGGCAGGCCAGCGCCCAGTGGAGTCCACAGCGTCGAGACCTGGGTGGACGGCGAGCTGGTGGGCGGCCTCTATGGCGTCCATGTGGGCCGCATGTTTTACGGCGAGTCGATGTTCGCCCTGCAGACAGACGCCTCCAAGATCGCGCTGTCTGCGCTGATCTGCCTGTGCCGCCGCGAAGGCATCGAGCTGATCGATTGCCAGCAAGAGACCAGCCACCTGGCGTCGCTGGGCGCCAGACCGATTCCGCGATCTGAATTCGAGTCCCATCTGAACAAGGTGGTGGATGCACCAGCGCCACTGGATTGGTCCTATGATGATTCGACCTGGGCCCACCTCCTGCCACCCGCGTGACGCACCTCAAAGACCTGCCGCTGGCGTCTCTGCAGTTCTACGCCACTGCGCCCTACCCCTGCAGCTACCTGGACGACCGGGCTGCGCGGTCGCAAGTGGCCACCCCCAGCCACATGATCAACGCCGACGTGTACTCGGGGCTGGTGGCCAACGGCTTTCGCCGCAGCGGCATGTTCACTTACCGCCCGCATTGCGACGGCTGCCGGGCTTGCGTGCCCTTGCGCATCCCGGTGGCGAGCTACACGCCCAACCGGTCACAAAAGCGCGCGTTTCGGGCGCACCAACACCTGGAAGCCCGCGTGCTGCGGCTGTGTTTCACGCCTGAGCATTACCAGCTTTACCTGCGCTACCAGGCCGGTCGCCACAAAGGTGGCGGCATGGACCACGACTCCATCGATCAGTACACCCAGTTCCTGCTGCAAAGCCGGGTGAACTCACGTCTGGTCGAGTTTCGCGACCCCACCGGCCCGGGTGAGCCCCCGGGCAAGTTGCGCATGGTGTCGATCCTGGACATCCTCAACGACGGGCTGTCGGCGGTCTACACCTTCTATGAGCCTGAGCCCGATGCGAGCTACGGCACCTACAGCGTGATGTGGCAGATCCAGCAAGCGCGTGACCTCAACCTGCCCCACCTCTACCTGGGCTACTGGATCGCAGACAGCCAGAAGATGGCCTACAAGGCCTTGTTCAGGCCCCACCAGCTGTTGCTGGGCGGACAGTGGCGAGACCAGTTCGTGCCCACCCTGCCCGCGCCCTGATCAGGGCTGCAAGACGATCTGGCCACTGACCGTGATGGACAGCGAGCCCTTGCCCGGCTCGACCGGCAGCGCCGCATCGGCTGCAGCCGCCATGGCGCGCGCCTGAAGCATGTAGGGGCGGGCCTCGAAGCCAGGTTCGGTGGACGACACCGAGACTTCGCCCAGCGAATAGCTTCTCGCCCCAAAGGCCTGCGCCACCTGTTGTGCCCGCTCACGGAAGCGAGCAATGGCCTGGTCGGTGAGCGCACTTTCGCGCTGTTCACGCAAGCCGCGAGACAAGCCGTAGCTCACCTGCACCACATTGAGTTGGTTGAGTTTGCCCGCCAGCTGCGCGATGCGACCGGCGTCGGTGCCCTCGAGGATCAGTTGCGCTTGGCCGGACCACCCGTTGACCCGGCCCTGCTGACTGTAGCGGGGCTGGATTGAAAACGCCCCCGTGCGGACGGTCACGGCCGGCGGCTGGGCGGCTCGGCGCGCCTCTTGCAGCGCTGCGTCCATCGCCTGCTTGAGGCCCGCCTGCACTTCAGCGGCCACCGAGCCCTCGCGGCTGGCTTGCAAGACGACGATGAGCTGGTCTTGGGTGAGCTCTTCCGTCGCGCCGGCGGACAAGGTGACGACCTGGCGCGCACTCGGCACACAGGCGGCCACAGGGCAAGACGGCGCGGGCACCGCAGACTGCGCCCACACCGGCAACACAGACGCGCTCAGCAACGCGCACACCATGCCCGGGCGCACCAGGCGGGACCCAAGGGCCGACAGACCGAATTCAACAGGCTTCATGACGGGCGCAGATCTGCAAAGTGAAGGAGCCATTTCAACGCACCAGGGCTTACCCGCGACGACAACGTCGTGATGGATTGACGACCTGGATCAGCGAGCCGCAAGATTTGTAACATCTGGTCAGTGCGGCGATTTTGAGCCGCCTAAACTGCGCACAATCCGCCCTTGTTACAAATGCCGAGGAACGATCATGACCTCTCAGAACCCCAACCAGCGCCCGGACCGCGTGCTCGTCGTGGACGACGATGCCCGCATCCGTGACCTGCTGCGCCGCTACCTGAGCCAGGAAGGGTTCGAAGTGCTGCTGGCGGAAGACGCCAAGGCGCTCAACCGCCTGCTCACCCGCGAAACGGTGGACCTGATCGTTCTGGACCTCATGCTGCCAGGCGAAGACGGCCTCTCGATTTGCCGCCGCCTGCGTGCCGCCAACGACGTCACCCCTATCATCATGCTCACCGCCAAGGTCGAAGACGTCGACCGCATCGTGGGCCTGGAAGTGGGCGCCGACGACTACCTGCCCAAGCCTTTCAACCCACGCGAGTTGCTCGCCCGCATCCACGCCGTGCTGCGCCGCCGCCCCGCCCAGGAAGCCCCTGGCGCACCGGCCAAGGAAGCCCAGACGGTCAACTTCGGGCCCTTCGAGTTCGACCTGGCCTTGCGCCGCCTGAGCAAGGACGGCGACCCGATCTCGCTGACCACCGGTGAGTTCTCGATGCTCAAGGCGCTGGTGCGCCACCCGCGTCAGCCCCTGAGCCGCGACAAGCTGGCCCAACTGGCGCGCGGCCGCGAGTTCGAGCCTTTCGACCGCAGCCTGGACGTCCAGATCTCGCGTTTGCGCAAGATGATCGAACCCGATCCGGCCCAACCTCGCTACATCCAGACGGTCTGGGGCGTGGGCTATGTGTTCGTGCCGGACGGTGGGGCCTGACGCATGCCGAAAAAGCGCTTCGCGCTGAGCCTGTTCTGGCGTACCTTCATTTTGCTGGGCCTGCTGTTGACCGCAGGCATCGTGGCTTGGGTGCAGACCTTCAAGGCCCTGGATTTCGAGCCCAGGGCCGTGCAAGCCTCGCAGCAGATCGCCTCTTTGGTGAACATGTCGCGTGCAGCGCTGCGCTACGCCGACAGCATCAACCGGGTCACCCTGATCAAGACCATCCTCGATCAGGAGGCGATCACCCTCACCCCTCACGAGCCCAGCGACAAGTTCGAGCCGTTTGAGGTGGACCGGTTCACCCGAGCCATCGGCTCGGAG
>JBEEJT010000128.1:0-3161 GCA_041169085.1 Pseudomonadota bacterium | reverse complement strand
CTTCGTAGTGGTGGCCGTCGCTGAAGCCCTTCACGGACGCCAGGATCATGCCGGGGTTGAGGCTCTGGATGTGTTCCCAGGTGAAGCCCATGCGGTCCAGCGCGCCGGGGCCGAAGTTCTCGACCATCACGTCGGAGACCTTGATCAGCTTCTCCAGCACTTCCTTGCCCTCGGCAGTCTTGGTGTCCAGGGTCAGGCCGCGTTTGTTGCTGTTGAGCATGGTGAAGTACAGCGCGTCAGCGTCGGGCTGGTCACGCAGCTGGCTGCGGGTGACGTCGCCGGAACCCGGGCGCTCGACCTTGATCACGTCAGCGCCAAACCAGGCCAGCAGCTGGGTGCAGGCCGGGCCGGCTTGCACGTGCGTGAAGTCGATGATCTTGATGCCCTTGAGAGGAAGGTTGTCGGACATGGTGCTTGCTCCTGGTGTTGCTCTGGGTCAGAGGCGAAAGAGGTGAGGGGAAGAAGGCTTACTTCTTGAGGGCGGCAGCCGGGTTGAGGCTGGTGATGCGGCCGCTTTCGGTACCGGCCGTTTCGTCGATGATGGCGTTGATCAGTGTGGGCTTGCCGGAGGCCAGCGCCTCCTGCATGGCCTTGTCCAGTTCGGCCGGCGTGGTGGCGGTGACGCCCACGCCGCCGAAGGCCTGCATCATCATGTCGTAGCGCGCGCCCTTCATGAACACCGTGGGCGCCACGTCGCCGCCCAGCGGGTTGACATCGGTGCCCTTGTAGACGCCGTTGTTGTTGAACACCACCACGCACACCGGCAGGTTGTAGCGGCAGATGGTTTCCACTTCCATGCCGCTGAAGCCGAAGGCGCTGTCACCTTCGATGGCGATCACGGGCTTGCCGGTTTCCACGGCCGCGGCCACGGAGAAGCCCATGCCTATGCCCATGATGCCCCAGGTGCCCACGTCAAGGCGCTTGCGCGGCTCGTACATGTCCACGATGCTGCGCGTGAAGTCCAGCGTGTTGGCGCCTTCGTTCACCAGCACCACATCAGGCCGCGCCTTGACGATGTTGCGCACCACGTTCAGCGCGCTGTGGAAGTTCATGGGGCTGGGGTTGGCCGACAGCGTGGCGGCCATCTTGGACAGGTTCTTGTCCTTGCGCTCGTAGATGGCGCCGGTCCAGTCAGACGGCGGCTTGGTCCATCCTCCAGATACGCTGCCCATGCCCGCGTTCAGTGCCGCCACGCAGGAGCCGATGTCGCCCACCAGCGGGGCTTCGATGGCCACGTTGCTGTCAGCCTCGATGGGGGAGATGTCGATTTGGATGAACTTCTTGGGGCCGTTGGCGGCACCCCAGGTCTTGCCCTTGCCGTGCGACAGCAGCCAGTTCAGACGGGCGCCGACGAGCATGACCACGTCGGCCTGTTCCAGCACATAGCTGCGCGCGGCGGAAGCGGACTGGCCGTGCGTGTCGGGCAGCAGGCCCTTGGCCATGGACATGGGCAGGTAGGGGATGCCGCTGGTTTCGACCAGCTTCTTGATCTCGTCGTCAGCACGGGCGTAGGACGCGCCCTTGCCCAGGATGATCAGCGGGCGCTTGGCCGACTTCAGCAGGTCCAGCGCACGGGCCACCGCATCGGGGGCAGGAATTTGGCGCGGTGCCGGGTCCACCACCTGGATCAGGCTGTGCTTGCCCTTTTCGGCGTCCATGGTCTGTGCAAACAACTTGGCCGGCAGGTCCAGGTAGACACCGCCCGGACGGCCCGACACCGCCGAGCGGATGGCGCGCGCGATGCCCACGCCGATATCTTCGGCGTGCAGCACGCGGTAGGCGGCCTTGCACAGCGGCTTGGCGATGGCCAGCTGGTCCATCTCTTCGTAGTCACCCTGCTGCAGGTCCACGATCTCGCGCTCGCTGGAGCCGCTGATCAGGATCATGGGGAAGCAGTTGGTCGTGGCGTTGGCCAGCGCGGTCAGGCCGTTCAGGAAGCCAGGGGCCGACACCGTGAGGCAGATGCCGGGCTTACCGGTAAGGTAGCCGGCGGCGGCGGCGGCGTTGCCGGCGTGTTGTTCGTGGCGGAAGGAGATGACCCGCAGGCCCTCGCGCTGCGCCATGCGCGTGAGGTCGGTGATCGGAATGCCCGGCAGCGCGTAGATGGTGTTCAGGCCGTTGAGCTTCAGCGCGTCAAGGACCAGGTGGAAGCCATCGGTCATGTCGCGGGTTTGATTGTCGGTACTCATGGTGAGGGGGTCTCCGTGCCTGTCGTGCGATGACGCCGAAGGGTCGTTCGTCGGCTGCGGGCTATCATAGAAGTCGACTTTTCTGAACGCTGTTGACCGCGGTCAAGATTCAAAATTTGTCTTGTCCCGCAGGCCGCTCTGGCCTATGACCCCCACCCACATCGACAACCACCCCGAGCGCAACGTCATCCGCCTGGAGCTGCGGCACAACCTGGTGCTCAAGGACATGGCCGACGAGGAGTGGCATGACCTGGCAGGGCATCTGGTCATCGTGGACGCGGCCAAGGGCGAGCACCTGCTGCACCAGGGCGTGCACGAGATGGAGCAGTACTTCGTGCTGGGCGGCATCCTGAAGCGCGTGGTGACCAATGCCGAGGCCAAGGAAATGATCCTGCGCTTCACGGCAGAAAACGACATAGAGACCAGTTACGCCGCGTGGCGCATGAACACGCCCACGCCCTACAGCATCGTCTGCGTCACCAAGGCGCGGGTGGCCAAGCTGCCCATGCCGCAGTGGGTGGAGTTCATCGCCCGCCACGCCAAGATCAAAGAAACCTTCGAGTACGAAGTGATGCGGCTGATGAGCGAGGTCATGGCCCACACCATCACGCTGCACCTGCTGGATGCGCCGGGCCGCGTGCACCGCTTTGAGCGCAAGCATCCGGAGTTGGCCGAGCGCATGCCCAAAAAGGAACTGGCCGCTTACCTCAACCTCTCCGCTGAAACGCTCAGCCGGTTGAAGCAGCGCGGCAAGATTTGAAAGCGGCGCCCGCGGGCGCCGCTGCCTTCAGCGTTGGAAGGACATCGACGCGATCGGCGGTTCCGGCATGTCGCTGGTGGACTCGATCAGCTTGCGGCGCATCGGACGCAACACGAACCAGGCCAGCAAGGCTGCCACGATGTTGAGCACCGAAGCGGCCAGGAACACCGTGCCCCAGCCGCCGGGGCCCGAGGCCAGCACGCTGGTCAGCG
>JBEEJT010000127.1:0-21834 GCA_041169085.1 Pseudomonadota bacterium | reverse complement strand
CATCGAGAGTGCTACCTCCTGGCGCAGCACGTTCTCGGGAACAGGGCAGGTGCCCGACGCAGTCTTGCAAGCCTTGGCGTTGGCGCCAGGCACGGCGGTTCAGCTGCAGAGTTCGTCACAGGTGAAGTGGGCGTCGGCCACATGCCCGACCACGACGACCACGGTGGCCGCAGCGCCTTGATTTCATCAGCTGGCAGGTCCCGTAAGTCGTTTGTAAGTTCTGCAATGACGGCTTGGCAGACCGAGGGGCATTTGTCACGAATGCCAACACGCGCTTCCGCGCTCTCGTCAATGAAAGTCCCGACTCTGCGTGCGCAGGCGCCCCAGCAAGGGTGTCATGTCGCGCAGATGATGGGCGATGAGGTGGCGCACTTCACCTTCGCGCTGCCACACGCCATACACCGCCAGCAGGCGTGATTGCAGCAGGGCTTGGCGGAAGCGGTCGCGCACATGGCGCCACACGATCACGTTGACGGTGCCGGTTTCGTCTTCCAGGGTCACGAAGATCACGCCGGAGGCGGTGGCCGGTTGCTGCCGCACGGTGACGATGCCGCAGGCGCGTGCCAGGCGGCCGTTGGGGAAGTCGCGCATCTGCTGGGCCGTCCACAGGCGCTCGGCGGCGAGTTGCGGGCGCAGCAGGGCCAAGGGGTGCTGGCGCAAGGTCAGACCCAGCGCCGCGTAGTCGAACACCACCTCTTCGCCTTGCGGGGCGGCGGGCAGCTCCAGCCAGTCTTCGTGCACCGGGGCTTCGCGCAGCAGGGCAGGGGCCTTGTGCAGGGCCGAGGCCTCCCACACCTGCTGGCGGCGGTGGCCGGCCAGGCTCATGAGCGCGTCGGCCGAGGCCAGCTGCCGCATGTCACCCTGGTCGAGCCCGGCGCGGCGGGCCAGGTCATCGACATCCAGGAAGGGCTGCTGCGCGCGCGCGGCCACGATGCGCTCGGCCGCGTCACGTGAGAGGCCGCTGACCTGGCGCAGGCCCAGGCGCACGGCGGGCTGCGGACGCCGAGGGCGGTGCCGCGACAGGTCGCGGGCATCGTCTTGCAGCCTTGCCAGCCAATCGGCCGTGGGGGCTTCGAGGGCGCCATCCCAGGTGCTGCACATCACATCAGGTGGCTTGACCTCGATGCCATGGCGCTGCGCGTCTTGCACCAGTTGGCTGGGGCTGTAAAAGCCCAGCGGCTGCGCGTTGAGCAGCCCGGCCAGGAAGGCCGCAGGCTCGTGGCGCTTGACCCAGGCGCTGGCGTAGACCAGCAGCGCGAAACTGGCCGCGTGAGATTCAGGAAAGCCGTATTCGCCAAAGCCCTGGATCTGCTGGAAGATGCGCTCGGCAAAGTCGGCGCTGTGGCCGTTGGCCAGCATGCCGCTGATCACTTTGTCGCGGAACTTGTGCACGCCACCTTTGCGCTTCCAGGCGGCCATGGAGCGGCGCAGTTCGTCCGCCTCGCCGGCGCTGAAGCCGGCGGCCAGCACCACGATCTGCATCACCTGTTCCTGGAAGATGGGCACGCCCAGGGTGCGCTGCAGGGCCGCCTCCAGCCCCTGGGGGTAGGTGACGCTGGCCGGGTCTTCGCGGTAGCGGGCGCGTTGTTCAAGATACGGGTGCACCATGCCGCCCTGGATGGGCCCGGGCCGCACCAGGGCCACTTCCACCACCAGGTCGTAGAAGCAGCGCGGCTGCAGGCGCGGCAGCATGGACATCTGCGCACGGCTTTCGATCTGGAAGACGCCCACGGTGTCGGCATCGCAGGCCATGTCGTAGGTGGCCGGGTCTTCGCGGGGGATGTCCTGCAGCGAGAACGCGTGGCCACGCAACTGGCTGATGAAGTCCATGGCCTTGCGCAGGGCGGTGAGCATCCCCAGGGCCAGCACGTCCACCTTCAAGAGGCCCAGGGCGTCGAGGTCGTCCTTGTCCCACTGGATGACGGAGCGGTCGGGCATCGAGGCGTTCTCGATGGGCACCATGCGGCACAGCGCGCCGCGTGCGATCACGAAGCCGCCGGTGTGTTGGCTCAGGTGGCGCGGGAAGCCCGTGAGCGTGTGCGCCAGCTCCAGCCATTGCTGCATGCGGCGCGAGGCCGGGTCCAGCCCCAGCTCGGCCATGCGTTCGGCTTGCATGCCGCCGCGGTCCCAATGGTGGTGGTGCTTGGCCACGCGCTCGACCACCTCCAGCGGCACG
Organism: Pseudomonadota bacterium; assembly: GCA_041169085.1. Classification (GTDB taxonomy): domain Bacteria; phylum Pseudomonadota; class Gammaproteobacteria; order Burkholderiales; family Burkholderiaceae_C; genus Aquabacterium. Next base: position 19,658 of record JBEEJT010000127.1, on the reverse strand, counting down.
CCCAGGGCCTTGCCCACGTCGCGGATGGCGCTGCGCGTGCGGTAGCTGATGACGGTGGCGGTGAGCGCGGCGCGGTCGCGGCCGTACTTGGCGTAGAGGTACTGGATGACCTCTTCGCGGCGCTCGTGCTCGAAGTCGACGTCGATGTCGGGCGGCTCGTTGCGCTCTTTGCTGATGAAGCGCTCGAACAGCAGCGTGCTTTGGCTGGGGTCGACCTCGGTGATGCCCAGGCAGTAGCACACGGCCGAGTTGGCCGCGCTGCCTCGCCCCTGGCAGAGGATGTGGCGCGAGCGCGCAAAGCGCACGATGTCGTAGACGGTGAGGAAGTAGGGTTCGTAGCCCAGCTCGGCAATCAGCTGCAGTTCTTTGTCGATCTGCAATTGCACGGCAGCAGGCAGGCCTTGCGGGTAGCGCCAGCTGCTGCCCTCGTAGGTGATGCGCTTGAGGAAGCTGCTGGGCGTTTCACCCTCAGGCACGATCTCTTCGGGGTATTCGTAGCGCAGCTCATCGAGGCTGAAGGCGCAACGCGCAGCCACGTCCAGCGTGGCGGCGAGGGTGTCGGCAGGGTGGCGCTGGGCCAGGCGCAGGCGGGTGCGCAGGTGGCGCTCGGCGTGGCGTTGCAGGGCCAGGCCGCACTCGGGCAGGGGCTTGCCGATGCGGGTGGCGGTCAGCACATCCTGCAGCGGTTTGCGCGAGCGGGCGTGCATGTGCACCTCGCCCGCGGCCACCAGGGGCAGGCGGCTGGCTTCGGCCACCTCGCGCATCGTGCGCAGCCAGCGGGCGTCGTCGAGCTCGTGGTGCAGGTGCAGGGCCAGGGCGCTGCGGCCGGCAAAGCGCTCGCGCAGCCAGCGGGCATGGGGCAGAATGTCGGCGGCGTCATGCAGCCCGGGGTGCTCGTGCGAGGGCCGCGTGGGCGCCAGCAGCACCATGCAATCGCCCAGGGCCTCGGGGCGGATGGCGTCGCGGCACAGCGGAGCCTGGCCCTTGCCCGCCAGGCTGCGGCGCAGGCGGGTGATGAACTCGCTCAAGAGCCCGTAGCCCAGGCGGTGGCAGGCCAGCACCACCAGCGTGAACACGGGCGGGCCTTCAGGGTGCAGGCGCACCTGGAAGTGCGCGCCGATCAGCAGCTGGAACGCTTCGGCACCAGGCACGCCGGCCTTGCGGGCGTCGCGCAAGGCCAGGTGGGCGCGCACCACGCCGGCCAGGCTGCAGTCGTCGGTGATGGCCAGCCCGCGGTAGCCCAGCTCGATCGCGCGCAGCACCAGCTCTTCGGGGTGCGAGGCCCCGCGCAGGAAACTGAAGTTGCTCAGGGCGTGCAGCTCGACGTAGTCAGGCAGGCCGCTGCGGCGGGGCGCAACCGTGCTCATGCGAACAGGCCGTGCAGGTACCAGGGGCTGTCGGTGTGGGTGGCGTGTGCGGCCTCCAGTTGCACCGGTCGGGTCTTGTAGACCCACAGCAGCCCGGCATGGGCGCTGCTGGCCAGGTAGTAGTCACGGGCCACGGCGGGGTGCGCGCAGGCGTCATCCCACCAGCCGGCTTCCACGCGATGGGGGCCGGCCAGCAGGTGCAGCGGGCCTTGGTAGAGCGGCCGTTCGCGCAAGCCGCCGGGCTCGCGCGCCATGGCCAGGGGCAAAGGCTGGGCCAGCACCCAGCACGGGTGGGGCAGGTCGGCGATCAGGTGGCGGGGCGCGGCCGATGCCGGGGCGGACGCTGATGTGATGGCCGGTGTGGCGCCGGCCTGTGTCAGCGCGGGCGCCCAGTGCTGCGCGTGTTCCAGCCGGTGATCGGGCACCACGTGGCCTTGCTGCACGCGCGTGGGGCCCAGGCGCACGCTGAGGCGGTCGAGCAGGGCCAGCAGCGCGTCGCGCTGGGCGCGTTGTGCGGCGGTGGTCAGCAAGGCGTCGGGCTGGGCGCTCAGCCCATGCGGGCCCACCGCACCGGGGTCTTGGAAGAGCTGCAGGCTGTCGGGGGCCAGGCGCTGCACCTCGTCGGCGTGCAGCTTGAGGTCGGTGACGGGCGATTCGAGCGTGAGGCGCTGCAGGTGTTCGTGCAGCAGGCGGCCCAGGCGGTCGATGTCGCGGCTGGGGCTGGCCAGGCGGATGGTGTGCTGCCCGGTGCGCGAGCCGTCGTGTCGCCGCCCGTCGTGCCACCAACCCAGGGTGAAGGCCAGCACGCCCGATTGCATGCCCGCCAGCCAGGCGCACAAAGGCTGCAAGAGGCGTTGGGCCGCGAACACCAGGCCTGGGGCGGTGTCGACGCGGCCGGGCAGCTCCAGGCGGGCTTCGAAGCGCGGGGGCAAGCTCACCCAGTCCAGCGCCAGGGGCAGCTCACCGTAAGCCTGATCGAGGGCTTGCAGCAGTGGCGCGCCAAAGCGGCGGCTCAAGCCGCCCCGTGGCAAGGCGCGGACCTGGCCCAGCGTGCGGCAGCCCAGGCGACTGAGCGTGGGCTGGTGGGCGGCCACGGCGCTCAGGGCCGACAAGGGCAAGTGGTCGAGTTGGGCGCCATGGGCGTCGCCCGCTGCGCCTGAAGCGGCCAGGGGGGCGGACGCGGTCTCGCCTTCAGCGGCACGCGCCAGCGCCAGCGCAGCCAAGGCGGTGTGTCCACGGGCCCAGGCCGCCACGCGCCAATGCATGGCTTCGGTGGCGATGCGCGCCACCAGCGCAGCCCGACCGCCAAACAGGCGCTCGCTGGCCTGCAACTCCATCACCACCGCGCCTTCCAGCAAGGCCACCCGGGGGGTGAACTGCAGCGCCCACCAGGCCAGGTGCTCGGCGCCGATGGCCTCAGCCGCCGGGCAGGGGGACGAGGCCCCGCTTGCGCTCGCCTCGGTGTCGCCGGGCTGGGGCGTGGCCACGGGCGGTGGCGGCAGCAGGGCGATCCAGTGCGACATGGTGGTGAGCGGGCGACGCGGCTTGGGCGGCGGTCAGGGCGACGGTGGTGGGTGAAGATGGGGCTTGGACGGGTGACGCGGGGACGTTGGGCGGCGCCTGGATGGACGTGGGCCAGACCTGAGGCACCCCGGCTGGCCAGTGCGCCAGACTCAGGGGCTCGGCCATGGCCGGCCCTCGTCGTTTGAAGACGTGGACTTGCAGCGGGTGAGGGCAGGGCCCCACGCCCAGGGTGAGCCGCAGCGGCGCGGCCGAGGCTTCGTCTTGCGCGCGCAAAGGCCGGAAAACGAAGAACAGGCCCGGGTGCTGGGCCGCACAGGCATGGAGGCGGCGGATCTGCGCAGGCCGTGCTTGCGGCAACCAGCTCAGCACGGCGCTGACGCAGCCCGCCTTGAGCGCTTGTTCGGTGGCCCACAGGCGTTCAGCCGGGGTGTCGGCCGCGACCCAGACCAGGCGGTGGTCGGGCAGGCCTTCGCGGGCCAGGCCCGGCAAAAAGGGCGGGTGGGGTGGCCCGATGACCAGCACGCTGCCGCCCTGGCGCACCAACTGCGCCACCGCAGGGCTGAGCAGCCGCCATTCGGCCTGGCCGCTTTGCACCTGCAAGACCTCGGTGAGCGACTGGGCCGGCCAGCCGCCGCCGGGCAATTCGGCATCCAGCAAGGCATGGCCACTGGCGATGACCTGGTGCCCTCCCGTGCCCAGGGCGTGTCCAGGCCAGACGGCCTGGGACAGGTGCGAGGGCAGGGCGGACAACGCTGCGGCATGTACTGTATGCATATACAGTATCGTAGCGCTTGCCGCAGCGCCTGTCCAGCGCCCACCCCAGGGCTTCAGCCGTCGGCCAGGCCCCGTTCACGCAGCCAGGTGCGCACCGTTTTGGCGTCCAGCCCGCAGCGCGCCGCCGTGGCTCGCGCGCTCAGGCCCTCGGTCTGCACCTGATGCAGCCAGTCGTCCAGGGCGCGGGTCATGCGCTTGCCGGGCACCGCCCAATCGGGCGACAACGCCAGCGTGTGCCCACACGCCGGGCAGCGCCAGCGCACGATGTGGCCACGCCGGTATTGCGGCCGTCCCTCTTGTGGGGCGTCACGCCACCAGCTGTCGCGCGTGGCGTGACGCTGCAATGGACCGGGGTGCACGCAAGACCGACAGCCTTGCGGCACACCAGGCGCCGACACCGGCACCTGCACGTCGTTGCCCCATTCGCCCGGGGCAGGTGTGGGCCAGACCAGATCGCATGCGCTCACGGGGTGCCTCCCGCTGGTTCGCCCCCGGCCAAAGCGGCCTTGGTCAGGTGGGTGCAGACAGAGCGGGCAGACAGTTTGGTCAGGTTCAGGCGGCGCATGGGCTTTCCTCTTGAGTTGGCTGGAAGCCGACTGAGGTGTTGCCCGGGCCTGAGGTCAAACAGCGTCACACACGACAAGGTGCCCCACAAAGCAACACGCCAGCGGCGTGGCTGGCGTGGTGTGTGTGACGCTGGAACCGGTTTCTAGTGCAAATGAACCCGGTTTGCTTGCGCCGACCACCCGCCAGCCAGCCCTCGTTTCGGGACTAGTCGGGAAAGTTGGGGGCGGCGGATGTAGCAAGACATGGGTAGAGTCTGAAGGGCGCGTGGTTCGGCGTCAAGCCGCCCACCATTTTTTCCACAGCTGTGGAATTGCAGTTCAAAAAAAACAAGTCGGGCGCACTTTGGCAAAATACGCCCCCTGAGGTATTTGAATGTCCACCACCGATTCCGTCAGTCAGCAGCCACCGTCGGCCGCCACCCCCGTGGCTTCGGCCCTGGTCGAGTTCCTGGCTGAAGCCCGTGTGCCCACCGAGCACGGCCACTTCACCATGAAGCTTTTCCGCGAAAAGGCCACCGGCCTGGAGCACGTGGCCATGGTCATGGGCGACGTGGCGGGCAGCGCTTTGGTGCGCGTGCACTCCGAATGCATGACCGGCGACGTCTTCGGCTCGCTGCGCTGCGACTGTGGCCCCCAGCTGAATTTCGCCATGCGCGAGATCGGCAAGCAAGGCAGCGGCGTGGTGGTCTACCTGAGGCAGGAAGGCCGGGGCATTGGTCTGGCCAACAAGCTGCGGGCATACCAATTGCAAGATCAGGGGCTGGACACCGTCGAGGCCAACCTGCACCTGGGCTTCGCGGCAGACCTGCGCAAGTTCGATTCGGCTGTCGAGATCCTGTCCTCACTGGGCGTGAAATCGGTGCGGCTGATGACCAACAACCCGCGCAAGGTCGACACCCTCAAGTCGCAAGGCCTGCAGATCGAAGAGCGCGTGCCGGTGCGCAGCGACGTGCAGTCCGAAAACGAGCGCTACCTCGACACCAAGGCGCGCAAGCTCGGCCACCACATCGACTGGCTGGGCTGACACGCCAGACAAGGCTCACCGTTGGAGATCGACCTCACGCCTCAGGACGACCCCGAACAGGACACCCCTGAGCGGCACGACGTCGCCCGCCGCAGCACGCTGGTGAGCGTGGCCGTCAACCTGGTCCTCACCACCGTGCAAGTGCTGGTGGGGGTGCTGGCCCACTCTCAGGCCCTGATCGCCGACGGCATCCATTCGCTGTCCGACCTGGTCTCCGACTTCGTGGTGCTGCTGGCCAACCGCCATAGCCGCAAGGAAGCCGACGACGACCACCAATACGGTCACCACCGCTACGAAACCGCCGCCTCGCTGGTGCTGGGCGGCCTGCTGCTCAGCGTGGGCGTGGGCATGCTGTGGAGTGCGGTCCACAAGCTGCAAGACCCCGACGCCATCCCGGCCGTGCAACCTGTGGCGCTTTACGTGGCGCTGGCGGCCCTGGCGGCCAAGGAAGGGCTGTTTCGCTACATGTTGGCCGCGGCCGAGCGGGTGCGCTCCAGCATGCTGGTGGCCAACGCGTGGCACGCCCGCTCCGACGCCGCTTCGTCGCTGGTGGTGGCCCTGGGCATCGTGGGCAACCTGCTGGGCTACCCGCTGCTCGACCCCGTGGCCGCCCTCATCGTGGGCCTCATGGTCACCAAGATGGGGTGGGAATTTGGCTGGGACGCGCTCAACGACCTGATGGACCGCTCGGCTTCGGAAGAGCAGATCGTGCGCATCCACGAGATCCTGTCGCGCACGCCCCGCGTGCATGGCGTCCACGACCTGCGCACCCGCAAGATGGGCGACATGATCATGGTCGACGCCCACCTCGAAGTCGATGGCAACCTGACGGTGCGCGAAGGCCACGACATCGCCACGCTGGCGAGAGACCGGGTGATGGCCAAGATGCCCGTGCTCGACGTCATGGCCCACCTGGACCCGGTCATGGTGTCGGCGTCCAGTGGCAAGCCGGCACGCAAGCGCCGCCGCTGAGTCAGCCGCTCACCTGTCGCCGCAAGGCTCAGGGCTTGATCAGGTTGCGCACCGCGCGCCACGTCAGCAAGCTGCCGGGCAAGCGGGTTTCGTTGAGCACGTCGGCCAACTTGGCCTGGATGCGCGGGCTGCGTCGGGCTCGCCAGATCACCAGGTCTGCCAACCAGGGGAAGCGGTTGAAGCTGCCCGCCTGGCGGTAACTCAGGTAGCGCGGCAACAGTTGACGCAGGCTGTGTTCGTAGCCGGCCATGATCGCCTGGTCACCCGAGAGGGTGACCAGGGCCTCGGCCGCGGCCAGCCCGGTTTCCATGGCCTTGCCAATGCCTTCGCCCGTGAACGAATAGGTGCCGCCAGCCGCCTCGCCCACCAGCAACAGGCCTGGGCTGGCCCAGGTGGCGCCTGTGAGGTCGCAACGCAGCGGCGCGCCCTTGAGCTCGCTGCACACCACGCCCTCACGCATCAGGCGAGCGGCCACCGGGTCCACGGCCAGGAAGGCCGCGAACAGGTCACGCAGGTTCATGCCCGAGCGCCGACGTGCACGGCGCGACCAGCGCCAGCGGCCCACCTGGGCGTCGTCTTCATAGTTGTCCAGCACCCCCACGCCGATGTTGAAGGTGTGGTCTGGCCCGGGGAAGATCCAGCCATAGCCGCCGGGCAGCTCACGGTGCCAGGTGAAACGCAGGCTTTGCATCTCGGCCGACAAGGCCGGGTGACGCACATGGGCGCGCAAGGCCATGCCACTGGGCGTGCGGCGCGTGCAAACGCCAGCCGCCAGCAATGGCGCGGTGTTGGCACCCGTGGCCAACACCACCCAGTTCGCCTGCACAGCCCAGGCCTGGCCTCCATGCTTGAGGCGCGCGCCGCACACCCGGCCATCGGGGTCGCGCAGCACCGCCTCGAAGCGCAGCGGCGTGAACAACTGCGCCCCGGCTTCGGTGGCCGCCTGACACAACACGACATCGAGCTGCTGGCGAGGCAGCACCGCCATTTCGCCCGCCACCGCCACGCCGTGGCCCGCAGGCGCGCGGCACAAAGCCTCGCCCACCGGGCGGGCCAGGGCCATCACACGCTCGTGCAGGCCCAATTGGCGCAAAGCGGCGTGGGCATCGGGCACCAGGGCGTCGCCACACACCTTGTCGCGGGGGAAGTCCTGGGCGTCCACCAACACCACCTGCCGACCAGCCTGGGCCAGCGCACGGGCACAGGCGCTGCCAGCAGGCCCTGCGCCCACCACCAACACGTCACAGCGCGAGGGCAGGGAGGCCAGGGGCAAAGCGAAAGATGGTGGGGTCATCGGGCGGCAGAGGTGATAGGCCCGCACGACAAGGTGCGGCGCCGGTGGCCCGGATTTTAAGGAAGGTCGCCGCCGGGCTCAGCCGCCCAGCACCGACTTGACGCTCACGCGGTTGCGGCCACCGTTCTTCGCCTGGTAGAGCGCGTCGTCGGCTGCGCTCAACAGCGAGGCGGGCTTGAGCAGGAAGTCGGCTTGACACGAGGCCACCCCCACGCTCATCGTGACCACCGCCCCGATGGGCGAGGCCTCGTGGCGCAACTGCAGCGCTTCGAGGGCCTGGCGCACCCGTTCGCCCGCAGCCGCGGCCGCCGTGGCATCGGCCCCTGGCAACACGGCGATGAACTCTTCGCCACCATAACGCGCCACGAGGTCATCGGGGCGGCGCAGGTGGTCTTGCAACACCTGGGCGACCTGACGCAGGCACTCGTCGCCCGCGGGGTGACCGTAGCGGTCGTTGTATTTCTTGAAGTGGTCCACGTCCACCATGAGCACACTCACCATCGACTGCTCGTGCTGGGCCCGGTCCCACACCAGCTGGAAATATTCCTGGAAGTGGCGGCGGTTGAACAGCCCCGTCAGGCCGTCGCTGCGCGAGAGCTGCTGGAGTTGTTCGTGCACGCGGCTGAGGTCGCGCACCAGGCCCCGTTCCTTGAGCGTGAGCAGGTAATGGGTGCGCTCGTCGCGCTCCATCGTGTAGTTGGCGATCAGCGTGAACAAGGTGGTCGACGCCACCAGTGAAATGATGGGCGACAGCAGCCGAGCCGGGAAGTTGTCCAGCAACAAGATGCCGCACACGTGGATGGCGAGCATGGCGATCGAGAACAGCACGGCGTTCCAAAAACGCAGCCGCTGGACCATGTTGCCGTACATGATGACGACGATGAAGCCCACGTGATAGAAGTGGGCGTACTCGCTGCGCGTCTCCGACAGGATGATGGCCAGCGACAGCGCCGCGATCAGGCCACTGGCCAGGACCACCACCTCCGCGTACGCTGAGGCGAGCCGCGTGAGCGCACCGTGCTTCGGCGTCCAGAACGCCCACAGCGAAAACACCGCCGCAGGCGAGAACAGGAACAGGCGCAGCTTGACGGACAACCAGAAGACGTCGTGCGCCATCAACCAGTCCACCAGCAAGAAGCCGTTGTAGACGACCAGCGCGATCAAGCCGCTGGCCAGGAAATGGCGACGGCGCTGATCGGCCGTGTCGGCGTGGAACTGCTGTTCCAACGCGCGCGGAAAGCGCAAGGTCGGGAAGCCATCGGACAGCATCCGCTGCACGTCGGCTTGCGTCGGGTCGGCAGGCTGCGCGCCCGGTGGCGCAACCGCTGTCATGGCTTCCACACCTTGGCTGGACATCAGTCGTGCACCCCGAAAGCGAACACACGGTTGCGCCCACGGCCTTTGGCCAGGTAGAGCGCCTCGTCGGCTGCGGCGATCAATTGAGCCGGTGTGGCGTGGGGGGCATGGGGCCGCAGGCTCGCCACGCCGATGCTCACCGTGACCACGGCGTGTGTGGGAGAGGCCGCATGCAGGCGGTTCATGTTCTCGATGCCTTTGCGCACCCGCTCGGCCGCGCCCAATGCCACCTCGAGCGACGTGCCCGAAAGGACAGCGATGAATTCTTCGCCGCCAAAACGCGCGATGAGGTCACCAGGGCGGCGCAGGCGGCGCTTGAGCACGTCGGCCACGTCACGCAGGCAGGCGTCGCCGTCGATGTGGCCGTAGCGGTCGTTGTAGGCTTTGAAGTGGTCCACATCGATCATCATGAGCGCGATCTCGCTGCCATCCACGCGGGCGCGCTCCCAGGTGTGCAGCAAGAACTCGTCGAAGTGCCGACGGTTGGCCACCTCGGTGAGCATGTCGGACCTCGACACCTGGTCCAGCCGCTTGTTGGCCGCGCCCAACTCCCCCAACAGGCTGGACTCGCGTTCGCGCAGCAGCCAGTTGCGGCGGCCTTCCCGTTCGAGCGAATAGCAGCCATAGAGCGTGAACACCACCGACGCCACCAAGGTCATCGTGGCCGGCAACATGATGTTGAGCGGCGCATCAGGTTTGGTGCTCCACACCAGGCCGTACATCACCAGGATGGCCAGGTCCATGAACAAGGCCGGCCACAAGCGCATGTGGGCCACGGTGTTGGCGAAGACGATGACGGGGATCAGCGACACCAGGTAGGGGCCGGCGTACACATCCTGGCTCTTCCACGACAGGTAGCAGGTGATGGCCGTCGCGCCCAACCCGGGCACCACCATGGACCACTCCCTCACCCAGTGCATGGGCAACTTGAGCGTGGCCGTGAAGAAAATGCCCATCAGGATCAGGGGCGTGAACCCGAACAGACGCAGGCGCACAGCCAGGTCGTAGACGTCGGGCACCATGAGCAAGTCCGGCAGCAGCAGCCAGTTGACCAGGATGGCCACCATCAGCCCCGACAGGGTGACCCAGCGCCTGCGTTTGTCGGCGTGGTCGTCCTGGAACTTGGCCTCCAGGTCAGCCGGGAAGTGCCACCACAGGCTGCGCTCGGCCAACAAGGCGTCGATGCGTTGCGCCTGAGCCGACCTCACCGGGGCGCTGTCCAGCGCAGTCGGCTGGGTGAGGTCGCTGGTGTCCGAGGTGGTCGTTGCCAACGGCACGCCCGCAGGCGCATCGGCCATCATCCAGATCGGAGACAGCTGTTTCAAGCCGGTGGACAAGCGATCAAAAAGCATCGAGATGCGCGGAGCCCAGGTTGCGCCATGGTGGGGGAGGGAAGCCCTGGCATTCAGGCATATCGGTCGCCTGCATGTGGAGCCTGAACAGATTTTTCTCCTGTTTCCAGCATTTGACAAAGCACGTACCCCCCCGGTTGCCGGGGGGAGCCGCTCGGCATGGGGCCCGAGTCGTGACCGTTCTCACGCCAGCGCCGGCCTATCCGATTTTTCGCTGGCGCTGATTTGCACGCGTAAACCCTTGTCGCTCGCCAACAAGCGCAACCGACCACCATGGGCGCGCGCGATCAAATCGCCCAACATGAGCCCCAGTCCACCGATCTGGTCGTAATGCTGGCCATCGAGTGCGGCCTGCCGCTTGGCCAGCACCTCAGGGGTCATGCCCCGACCGTCGTCAGCGATCTCCAACACCCATCCCTTGCCCTCTGTGGCCGACGGCAAACTGGCCAGCGACACCCGTTGCGCACCGTGCTTCTGCGCGTTGTCCAACAGGTTGATCAGGGCGGCAGACAGCAAGTCCGGGTCCGCGTGGATCACGCCATCGACCGCCACGTCCACCTGCAAGCTCTCGAAGGGCAGGTGACGTGCCAGCTCGCTCACCCGCACGTCGCGGGCCCGGATGGCGGCCTGCTCCGCTCTGAAAAGGGTGAGCAAGGCCGTGACCACGCTGCGCAGGCGGTCCAGGGCCGCGCCCATGCGCTGCAGGTGGGGCAGGGCCTCTTCGGAGGACTTGACCTGGGCCACGGCCAGCTGCGCCATCATGCCGGCCAAAGGCGTGCGCAAGGCATGGGCGGCGTGCGCGGCAAAGGCCCGCTCGCTGGCCACCCGCTGGGCCAGCCGTTCCCCCAGGTCGTGGATCGCCAGGCGCATGGGCTCCAGTTCCTTGAGCGTGGCGGGCAACCTGCCTGGCTCGGTGGCCATCGGGTCGTAGTGCTCCACCGCCTGCGACAACTCGCCAAGCGGCACCAGCGCCAGCTTGATCCGCTCGCGCAACCACCACGCACACAGCCCCCCCACGGCCAAGGTGACCAGCGCCGAAGCGGCCGCCGCCCGCCATTTCGTCTCCTGGCGGACATGGGCCACCTGAGCCACATACAGCACGCCGCCCCCGGCTTCGTCGGGCATGCGCATGCCGTAGACGCGCCACCACCCCGGCACGGTCGACAAGCCCAGCACGGGTTGGCTCAACAGCGGGGTGGCCGGCGCACGGTGGGAGCGCCAACGCAACTGCCCTTGCGCCGACACCACTTGCCACACCAGGTGCTCGTCATGGGGTGGGGCGGGCAGGGCGGCGCCATGGGTGTCCGGCAGCCTGCCTTGCTGCCCTTGGATCAGCCCGTAAAGGATCTCGGCCGATTCCTGGAGTGCGTTGTCGAGCAACTCGTCCACCGCGTGGCGCACCGTGAAAGTCACCGCCGCCGCCAGCACCAGGCTCCAGACCAGCGAAATGCCCAGGACCGTGGCGATCAGCCGCCGCCGCAACGAGCCCGATGGCTGCTGGTTCATGTGACCACCCGGTAGCCCAGGCCACGCACGGTCTCGATCACGCCTTTGCCCAGCTTGCGGCGGATGCTGGAGATGTGGACTTCCAGCGCATTGCTGTTGAGGTCGGCGTCCATGCCCAACACCAGGCCTTCCAGGTCGGTCTTGGAGACCAGGCGGCCCGCGCGCAAGGCCAACGCCTCCAGGATGTGCCATTCCCGGGCCGTGAGGTCGACCGGGGTGTCGTGCAGGAAGGCCCGTTTGGCTTGCATGTCCAGGGTGGCTTCGCCTCCCGCCAGGGCCACCCGCTGGGCATGGTGGCCGTGGGCGCGTCGGCTCAAGGCGCGGATGCGTGCCGCCAATTCCTGGGGCGCAAAGGGCTTGACCAGGTAGTCGTCCGCGCCGCCATCGAGCCCCTGGATGCGGTCACTGAGCAAGTCGCGCGCGGTCAGCAGCACCACGGGCGTGCCCACACCCCGGCGGCGCAGGCCCCGAACCCAATCCAGCCCAGAGCCATCGGGCAGTTGCCAGTCCACCAACAGCATGTCAAAGGACTCTTCGCTCAAGGCGAGGGCCTCGGTCACGCGTTGGCACCAATCCACCACATGGCCCTGGGCCACCAGGTAATCGCGCAAACCTTCACCCAGAATGGCATCGTCTTCGAGCAGCAGCAGTCGCATGGGGTTCCACCTCCACGCCGAAGGTACCACCCAGCAGGGGTGTGGCCGTTCAGGTGGCGTTCAGGTTGCCTTGCTAGCGTCGGCGCCTGCTTGTTTGTTTACACGGCCCTCAGAATTGCCCATGCCCGCCTTGCCCACCCGCGCTTTGCCCCTCGCCTTGCTTGCCGGGGCTTGCCTGGCCCATGCCGCTGGCGCTCCCCTGACGGTCAGCCTCACGCCCGCGCAACGCGAGCGCCTGGGGGTGCAGACGGTGGCCTTGAGCCCAGCCGCTGAAAGTGGTCGCGTGGTGCTGCAAGGGCAGGTGGTGCAGCCGGCCCATTTGCAACGTGTCCTCAGTGCGCCCGTGGCGGCGCTGGTGGAGCAGGTGCAAGTCAACCAAGGTGACGCCGTCAAAAGCGGACAAGCCCTGTTGGCCCTGAACGCGCCACAAGTGGTGGAATGGCAACGCGACTTGCAACAAGCCACCCTGGCCGCACGCCTGGCGCAACAAGCGGCCCAACGCGACGCGGACCTGCTGGCGGAAGGCATCGTGCCGGCCTCACGCGCCCAAACCAGCCAGGCTCAGTGGCAGATGGCCCAGGCCACGCTGAACGAACGCACCCAACAGTTGAAGCTCGCCGGCGTGCGCCCACAAGCACAAGGCCCCCTGTCAGGGCAATTGACCGTGGCGGCGCCCGCGCGGGGCACGGTGGTGGAGGTCATGGCCCAGGTGGGCCAACGGGTGGAAGCTGGTGCGCCCCTGCTGAAGTTTGCCGTGGATGGCCCCTTGGACATCGTGATGCAGGCCCCCCAAGACGTGGCCAGGCGCCTCAACCCGGGCGACGCCGTGCGGGTGGCGGGCTGCGACACCCCGGCGCGCCTTCACAGCGTGAATGCCCAGCTTGAAGGCGCCAGCCAGATGGTGGCGGTGCGCGCCCGTTGGCCACAACCCCAACGCTGCGTCTGGCCACAACAGCGGGTCGAGGCCGAAGTGTTGCTTCAAACACAAGCAGCCAGTGGCCAGCAGCCTGGTTGGCGGCTGCCCGCTGCCAGCGTGCTCACCCGTGAAGGGCAATCGCTGGTGTTCGTGCAAGGCCAGGCAGGCCACTACACGGCTGTGCCCGTGACGGTGGTGGCGGAACAAGCGGGCCAAGCCGGGCAAGCCGGCACGGTGCTGGTGCGGCCCAGGCAGGCTGGCGCGTTGAAAGCAGGCGACGCGGTGGTGAGTCGAGGCGCCGTGGCGCTCAAAGGCGTGCTCCAGGGCCTGGGAGCCGAATGATGCTCAAGCGCCTGATCGAAACGGCCCTGCTGCAGCGGCTGCTGGTGCTGATCGCCGCCTGTGTGCTGGTCGGCCTGGGCTTGCAGGCTGCGCAGCAGTTGCCCATCGACGCCTTCCCCGACGTTTCCCCCACCCAGGTGAAGATCATCATCAAGGCGCCGGGCATGACGCCAGAAGAGGTCGAAAGCCGCATCGTCCAGCCCATCGAGCAGGAGCTGCTGGGCATCCCTTCGCAGCGCAGCATGCGCTCCGTCTCAAAATACGCCATCGCCGACATCACCGTCGACTTCGAAGAAGGCGTGGACATTTATTGGGCGCGCCAGCAAATCAGCGAGCGCTATGCCAACGCGCAAGCCAACCTGCCCGCCAACGTGAGCGGCGGGCTCGCGCCCATGACCACGCCGCTCGGCGAGATGTTCATGTTCACCATCGAGGGACCGCAGTCGCTGGAAGTGCGGCGCACCCTGCTGGACTGGACGATCCGGCCTCAGTTGCGCGCCATCCCCGGCGTGGCCGACGTCAACGCCCTGGGTGGGCAGGCTCGGGCCTTCGAGGTGGTGCCCGACCCGGTCAAACTGGCCGCCCGAGGGCTGACCTTGACGCAACTGCGTGAGGCACTCGCCGCCAACAACCGCAACGACGGGGCGGGGCGCCTCATCGCGGGCGAAGAGGCCCTGCTGGTGCGCGCCGAAGGCAGCATCCGCCACCTCGACGACGTGGCCACCACCGTGATCGGGCGCCACGACGGCGTCACCCTCCGGGTGGGCGACGTGGCCCAGGTGCGCATCGGCGCCCTCACGCGTTACGGCGCCGTCACCCGCAATGGCCAAGGTGAAACGGTGCAGGGCCTGGTGCTGGGCCTGCGTGGCGCCGACGCCAGCCAGGTGGTCAGACAGGTCCGCGTCAAGCTCGACGAGATCGGCAAGCGTTTGCCCCCAGGCATGCACATCGAACCGTTCTACGACCGTGGCGCCTTGGTGGGCCAGGCGGTGAACACCGTCAGCAAGGCGTTGATCGAAGCCATCGTGCTGGTCATGGTGCTGCTGGTGCTGTTCCTGGGCAAGTTGAGGGCGGCGGTGGTGGTGGCCGTGGTCTTGCCGCTTTCGGCCCTGGCCACTTTCTGGCTCATGCGGCGCACCGGCTTGAGCGCCAACCTCATGTCGCTCGGCGGCCTGGCCATTGCCATCGGCATGCTGGTCGACTCGGCGGTGGTGGTGGTCGAAAACATCGAAGCCCGCCTGGCCCACCCCGGCCAGCCTGAGGGCCAGACCGGCCCGAGCGCCCTCCTGCGCCTTGTGCGACTGGGGGCCGAAGAGGTCGCACGCCCGGTGGCCTCGGGCGTGTTGATCATCATGCTGGTCTTCCTGCCGCTGCTCACCCTCGAAGGCCTGGAAGGCAAGCTCTTCAAGCCTGTCGCGCTCACCATCCTGTACGCCATGGGCGCATCGCTGGTGTTGTCGCTCACGGTGATCCCGGTGCTGGCCACCTTGCTGCTCAAGACCGGCGCACACGCCGACCCGTGGCTGGTGCGCTGGACCACGCGGCTCTACACCCGGCTGCTAGACCAGGCCCTGCGCCACCCCACGTGGTGGTTCGCAGCCACGGCGGTGAGCCTGGCCGGAGCCGTGGTCGGCTTCACGGCCTTGGGCAAAAGCTTCATGCCCACCATGGACGAGGGCGACGTCATCGTCTCGGTCGAGCAATCGCCGGCCATCAACCTGCCCGCGGCCCTGGCACTCAACGCCCGGGTGCAGCAAGCCTTGCTGCGTGTGCCGGAGGTCAAAGGGATCGTGGCGCGGTCGGGGTCGGACGAACTGGGGCTGGACCCGATGGGCCTGAACCAGACCGACACCTTCCTGGTGCTGCAACCCAAGGCCAACTGGCAAGTGGCCACCAAGGAAGCGCTGCTGGACCGCTTGCGCACCCAGCTGCAAGATTTGCCAGGCATCGCCACCAGCTTCACCCAGCCCATCGAGATGCGGGTCAACGAAATGATCCTGGGCGTTCGGGGCGACGTGGCCGTGAAAATCTATGGGCCCGATCTGGCCCAACTCGACACCTTGTCTCACCGGGTGGAAGAGATCATCCGCAAGACGCCGGGCAGCGAAGACGTCCAGCGCATTCAGAACAGTGGCTTGCGCTACTTGCGCGTGGTGTTCGACCGCCAGGCACTGGGCCGCTACGGCATGAGCATCGAACAAGCGCAAGACGACCTGCGCGCCCTGCTGGAATCGCAAGGCGCAGGCGTGGTCCTGGAAGAGGGCAGGCGGGTGCCCCTCATCGTGCGCGGCCCCAGCGCCTTGGCCTTGACGCCCGCCTTGTTCGCTCAAGTGCAACTGCCCATGCCCGACGCCGCCCCGGTGGCCCTGTCGCAACTGGCCCGGCTGGAAGAGACCGAAGGCCCGGTCAAGATCGACCGGGAAAACGGCAACCGCTTCGTTGCCATCACCTCCAACGTGCGGGACCGTGACCTGGTCAGCTTTGTGGCAGACGCCCAAGCCACCGTGGCCCGTGACCTGCCCTTGCCACATGGCTACATGGTCTCCTGGGGCGGGCAATACGAAAACCAGCAACGAGCCGCGCGCCGCCTCGCCATCGTGGTGCCCATCGCGCTGGTGCTGATATTCGTCATCCTCTATTCCACCTTCAGCAGCCTGCGCCAGGCCACGCTGGTGTTCCTCAACATCCCCCTGGCCTTGATCGGCGGCGTGTTCGGCCTGGTGCTGGCCGGTGAATACCTGTCGGTGCCGGCTTCGGTCGGGTTCATCGCGCTGATGGGCATTGCCGTGCTCAACGGCCTGGTCCTGGTCAACCACTTCAACGAGCTGCTGGACCAAGGTCGACCGCTGGCCGAAGCCGTGCGCGATGGGGCCATTCGTCGCCTGCGTCCGGTGCTGATGACGGCCAGCATCACCGCCTTCGGCCTGCTGCCTCTTTTATTCGCCACCGGCCCGGGCTCAGAGATCCAGCGGCCCTTGGCCATCGTGGTGATCGGGGGCCTGGTGTCGTCCACGGCCTTGACCCTGATCCTTTTGCCCATCTTGTTTAGACGCTTTGGCGCCACCCGCGCCGAGCTGGCCTGAGCCATGTTGCCTCAACGACCCTTGAAACTCTTGTGCGGCGCGCTGCTGGCGCTGCCCTCCTTGTGGGTTCATGGCGGGCAAGCCCCGGCCATGGTCGACTTGCCGCCCACCGAGACGGTGCAAGCCCTCATCCTGGCCAGACCGGAGGTGCGGGCGGCTTCGGCGGGCCTGCGCGCTGACCAGGCGGCAGGCGAACGCCTGCGGGCCTCGCCGCACGAAACCACCGTGCGCTTGCAAACCCAGACACGCCACAGCGCAGAGCCCGGCAGTGCCGCCCCCAGCCAGCGCTACACCGAAGCCCAAGTCGCGCTGGAGCGCACCCTCAGGCTGCCAGCCAAAGCCCGGCAAGACGACCAGGTCGCACAAACCACCGAGGCCCTGGCCGACGTGCGCAAGGCCGACGCCATCCATGAAGCGTCGCGAGCCTTGCTGCGCGCCTGGTTCGATTGGCAGCGCGACCGTGCCTTGCTCGCCCTGTGGCATCAGCAGCTCGAGGCCCAGCAAGCCTTGCTGGACATGGCCGAGCGCCGCGTGAGGGCAGGGGACGCCGCCCGCACCGAACTGCTCGCGCAACAAGCCGTCTGGAGCCAGCTGGAAACCGAACGGCAAGCTGCGCAGACCCAGGAAGCCCTGAGCCAGGCCCGCCTGAACCTGCATTACCCAGGCTTGAGCGCCCAAGCGCCACCGTTGAGCCGCCCACAAGCCAGTGACTTGCCAGTGCGCCCGGCCAGCGAGGTCATCGAAGCGCTGACGAACGTCAGCCACGAACGTCAGGTGGCCGAACGCATGGCCGACCTGGCCCAAGCCGAAGCAGCCAAGCTCGACTTGGGCAGGCAAATCGACCCGACGGTGGGCCTTTACGCCGCGCGCGAGCGGGGCGGGGCGGAGCGCGTCCTCGGGGTGTCCTTGAGTCTGCCTTGGGGCGGCGCCGGGCGCGAAGCCGCCGCGAAGCAAGGCTGGGCGCAAGCCCTTCAGGCGCAGGAGTCGGCGCGCTCGGTGAGCCTGGCGGTGCGGGCGCAGTCTGAACAGGCCTGGCTCGAAGCCCAAGGCAGCTTGTTGCGCTGGCAGGGCCTGGAAGCCAGCAGCCAACGCCTCGACGAACTGCTCCAGAAAATGGTCAAAGGCTGGCAATTGGGTGAATACGGCCATGGCGACGTGCTGCAAGCACGGCGTCAACACCTGGACGCCCTGAAGGCTGCGGTGGCGGCACGTGCAGACGCCCGCCATGCGGCTTGCCGCCTGTGGCTCGACCTGCACGAGATCTGGGACTTCGACGACGCGACGCCCGAGACGGTGCCAGCGCCCTGACTCGGGGATTGCGGTCAGGCCCTGAATGCGGGACCATTTCGGCCGTCCGTGAACTATTTCGCATGTTGGGTGATGAAGCATGCGAATTGCAGCCAGTTCACGGCATTTGACTCCCGTGAATGCAGGGCAGCTTCAGCGCACTTCATACACGCTTAACAATGAGGCTGCACCATTCAATTCATCGATTTGTTGTCAAATTCCTGTACTGCCATGGTCCGTAACACCTCCGCCTTTGCCCTGGTCGCTTTGCTGACTTGCCTGCCCACCGCCCACGCTTCGGGTGGCGAAGCCACGGTGCTGTCCAGCCGCGTGGACCGCGTGATCGCCAGCGACGACGAACGTCGCGCCTTGGGCAACCATGTGCAGTGCCGTGACGTCGAAGGCGCTGGCCCTTGGCTGCTGGTGTCGCGTTCCTGGGGCGGCAGCCCGAACCTGCGCCACCACCGTCTGGTGTCGGCCCCGCAGAACGGCGTTCAAGTGGGCGACCGCCTGGCCGTGCGCTGGGACGATTGCGCCCAGTCCCGCTGAAGGCCAGGCTGACAGCGGTCGAGCAGCCACCGAGAGGCGGCTGAGGGCTCGCTCACCACGGGCCTGCCAAATTGGCGCGTGTGCTGCAAAGCACCGCGCCAATTTCTTTGGCCGCTTCACCCGCACCCATTGGTTTACATAATGCACATTAGCACCATTAAATAAAGCGGGAAGGGAGCGGCGTTAGCCCGCTCAGGTGAAGGCAAAAACCCACCCCACAGCTGGATGCTCGCCGGCACACCACCCAACCCGTCCGCCAACTACGCACGGGCACCTCGGCCCCAAACCACCCACAACCCCGTGATGACCCTTGAAAATCTGTGCCATGGGTTGCAACAAACACCGCCACCCACGCGCACAACACCCCATGAACCCGGCCAAACACGAACCGCACACTGACCACAGCGACGCCAACAGCGCCGCCGAGGCCTTGCGTCGCGGCATCCCGTGGCTGCTGTTCCCGTGGCAACTCGAACAGCGCTACCAGGCCGACACCGCAGCCGAACGCCTCAAGTACCTGCGCATCACCGGCTGGCTGTCGATCCTCCTGACCCAAGGCTTCGCCTTCGGCGACTGGTGGATGGTGCCAGACCGCTTCGTGGCCGGTGCCGTCATCCGCTTCTTCCTGTTCTTGCCGGCCATCGCCTGGTGGCTGTTCTACATGCCCCGGCTGACCCCCACCATGCGGGAGCGCGGCATGTGGCTGCTCAGTTGGGCCGTTGGCCTGACCCAGGTGGCGCAGGTGTTGACCAGCCACGCGCCATTTGCGCCGGCCTACCTGGTGGGCCTCACGCTCATCATCCTGGTCAACGGCGGCATGCTGCGCGTGCGCTTCTGGAGCGCCTTGGTGATCGACCTGGGCTTGCTGTGCATGTACCTGGCTGCCGTGATTGCCTTGCCCGAGGCACCGCGCGCGCTCATGGTCAGCATCTTCATCACGCTCTCGGCCACCTGCGTTTTCACCTTGTGGGGCGCCTACCGCATGGAGCACTCCGCGCGCCGCGTCTGGTTGAAATCCCAAGTTGACGCCCAACTCCGTGCGCAACTGCAAAGCAGCATCGAACGCTTCGAATCGATGTCCCGCACGGAC
>JBEEJT010000126.1:0-4000 GCA_041169085.1 Pseudomonadota bacterium | reverse complement strand
GGGCCGCGGCCGCCCTCGAGCACCTGCATGAAGGCGTCGCCGCCGTGACACAGGATGCCGGTGATGCCCAGCGCCGGGTTGTGGGCGCGCGACTGCGTCAGGATGGACTCGATCAGATCGGGCGTCACCGCCTCGGCGGCGCGGCTTGCGTACAACAGACGGACGAGCATCGCAACGACCTCAGTTCTTCTTCTGGTTGACCAGCGCGAGGAACTCGCGCCGCAGGTTGGCGTCCTTCAGGAAGCTGCCGCGCATCACGCTGTTGATCATCTTCGAGTCCAGGTCGCGCACGCCGCGCCAGCCCATGCAGAAGTGGTCGGCCTCCATCACCACGGCCAGGCCATCGGGGTTCATGCGCGACTGCAGCAGGTCGGCCACCTGGGTGACGGCCTCTTCCTGGATCTGCGGGCGGCTCATCACCCAGTCGATCAGGCGGGCGTATTTCGACAACCCGATCAAATTGGAGTGTTCGTTGGGCATCACCCCGATCCACACCTTGCCGATGATGGGGCACAGGTGGTGAGAGCAGGCGCTGCGCACGGTCACCGGCCCCACGATCATCAACTCGTTGAGGCGCTCCACGTTGGGGAACTCGGTGACCTCCGGGGCGGCGTGGTAGCGGCCACGGAAAATCTCGTTGAGGTACATCTTGGCCACGCGGCGGGCCGTGTCCTGGGTGTTGTGGTCGCTCTCGGTGTCGATCACCAGGCTGGACAGCACCCCGGCCATCTTGCCTTGCACCTCATCGAGCAGGCGCTCCAGGTCGCCAGGCTCCAGGAACTCGGAGATGTTGTCGTTGGCGTGGAAGCGCTTTTGAGATGCCTTGATGCGCTCGCGGATGCGCACCGACATCGGTGTGCCTTCGTCGGGTTTGGCGGATTCAGTCAAAGGCTGGGCGTTGCCATCGATGGCACGGAGATTGGGAGGGGTCATGGGCGTTCCCGCAGCAGGCAGGGTGCCGATGCTAGCAAGCCTCAGCCCTTCTTGCAGGGCCAGGCGACCACCAACCCGCTCACAGAGGTGGCCTTGTGCCGCGCGTCACGAGACAAGCGCAGTTCAGGGGGCGGCATCGTGGCAAGCCGACGCGCCTGGGTTGTTCACGCAAATGCGCGCCCGGCAGGTGGCGGCAGCCGCCCCGCTCAGGTTGCCACACTGGTTGCGCAACTGATCGGCCACGGCCGGGCCCGCTGCGGGCGCGCCCGTGGGCTTGGCCGAGTGCGTGAACATGGCTTCCACCAAGGCCACGTCGTTGTCCTGGCGGCGGTGTTCGCGTGCCTTGGCCACCTTGTCGGCGCGGGCTGGCTTGTCGGCTTGCGCCACCGTGGGGGCGGGTGAGGGGGCGGTCGCCTTGGCAGTGGGCGGCGCTGGTGGGGCCGGCGGGGGCACGGCAGGCGCGGACACCACAGGCGGGGTCGGGCGGGTCTTGGTTGCCACGGTGGTGGCGGTTTGGGCTGGCGCGGCAGGGACTGCCGCAGCGGGGGGCGTTGGCACGTTGGCCGGTGTGTCGACGATGCTGGCGGCGGTTTGCAGCGTCTGGGTGTCGACCTGAGGCGGAGCTGCCTGCGAGGGCGGCGGGGTTGGCGTTGCTGCAGGCGAAGTCGCGCCAGCGGCTGGGGCGGCCAGCACGTTGAGGTCTTTGACTTCGGTGGTGGCGCTGGCTGCCTGGGCCTGACCCATGCGCGCGATCACCTGACGCTCCATTTGCCGCTCAGCTGCTTCGTTTTGCGCATGGTTGTCGTGCACCACCATGACGAACGCACCGAGCAGTGACGTCACGCCCACCCCAAGCAGGCCCCACAGGGCACGTTGGCCCCAGGGCGAAGGCCCGGAGCGGCGCTTGCCCGCCTGGATGCGCGGCATGGCTTTGCGTTGCCGCACCGATTCCAGCGTCGATAGAATGCCGCCGCGCGGACCGTCTTCGTCCTCCGGGACGATGCTGTCGCCGGCCTCCATGCCGGCGAACAGGCTGGGGCGGTCCAGGCTAGGACGATCTGACTGACTGGGGACTTGCCGGGCAAGATGCCGACCGCGGTTGGGGCTCACGCCTGTCTCCGTTGGGATCACACGAACGGGTGATTCTACGGACCCCCCGCGCCCGACGCCAGGGTGATCGCCATGGTCACCTGTTGGCGTTATCAAACAATGCAACTTAGGGGGGTGATCCTGTGGGGGTCTGGTGGGCGATGGCAGGTGTTTTCCTGCTGGCGTGTTTGGGTATGGCGTGGTGGGTGTTGCCTGCCTGGCGACCGCGTCGCCTTCGGCCGGTCGCCGTTGGGCGTCCTGCGGCCACGCAGGCCCAGCCTGCGAGCGTGGTCAGGCCCGGGCGTTCGGGGCGGCGTCGGCTTTTGTGGTGGGCGGCTGCCGGCTTGCCGCTGGTGGCGGCGCCAGCAGGCCTGACCTGGTGGTGGGCCAGCCGCAAGGGCAGGCGCCTCGACGGCTACGACGACGCGGCCAGCCCCACGAATGCCCACCTGGCAGACCTGCTCGAAGGCGAGCACCTGGTGCCGCCGCCGCCACTGCCCCCTGACGTCTTCCTGACGCAAGAGGTGGTGCAAGAGCGCCCCTTGCTGGCCAGCGCCGACCGCCGTTGGGAACAGCTCGACGCGGAATTCGTGCAGCGCGTGCTGAGGGTGTTCAAGCTGATGCGTGACCAACACGGCTACGACATGGCCTTGCTCGAAGGCTGGCGCAGCCCGCAGCGGCAGGCCTTGCTGGCTGCACAAGGCCCAAGCGTGACCCAGGCCGGCGCTTGGCAGAGCTACCACCAGTTCGGTCTGGCGGTCGATTGCGCCTTCATCCGCGAAGGGCGGCTGGTCATCAGCGAGCGCGACCCTTGGGCGGCCCAGGGTTACCAGCGCTTTGGCGAAGCCGCAGAGCAAATGGGGCTCACCTGGGGTGGGCGCTGGAAGATGCTGGACCTCGGCCACGTCGAGTGGCGCAAGCCCGGCGTGAAGCTGGGGGCGCCGCCGCCAGGCTGAAGCAGGACGCCTGTCCGATCGGCGCAGCTTGTGTGGCCCGGTTGCCATTGACACGGTTTGTAACGGAGTGCCCCCTCTCGCGGGGGGCGGTCATGGGCGCCCCAGCCTTTAGACTCGCGCGCACCGGTTCCAACCGGACAACCAAATCAAACACAGGCAGGGAGCAGGGACATGGGCCGTCCATTCATCGTCCTGGGCGACACGACCGACCACGGGGGCACCGTGGTGGGCTCGTCGGGCACCACCGACACGCATGGCAAGCGCATCGCACGGGTGGGTGACCAAGTCACCTGTCCGAAGCGTGGCCATGGCACCACCGTCATCGTCTCTGGCGACCCGACCATGCTCATCGATGGCCAGCCTGCTGCGCGCCATGGTGACAAATGCGCCTGCGGCGCCACGCTGATCGCCACCCAGGCGGTTTCCACCGACATCTGACCTTTCGCCCGGACCAGGGACGGGCCCACGCCCGGTCAGGTCCAGCCCCTCGCCCTTTGCCCTTTCCTCTTCACACCCCGACGCAGTGACATGACGCGCGCCCGCCTGTTCCAGTTCGCCTTGCTGTGGCTGATCGTGTCAGTCATGGTCTGGTTGACCACGATCTGGCGCTGGCAGAACCAGGGCAGCGACGTCTCCATGGCCGACATCGCCTTGCAACTGCTCTTGTTGCCACTGGCGTTGGCCGCCGTGCTGGCAGGGGCGCTGTGGGGCGTGTCGCAGGTGCGCAAGCAAGCCGCCCAGCCCATCACGCCAAAGGTCGCGTCAGGGCAGCCCGCGCCTGAGCCACGGCCGGCCCTGGCCGCATCGCCTGTGGCCACCAACCCGGCGTTGGCGTCCGCCGTGGTGCTGTCGGAACACGTCGCCTTGCTGGTGGGCCACGAGCCAGATCAGGCCCGAGAAGTCCTGATTGCGGCGACGGCTCGGCCTGGGCTCGACCCGGAGTTGCAAGACTTCGATGGCATGCCCGTGTTCTCCGGGCGGCACCCTGACCTGGACGTGGACAGCTGGCTGGAGCAGGCCCA
>JBEEJT010000125.1:0-2637 GCA_041169085.1 Pseudomonadota bacterium | reverse complement strand
CATCCGCCGACACGGTCATCGGCTCGTTGGGCGCGTACGCCGACAGGTCTTCCATTTTCATGGGGGTCTCCCGGTGGGCGTGGACGCTCAGGCTGGCGTGGCCAGCTTCTGCAGGATCTTCTGGACTTTTTCTTCCAGGGTGGCCTTGGTGAAGGGCTTGACGATGTAGCCCGCCGCGCCTGACTGGGCTGCCAGCACGATGTCTTCCTTGCGGGCTTCGGCGGTCACCATCAACACGGGCAGGTGCTTGAGGCTGTCATCGGCCTTGATGGCCTTGAGCAGCTCGAAGCCATTCATGTTGGGCATGTTGATGTCGCTCACCACGAAGTCGTAGCGGTTGTTCTTGAGCATGTTCAAGGCCACGGCGCCGTCTTCGGCCTCTTCCGCGTTGTTGTAGCCGATCTCCTTGAGCAGGCCCCGGACGATCCGGCGCATGGTGGAGAAGTCGTCCACGATGAGAAATTTCAGGTCGGCTGCGTTGCTCATGACAGGTCCTTGTTTCGTGATGCGGCGGACGGTGGGTCCGGGCCGTCTTTGAGGGACGGCCTTGCTTGTCCCTTATCGGCCGACCACGTCGGGTCTTGAGGGCTTGATGCCCGGCGGGGACTCTTCGTCGTCTTCCACCCCTTCTGCCGGTACTTGTTCCGCATTGGCGGCCCGGAAGAAGCGGTCTTCGGCTTCGCGGTTCATCACGATGATGCTGATGCGCCGGTTCATCGGGCTCATCGGGTCTTCCTTCTCGAAGGGCACGCTTGAGGACAGCCCCTGCACCCGCAGGATCTTGTCGCCATTGAGCCCGCCGGCGATGAGTTCGCGTCTGGACGCGTTGGCCCGGTCGGCCGACAGCTCCCAGTTGCTGTAGCCCCGGTCGCCCGCGCTGAAGGCCTTGGCGTCGGTGTGGCCCTCGATGGTCAGGCGATTGGGCACCTCGTCGAGCACGTGGCCGATCGCCCGCAAGATGTCTTGCATGTAGAGGTTCACCGCCGACGAGCCGCTGTCGAACATCGCCCGGTTCTGGTCGTCCACGATCTGGATGCGCAGGCCCTCGGCCGTCATGTCCAGCTTGATCTGCGTCTTGTATTTGGCCAGGCGCTCGTCGTTGGCGATCACCTCTTCGACCTTGGCCTTGAGCACGCGCAAACGCTCTTGTTCGGCGCGCGCCTGCTCCTGGCGGATGGCTTTCTTGCGGGCCTTCTCAGCGGCGGTTTCCGACTGGGTGCCCTTCTTGACCTGGCCAACGGACTCGGACAGGTTGTTGCCCCCACCCTTGACGACCGAGCTGGCGTCACCCGCCCCGCTGCCGCCAAAGAAGGCCACCTTCAAGGGGCTGTTGAAATAGTCGGCAATGCCCTTCTTGTCGCCTTCCGTGGTGGAGCCCAGCAGCCACATCAGCAGGAAGAAGGCCATCATGGCGGTCACGAAGTCGGCGTAAGCGATCTTCCACGCACCACCGTGGGCGGCGTGGCCACCCTTCTTGATGCGCTTGATGATGATCGGCTGAGCCTTCTTCGAATCGCCGGCCATGGTGTGCCCCGAGCTGTCCTGTGCGGAGGGTTACTTCTTCTTCACGTGGGCTTCGAGCTCAGCGAAGGTCGGGCGTTCGGTCGAGTACAGCACCTTGCGGCCGAACTCGATGGCGACTTGCGGGGCATAGCCCTGCATCGAGGCCAGCAACACGGTCTTGGTCACCTGGAACTCCTTGGTGCCTTCGTCGAGCTTTTGCTCCATCAGGCCGCCCAGGGGCTCCACCACGCCGTAAGCCAGCAAGATGCCCAGGAAGGTGCCCACCAGGGCGGAGCCGATCATGCCCCCCAGCACGGCAGGCGGCTGGCCCACCGAGCCCATGGTGTTCACCACCCCCAGCACGGCGGCCACGATCCCGAAGGCGGGCAGGGCGCCGGCCAGACGGGCCACCGCCGCGCAAGCGGCATGCCCCTCGTGGTGGTGGGTGTCGATCTCGTTGTCCATCAGGCTCTCGATCTCGTGGGCGTTGAGGTTGCCCGAGACCATCATGCGCAGGTAGTCGGTGATGAACTCGACCACGTGGTGGTCATGACCCACGACGGTGTACTTCTGGAACAGCGCCGAGTTGTGCGGGTCTTCGACGTCCTTTTCGATGGACATCAGGCCTTCCTTGCGCACCTTCTGCAGGATCTCGAACAACATGGCCATGAGCTCCATGTAGCGGTCCTTGCTGTACTTGGAGCCTTTGAAGAGCGGGCCGAACTGCCCCAGCACCGCCTTCACGGTTTTGGGCTGGTTGTTCACCAGGAAGGCGCCGATGGCGCCGCCGCCAATGGCCATCATTTCCGTGGGCATGGCGTGGATGATCACGGACATGTTGCCCCCGTGGATCATGTAGGAGCCGAAGATGCAGCCCAGGCAGACAACGTAACCGATCAGGACGAACATGGTGTGGCAGGCTCAAGTCGGGTCATGCAGCCATCTTCGGCCAGTGGCGACCGGGCGATGTCGTGAACAACGCCACGCGCGCCCGGCTTTTCCCGGATGGCGGTGCAGCGACCAAAAAAAGCGGACCCGGTGAGGGGTCCGCTGAAAGCACAAAGTCAGTGCCAGGAGGAGACAAGCAAGAACGATTCACAAATCAAGCCAATCGCTCGTCTGGTGTATCGGCAG
>JBEEJT010000124.1:0-3615 GCA_041169085.1 Pseudomonadota bacterium | reverse complement strand
AGATCGAGCACCTGCTGGAGCGCAAGCCTCGCCAGCTCTCGGGTGGTCAACGCCAGCGCGTGGCCATCGGTCGGGCACTGGCCCGGGAGCCCAAGCTCTACCTGTTCGACGAGCCACTCTCCAACCTCGATGCGCAACTGCGAGTCGACATGCGCACGGAGATCAAGAAGCTGCATCAGCGGCTGGGCGCCACCATTGTCTACGTGACGCACGACCAGATCGAGGCGATGACCCTTGCAACCCGCATCGCGGTGATGAAGGGTGGCGTGCTGCAGCAACTGGGCACACCGAGCGAGGTTTACAACCGCCCCGCCAACACCTTTGTGGCGGGTTTCATGGGCAGCCCCCGCATGAACCTGAACAAGGCTCGCCTTCAGGTCACACAGGGAGGAACAGCCTTGGTCTTCGATGGCAGCGATGGGCGGCATGCATCCCTCGATGTGCCTCAGTCCGTGTTGACAGGGGCCTTGAGCAGCTACGCGGGCAAGGAAGTGATTGCCGGGATCCGCGCCGAAGCGGTGACCTTGGCCTCGGCTGACATGGTGGCGGGCCCTCAGCAGCGCTTCCTTGATGCCACGGTGGACGTCATCGAACCCACAGGCGCTGACACCCTGGTCGTGTTGGACCTGGCTGGGCACGAGTTCACCGTGCGCCTCGACCCGGATGTGCAACTGACACCGGGTCAGAAAGCGAGGTTCCTGGTGGACCTGAGCAAGCTGGTTTGTTTCGATGTGGGCACGGAAGCCCTGATTGCCTGAGCGGACAGGACGAATCCATGACCAACGCAGTCAACAAGCAACGCCCCGTCGCCCTCGTGACAGGAGGCAGCCGAGGCATCGGTGCAGGCATCGCCATCGCACTGGCTGAACAAGGCTTTGACGTCGCCATCACCTCAGCGGGTGGCGGTGGGGAGGAGACCTGCTCGGCCATCGAGGCCAAAGGTGGGCGGGCACTTTCCTTGTGCAGCGACCTGGCCAATGTGGCCGACCACCCTCGTGTGGTCAGCGAAGTCTTGGCATGGGGGGGCGACATCCACTGCCTGGTGAACAACGCCGGCATCGGCTCACCCAGCCGAGGTGATTTGCTGGACGTCAAGGAGGAGGCGTACGACAAGGTGCTGGACACCAATCTGCGCGGTACCTTTTTCCTCAGCCAGGCCGTGGCGCGCCAGATGGTGCACAGTTCTTCTACGTTGCCCAAGTCCATTGTCACGGTGTCGTCTGTCAGCGTGGACATGGCCTCGATCGAGCGTGGTGAGTATTGCCTTTCCAAAGCGGGCCTGGGGATGTTGACCAAGCTTTTCGCGCTGCGGCTCGCATCGTTGGGCATCGGTGTTTTCGATGTTCGTCCTGGTGTGATCAAGACCGCGATGACCGAAGGTGTGACCGACAAGTACGACCGTCTGATTGCCGGCGGCCTGGTGCCATCGGGGCGCTGGGGCGTGCCGGATGACATCGCGCGTGTCGTCACGGCATTGGCCAGTGGCCAGATGGCATTTGCCACCGGATCCGTCATCAATGTTGACGGCGCCTTGTCCATTCCTCGACTTTGACCATGGAAACTTACGACTACATCATCACGGGGGGCGGATCGGCTGGGTGCGTGCTGGCCAATCGCCTGAGTGCAGACCCTTCTGTGAAGGTGCTGCTGCTGGAGGCCGGTGGTGGCGACTGGCACCCCTTCTTCCATTGGCCTGCTGGCTTCGCCAAGATGACCAAGGGCATCGGCTCCTGGGGCTGGCACACCGTGCCGCAGAAGCACCTCCAGAACCGCGTGCTGCGTTTCACGCAGGCCAAGGTGATCGGTGGGGGCTCTTCCATCAATGCCCAGCTCTACACGCGGGGTGTTCCTGCGGACTACGACGAATGGGTCAGCGAAGCGGGCGCCAAGGGCTGGGGCTATCGAGATGTATTGCCCTATTTCAAGCGTTCGGAAAACAACCAGCGGTACGCCAACGAATTCCACAGCTATGGCGGCCCCCTGGGTGTCTCCAACCCGATCAGTCCCCTGCCCATCTGTGAAGCCTTCTTCCAGTCCGGGCAGGAACTGGGCATCCCTTTCAACCCGGATTTCAACGGGGCTGACCAGGGTGGGTTGGGCTACTACCAGCTGACGCAACTCAACGCACGCCGCTCGTCTGCGTCCATCGGCTTCCTGGCTCCGGTGCTGGGTCGCCCCAACCTGACGGTGATGAAGCAGACCCAGGCCACGCGGGTGATTCTGGAGGGCCGCAAGGCCGTGGGTGTGGAGATCCTGACGGGCAGATCCCGCACGCCCAGCATTGTGCGCGCTGGCCGAGAGGTCATCGTGTCCTCCGGCGCCATCGGGTCGCCCAAGCTGTTGATGCAGTCGGGCATCGGACCGTCGGACCACCTGCAAAGCGTGGGCATCAAGGCCTTGCATGCTTTGAAGGGGGTCGGCAGCAACCTTCAGGATCACCTGGACCTCTTTGTCATCGCCGAGTGCACGGGTGACCACACCTATGACAAATACAACAAGCCCCAGCATGCTGCTTGGGCAGGGCTTCAGTACCTCCTGTTCAAGAAGGGACCGGTTGCGTCCAGCCTCTTCGAAACTGGCGGCTTCTGGTACGCGGACCGGGAGAACCTGGCCCGCTCCCCCGACATTCAGTTCCATCTGGGGCTGGGTTCGGGCATCGAGGCCGGCATGGCGAAGTTGCGCAACGCAGGTGTCACCCTCAACACCGCTTACCTGCGCCCGAAATCGCGGGGCACGGTGCGTCTGGCCAGCGCAGATGCGATGGCCGCACCGCTCATTGATCCCAACTACTGGGCTGAGCGCCACGACCGCGACATGGCCATCAAGGGCCTGCGGTTGGCGCGCGAGATCATGAGTCAGCCGGCCCTGAAACGCTACGTTCAGAACGAGGTCCTGCCGGGCGGCCGTCTCGAGACCGATGAAGAACTGTTCAACTACGCCTGCGCCAATGCCAAGACCGACCACCATCCCGTCGGGACATGCCGCATGGGACCCGCCGATGCCCCCGACAGCGTGGTCACGCCTGACCTGAAGGTGATCGGTCTCGACGGCCTGCGGGTGGTCGATGCCTCGGTCATGCCCTTGATCCCGTCCTGCAACACCAACGCGCCGACCATCATGGTGGCTGAAAAAGCCGCAGACCATGTGT
The DNA here is from genome assembly GCA_041169085.1 of Pseudomonadota bacterium. Taxonomy (GTDB): domain Bacteria; phylum Pseudomonadota; class Gammaproteobacteria; order Burkholderiales; family Burkholderiaceae_C; genus Aquabacterium. Next base: position 467 of record JBEEJT010000124.1, on the reverse strand, counting down.
TGGGCCGCCTTGCCTGAACCCCTCATCGACATCCTCAGGAGAGAGCCATGAACATCCTTCTTCCTCAAGCCGATGGCAGCACGAAGATGCACGCCCTGAAGGCCGAGCCGATTCGTCCCGCAAGCCTGCCGTTGGGTTTCAACCGAACCGTCTACGCCGCCGCCCACGTTGTGATCAACCCATTGGCCACCAACGACCCATGGGATCAATCGCCTGTGGTCGACTGGGATGCCACCCTGGGCTTCCGCGAGCACCTCTACGGATTGGGTTTCAAGGTAGCGGAAGCCATGGACACCGCCCAACGTGGCATGGGCGTGGACTGGCCAGTGGCCCGCGAACTCATCCAGCGCAGCATCCGACACGCCAAGGCGGTGGGTGGTGACCTGGCTTGTGGTGTCGGCACCGATCAATTGGCCGTCACTCCCGATCTCACGTTGGCCGATGTGGAAGCGGCCTACAGGGAGCAA
>JBEEJT010000123.1:0-9223 GCA_041169085.1 Pseudomonadota bacterium | reverse complement strand
TGCGTGAGCGTGGCCAGGTTGGGTGTGGCCTGCAAGGCTTGCTGACAAGCACGCAGGTGATCGCCGTCGGCGGCGTAACGCGGCGCAGGGGCGCGCAAGGCGACTGGCGCGACCACCTGGGGCCGGCGTGAAGGGTGCGAAGTGGCAGAGCGCATGGGCAAGGCTTTCAACCGTGGGTGAGGACAGGCGCGTCGATGGCGGGGTCTTGGGCCGCATCGGCACTGCGCAGACGCTCCAGCGTCTGGTTGATCAGCGTCGACGACGTTGACTTCGTGTAGGGGAAGTACACGATGCGCACGCCCAGGTCCTGGAAGGAGGCGTCGAGTTCGCGCCAGCGCTGGTGCCTGTACCAGTCGTCGCCCACGAACATCAGGTTGAACTTGTAGCGGTGGAAGGCGTCGAGCTTGTCCATCGTTTCCTGGGGCACCGCCAGGTCCACGTAGCGGCTGGAGCGCACGATCTCGATGCGCTCTTCGAAGGGGATCACCGCCCGCTTGTTCTTGTACTGCACGAGGTCGTCGACCGTGACGCCCACGATGAGCCGGTCGCACATGGACTTGGCGTTGCGCAGCAGGTTGACGTGCCCCACGTGGAAGAGGTCAAAGACCCCGGTGGTGTAGCCTACGACCATGACAGCTCCTTGAGGACGATGTCCTGAAAGTGTTGGTAGGCCGCCTGCCGGCTGGCGCCGGCTGCGGTCTGGACGGCAAAGCCGATCTTGGGACGCGTCAAAGGGCCTTCCAGCCCCAGGCGAGACAGCATGTGGCGCAAAGGCCATTTGCTGTGGTGCGCATCGATCTTGGTGGCCGCAGGCTGGCGGTAGCACAAGGCCACCAGCCGACGGTCGGCAAAGGGCACGCGGGCTTCCTTGGAAGCAGCCATGGCGGCGAAATCCATGCGGCGCAGCAGGCCCGGCAGGTGCACGGTGAACAGCCAGTCTTCCACCGCGTCCAGGGCCAGCTTGCCCCGCGTCAGCTCAGCCCAGTGGTCAGCCAGGCGTTCAGGCACCTGGCCTTCGGCGTAACCATAGAGCGACCAGAAGGTGGCCGCGTCCAGGCCGCGCCCAGCGGCCTGCTCTTCGGCGGCGCGGCGGCACAGGCGGTCGTAGCCGAACATCAGCTCGTCCGCGCCCTCACCGGTGAGCACCACCTTTTCATTGGGCGCCATGGCTTGGCACACGGCGTGGATCAACGCTTCGTTGGGCACGGACAGGGGCTCACCGCGCAAGCGCGTCAGGGCACGCCACCCGGCTTCGACCTGTTCGGCGGTGACGGTGACACAGCGCAAGGCGCGGCCGAGCTGGTCGGCGGTCTGCCGGGCGCCGTCGAACTCGTGCTGGTCGGGCAAGCCAATGCTGTAGGCCTGTTGCACCTGAGAGAGGCCCAGCACCAAGGTGCTGTCGATGCCGCCGCTGAGCAAGGCCACGTTGGCCACGTCGCTGGTTTCGTGTTCCCGCACCACGTCGCTCAAGGTGGCCTCGAACTCGGCCTGATCGAACGGGCGGGCGGCGGGCGTGAGTGCCCAGAAGCGGCCAGTCTGGCCATCGCTGCGCAACCAGGTGCCCGGCAGCAGCTCGTTCACACCGGCAAAGTAGCTGTGGCCCGGCACCGGGCGGCGGATCCACCGCCACTCCGCCAAGGACGCTTCGTCCACGGGGCGCTGGGCCAGGTGGGCCACCACCCTGGCTTCAGACGCCAGGCACACCCCCTGCGCACCCTGGTGCACGAACAAGGGCTTGATGCCCAAGGGGTCGCGTGCGGCGAGCCAGGTGCCGCTCAGGGTGTCGAGGATGACGAAGGCGTACATCCCTTCGAGTTCCTGAAGGAAGGCCGGGCCCAGCTGGGCGTAGCCTTCCAGGAGCACTTCGGTGTCCGACTGGGTGCGGCAGGCGAGCTGGTGGCGCTCGCGCAGCGCACGGTGGTTGTAGATCTCACCGTTGAAGACGATCCACCAGCGCCCGTCTTGCGAGCGCATGGGCTGGTCCGCCTGGGCCGTGGGGTCGATGATGGCGAGGCGGTTGTGGCCCAACAGCCAGCGGCCGCCTGAGAGCGACTTCACCGCCTGCGCGTCAGGGCCACGCCAGGCCTGCAAGGCCAAGGCGGCTTGGGCCTGCTGCGGGCTCACCCCAGCCGCTTGCTGGTCCATGAAGAGCAGGCCACACATGCGACTGCCTCCAGGCGCTCAGGCCTGCGCCGAAGGGGGCACCACGCGGTCCACCTCGGCGGCGATGCAGGCGGCGATGCGCGCGCCCGCTTCGCCATCGAGTTGGTCGAACAGGCGGTGGGCCAACTCGTGTCGGACCTGGGTGTATGGGTCAGGCACCGGCTTGCCGCCACGCGGCCCCATGCGCCCCAGCTCGCGCACCAAGGCCTTGGCGTCGGTGCACAAGGCACCGGGCAGCTCGGGCAGCTTGTCGTCGAAGAGCTTGCGCGAGCGGCGCACATAGTCTTCGTGGTCGGGGCGGAAGATGACGATGGGCCGGTCGAGGTGCAGGTAGTCGAACATCAGCGACGAGTAGTCGGTGATGAGCGCGTCGGTCTCGCCGAGCAAGGGGTAGATGTCGGTGCCAGGCGCCACGAACTGGACGTTGGGCATGATCACCGAGAGCTGCGCCTGGAAGACCTGCTCCACCGGGTGGAGGTTGACGATCAACATGGCGCCTTGCTGGCGGGCAGCGCTGGCGACCTCGTCCAGCCCCACCCGGCTCAGCCAGACGCCTTGGTCGGCATCTCGGAAGGTGGGCGCATAGAACCACACCTTGCGGCCCGTTTGCCGGTGGGCCTTCATGGCGTTGTAGGCGGTGCGATCGACGTTGACCAGGTCATCGGCCGAAGGGGTGCGGTGCATGACGTCGTTGCGCGCATAGCCCAGCGGCGCGAAGCGCTCAAACCCGAACCAGCGGCGCCACTCGCCTTCGTAGCCCTGGGCGGGCCCCACGAAGGTGGCGAACCAGCCGCAGGTGCTCAGCACCCGGGCATAGCGGGCACTCAGGTGCTTGAGCACCGGCATGTTGCGGTGGCCCACTTCCTTGATCGAGATGCCGTGCCAAAGCTGAACATGGCGGGCACCGGCCACCAGCGCAGGCAGATGCGGGTGGGGGTGCAGCAAGTGGTCGCTGGTCACCACCACGGCGGCTTCCAGTGTGGCGGTGATGTGGTCTTCGGTCCAATCCGCGGCCGACGAAGGCAGGCAATCGGCCCCGATGGCGCGGGCGTGGCGCTCGTGTTCCGCGTCATGCGGCAGGTACCAGAGGCGAATGCCTTGGGCTTGAGCCAGCTCGCGCATGGCCAGCCAGGTGTACTTGACGTTGTCAGAGAAAACGCGGCTGCTGACGAACAACGCGCTGCGCGTCTTCTGGTGGTGGCGAGACACCAGGCTGAGGTCGTGGCGCATGCGCTCGGCCTGCAGTTGCAGCTCCAGGCTCGCCAGCTTCTGCTGCAGGCCCTTGACGTCCTCGCGCTCGTCCAGGCGCTGCTGCACTTGCAGCACCCCGTCGACCAGCTGGTCGATGGCTGTGCTGACCTGCAGCGTGAAGGCATCCAGCTGTTGCAACTGCTGCTGCACGTCTTGCAGCTGGTCCTCGACGTGGTCGCGGTTTGCCACACATTCGCTCATGGTGCCATCCTGGATCTGGAGATGGTTCAGTCTAGGCCGCCCCCCAGGGAACTTGAGCCCGATAAGGCCGGCCAAGACCCGTCTGTTCTCGCCCTCTGCAGACGGCGTTGGCCGACAATCCCTGCATGAACACGCATACCTTGGCCCTCGTGATGATCGTCCGCAACGAGGCCCGCTGCCTCGCACGCTGCCTGGCCAGCGTCCAAGGGCTGGTGGACCAGATGGTCGTGCTGGACACCGGCTCGACCGACGACACGGTGGCGATCGCCCAGGCCGCAGGTGCCGAGGTGGCCCACTTCAAGTGGGTCGACGACTTCTCTGCCGCCCGCAATGCCGCGCTGGCGCTCAGCCGTTGTGACTGGGCTTTGGTGCTGGACGCGGACGAGACGCTGCGCCACACCCCCACAGGCCTGCAGGCCTTGCAAGCCTTGAAGCAAACCGCCCCCACCTTCGTGGGCCGCATCGCCGTGCACAGCAGCTTTGGCGTAGGGGGAACGCAGCAGGCGCCCTCCTGGCTGAGTCGGGTGCTGCCGCGGGGCGCCCGCTTCGAAGGCGTGGTCCACGAACAGGTGACCGGGCCCTGGCCACGCCAGGACCTGCCCCTCGAGGCCCGGCACGACGGCTACGAGCCCGCGCAAATGGCCCACAAGGGCGACCGCAACCGGCAGCTGCTGGAGCACGCCGTCCGCCTGAGCCCCCAAGACCCCTATTGGCAGTACCAGCTGGGCAAGGACCACGAGGTCCACGACCGGTTCCCTCAGGCCTTGCAGGCTTACCTGAAGGCCTGGCCCACGCCGCCGGGCCAAAGCCCGCGTCAGCCGGGCTGGCGCCACGACCTGTTGGTGCGCATGATGTTCGTGCTCAAGGCCGCCGGTCACCTCGACCAGGCGCTCGAACTGGCGCGTGCGCAAGCGCCACATTGGCCAGATTCGCCCGACTTCCATTTCGTGTGGGGCGACTTGCTGCTGGAGCAGGCCATCTTGGCGCCACAGCGGGCCGACGCCCTGCTGCCTCAGGTGCAGCAGGCCTGGCAGCGTTGCCTGCAGATCGGCGAGAACCCGCGCCTCGAAGGCGCGGTGCACGGCCGGGGCAGCCACCTGGCCCGACACAACCTGGCTTTGCTCCAGGATGTGATGGCTTCGCTCTGACGGGCTCAGCCCGCTTCGGCGTCCAGGTGATCGGGCGCCAGGCCTTGTTCGGCACGCGCCACCATGCGCTCCAACAGCTGGGCAAAGTGGCGGGCATAGGCCTCGGTGTCAAACAACACCGCCTGGTCCCGGGCGGTCTGCAAGTGGCTGCGCACCGCCTGGCGCTGCTCAGGGTGAGCCGCCAGTTGCAACACGCGTGAGACGTAGCCATCGACGTCGGTGGACACCCATTCGGGCAAGCCCACGGCGTGCAACAAGCTGGACGCCACGCGGGACACGAAGGTGCGCCCCTGCAGCGTGACCACCGGCACCCCGGCCCACAGGGCGTCGGAGACGGTGGTGTGGCCATTGCAAGGCCAGGCGTCGAGGTAGATGTCCGCCAGCGCAAAGCGGCTGAGGTGTTCGCTGCTGAGCACGGCGGGCGCCAGCACGATGCGATCGGCGGACACCCCTCGGCGAACAACCTCACGCATCAGCGGCTCCACGCTCTCTTTGGTCCATTTCAGCAACCACAGCACCGAGCCGGGCAAGGCCTGCAGCAAGCCACACCAGGTGTCCATCACCTCGGGCGAGATCTTGAAGGGCTGGTTGAAGCCGCACAGCACCAGCGCGTCTTCCGGCAAGCCATGGGCCACCCGTGTGGTCGGACTGGGCAGGGGCCGCAAGCGGTCGTTGGGCTGGTAGCAGTCGGGCAGCAGCGCGAGCTTCTCGCTGAAATCGGCGGCGTGGCTCAAGGGGCTGACGATGGGGTCGCCGATCATGTAATCGATGCAGGTGGCGCCCGTGGTGCCGGGGAAGCCCAGGTATGTGACCTGGATGGGCGCGGGTCGCCAGCCGAAGATGCCCAGGCGGCAATGGGCGGTGTGGCCCTTGAGGTCGACCAGCACGTCGATGCCATCGTCGCGGATGCGCTGCGCAGCGTCGCGGTCGCTCATCTGCCCCACCTCGACGAACTGCGTGGCCGCCCGCTGGATGCGCGCACGCATCGGGCTGCCGTCGTCCGGGCCATGGGAATACAGGAAGACTTCGAAGCGTTGGGGGTCCAGCCGCTCCAGCAACTCGGCCATCAACATGGTGGTGGCGTGGTGGTGGAAATCTGCCGACACCCAGCCGATGCGCAGCTTGCGACCGGCGGTCGGCTTGAGTTGGGGCGACATGGGCTTGGCCCGGTCCTGGAACTGACGTGCACAGATCGCCGCCGCCTTCAGCTGGAACACCGGGTCGTCGGTCAACACCACGGCGCTGAACACCGACAGCCACTGCCGGGCATCGGGCGGTGCTTCGGCCACACGCCGCTCCAGCGCGGCCAGGTCCATGGCGGCCTTGTCCCAATCCAGACACTCCCGGCGAATGAAGCTCAGCAGGCTGTCGCACGCCAGCTCGCCGCCGGGGATGCCCAACACCTGAGCCGTCTCCAGGCACTCGACCGCCTCGGCCCGCATGCGCAAACCATGGAAGCACATGGCCAGCTGGTAATAGCTCAGCACGTGGTCAACCTTGAGCGCGATGCCTTGCATCAGCACGCTGATGCCTTCCTGGAAGCGACCGGCGTCGTGCAGGGCCTGACCCAATGCATACAGATAGTCGAAGTCTTGCTGGGCCTGGTCGCGCCCCGCCATCAACACCTGAACGGCCTCGACGTGGTCGCCCGTCTTGAGCAGGCACTCGCCCAGGATGCGCCTGGCCAGCGCCAGGTTGGGGTCTTGCGCAATGAGGCGCCGGGCCTGCTCGGCCGCCTCGGTGTGGCGCTCCTGCTTTTGCAGCGCACGCGCCAGGTTCAATCTGTAGACAGAGTCCGTGGGCGCAGCCTGGCAGGCGCGCTGGAACTGCACGGTGGCTTCACCCCAGGCCATGCGCTTGGAAAGCTCCACCCCTTTGCTCCAGCAAGCCTGGGCTTTCTTCAAGTCTGCGGCCTTCGCTCCGAATTGAGCAGTGGCTCTTGCGGTCATGGGTGCACCTTTGCTGAGTCTTTCAGTTCGGCTCAGTCTAAGAAGCACCCCTGACTGGCATCGATCAAGTTGCAAGTGAAAGTCAGTTCAATTCACTCAGCAATTTCTCACGGAAGTGACGCTTGACACTCGCTCAAGTCAACCAGAAAGCCCGCCGATATGCAAAGCAACGGGCTTCAACAAAAGACCGTGGTCCGGTTAGCGGCCAAAGGTTCGGGTGGTGTGTCCACCCAGGGCAATGCGGTTGACTAGCGTCGGTCAGGCAGTTCATGCCGGCGCTGATCGCCGGGGTTTGCAGAGATAGGAGTTCACCATGCCTTCAGTCATCAACACCAACATCTTGTCGCTCAATGCGCAGCGCAACACCAGCTCCTCGCAGTCGGCGCTGGCCACCTCCATGACACGCTTGTCTTCGGGCTTGCGCGTCAACACCGCCAAGGACGACTCCGCCGGCCTGGCCATTGCAGAACGCATGAATGCCCAAGTCAAGGGCATGAACGTCGCGGTCCGCAATGCCAACGACGGCATCTCCATGGCTCAGACCGCTGAAGGCGCTCTGGGCAAGGTGGGCGAGTCGTTGCAGCGCATGCGGGAACTGGCCGTCCAGGCCCGTAACTCGACCAACAGCTCGAGCGACAAAGATTCGCTGAACGAAGAGTTCCGCCAACTGGCTTCGGAAATCGACCGCGTGCTCAAGGGCACCACCTTCAACGGTCAGAACATCCTGGGCAGCACCGGCGACACGTCGACGGCCCGCATCTTCCAGATCGGCGCCAACACCACCGACAACGACGTGATCACCGTGACCACCACGGACATGGCGACCAACACCGACATCACCGCGCTGACGGCCTCGACCGCCGTGATCGACAGCTCGACCGATGCGGCCGCCCTGAAGACCGTGATCGACAACATCGACACCGCCATCGACACCGTCAACAGCGAGCGCGCCATGTACGGTGGTGTGCAAAGCCGCTTCGACTCGGTGATCTCCAACCTGCAGGTGTCGACCGAGAACCAGTCGGCCGCCCGAAGCCGGATCATGGACGCGGACTTCGCGACAGAAACGGCGAACCTGTCGAGAGCGCAGATCCTGCAGCAGGCCGGCAACGCGATGATCGCCCAGGCCAACCAGCTGCCGCAGCAAGTGCTCAGACTGCTGCAATGATGCCTCCGGCACCCTGGTGCCGAGCCGCAGCCGCCCCCCGGGGCGGCTTTTTCGTTGTCAGTTCAAAACTGAGGTCCAAATGCCGGTTTTATCGAACTTTTGCCCGAGCCCGTCTGCGCCGAAGATTGAATCACAGGCCATAGGTTGTACCCCAATCCTCCAGGCCATTGCTCAACGGTAGGCCTGGCACTGGAAGCCGGGGGTCAAACGATTCTTTAGGAGTGCGGTATGCCTCAGACGATCAACACCAACCTGAACTCGCTGACTGCCCAGCGCAACCTCAACTCGTCGCAGTCGTCGCTTTCAGTTTCCATGCAGCGACTGTCGTCGGGCCTGCGTGTCAACTCTGCCAAGGACGACGCCGCCGGCTTGGCGATCGCCGAACGCATGAATGCCCAAGTTCGCGGCATGAATGTGGCGATGCGAAACGCCAACGACGGCATCTCGCTGGCGCAAACGGCGGAAGGCGCGCTTGGCAAGGTCAGCGAAGCCCTCCAGCGCATGCGTGAGCTGGCGATCCAGTCCCGCAACTCGACCAACAGCTCGAGCGACAAGGACTCCCTGAACCAGGAGTTCCAACAGCTCAGCGCCGAAATCGACCGCGTGCTCAAGGGCACGACGTTCAACGGCAAGAACATCCTGGGCAGCACGGGCCAGACCTCGACAGCCCGCGTGTTCCAGATCGGGGCGAACACCACCGCCGACGACATCATCACCATCACCACCACCGACCTGGCCACAAACACCCAGATCACGGCGGTGACGGTCAGCACCACATCGATCGGCTCGAACGCCACCGCGGGTGACATCAAGACGGTGATCGACAACATCGACGTCGCGCTGGACCTGGTCAACGGCGAGCGCGCGGTCTACGGTGCGACCCAAAGCCGATTCGACGCGATCATCTCCAACCTGCAGGTGTCGGCCGAAAACCAATCGGCCGCCCGCAGCCGGATCATGGACGCCGACTTCGCGGTGGAAACGTCCAACCTCTCCCGAGCGCAGATCTTGCAGCAGGCCGGCAACGCCATGGTGGCCCAGGCCAACCAGCTGCCGCAACAGGTGCTCAAGCTGCTGGGCGGTTGATTCCGGCCAGACGCTCAAGCTCGGCGGCCAGGCGCCGAAATACAGGAAGTCCGGCGTCGTCCGGACTTTCGTCGTCTTGAGCGCTCAAGCTTCACCCCGATCAGGAACGCACCATGGCCACCTCATCCGTCTCCTCGACATCAACCGGCACCCTCAGTTCGCTGGGCATCGGCAGCGGCCTGGACTCCAACGGCATCGTGAGCAAGCTCGTCGAGCTTGAGCGCACCCCGATCACGCTGCTGCAGAAGTCGGCCGAG
>JBEEJT010000122.1:0-3770 GCA_041169085.1 Pseudomonadota bacterium | reverse complement strand
TCGAACAGGGCTTCGAACACGCACTGGGTCTTGAGCTTGTCCAGGGCCGCGAAGCCGGCTTCGCTGGCGATCAGGTCGATGTTGACGGTGTCGGGGTATTCGGTGTTGAGGCCGGCCACACCGGAGGCCAGGAAGGCGGCGCCATTGCGGCCGTCGAGGTTGTAGGCCGACTTGATGAAGTCGGCAGGGATGCCGCCAGCGGCCACGCCCACCACGTTGATTTCGGGAGCGTAGCTCGACAGCTGCTCGGCCGCCCAGGCCGCGCTCTGGCCACCTTGCGAGTAACCCCAGATGCCGACCTTGGTCTTGGCGTCCAGGCCCACGTTGGGGATGCCTTGAGCGGCCTTGAACAGGTCGAGCACGGCGTGCCCTTGAGAGGCGCCGGCCAGGTAGGTCACGGCATCGCCCTGGAGGTAGCCTGCGTAGTCGGTGACCAGCACGGCGTAGCCTGCCTTCAGTGCCGCGTTGATGTTGGCGGTTTCGTAGTCGGTGCCGGCGGCCAGTTGGCGCGACGGGGCGCAGCCTTGGGCCAGACCATGGGTGCCCACGGCGTACAGGATGACGGGGCGGCTGCCTGCGCCGCTCCAAGCCGCGGTGGGCACGATCACGGTGCCGGAGACGGTGTTGGCTTCGTCGAGGGAGTCTTTCGACTGGTACAGCACGTTCCAGGCCTTGACCGCCGTGGCGTTGGCGCCGAGGTTGACCTTCGCGTCGCGGTAGCTGACGAGGTCGCCGTTCTTGCCGGAAGGTGGGTTGGCGGGCAAGGTGTAGAAGCTGTCGTCGGCCGGGCCTTGGGTGGCCGCGTGGCTCAGGGTGGCGCCGGCGAGCAGGGCGGTCAGCGCAGCGGCGCGGGCCATCAGGTGCAGGGAGTGGGTGCGCATGGATGTCTCCGAAAGGGTGGTGCCCTGACCTGCATCTCCGGATGAGCAGGTGACGGGCCGGGTATTTGGCGATCGCTTGAATTCAGTTTCATGTTGCAAGTGACAAACAGGCAAGCGCGTTTGCTAGATGAGTTTTCAAAACCATTGATTTGCGGGGTTTGGCCTGTGCAAACGGGATTTTCTTGTTGCCAGATACATGCATTTGTAGAGGCGGTGAGCACCGCCATCACCAGTTCGGGTGGGCTCGTCTTTCCCAGGGAAAAGGCACAGATTTGCTCTGCGCGCCAAACCCCGTCTAACCTATAGGTGAGGGCGATGACGCGACGTGCGAAATGTCGGTCGCGAGATTGTTCTTGACCATGCATGGGGGTTTGTGAAATCGGGAAATTGGTGATTTTCAATATCTGAATACAAAAAAGGAGCGTCGGCCACCAGAAACTGGCGAACCGACGCTCCTTGGGGTATCGGGTGGAAACCCGAGGTGGCGCAAAATCAGGGGGGCCAGGCCTCAGCCCCGCAGCCGGCTGTGCGCGGGCACGCTGGCCAGCAGGAAGTCCATCTGGTCGGCCACGATGCGCCGGCCACGCAAGATCATGTCTTCGTGCAGGCTGGGCACGTAGGGCAGGTAATACAGCGACCACCCCAGCTCGTTGACCGTGCGGTTGCCCTTGCGCCCGTTGCAGTTGCGGCAGGCGGTGATGCAGTTCGTCCAGGTGTCGGCGCCGCCGCGCGAGGTCGGCTTGATGTGCTCGCGGGTCAGGTCATCCAGGCCGAAACGGTGGCCGCAGTACGCGCACACCTGGCGGTCGCGGGCGAACAGCTTGGGGTTGGTGAGGGCCGGCTCTTGCCGCCACGCGCGGCTGGGGATGGACCCCCGGCACGCGATGATCGGGTGCAATTCCAGGCGCGACTGCGCCCCGGTGCGCCGCTGGATGCCGCCGCGCAGCACCAGGAACGGGTCACCGATGGTCCAAGCCACACCGTCATTCGCGTACAGCACCGCCGCGTCCTTGGCCGACAGCCAAGCCTGCGGACGGCCTGACACGTCAAGCTGAAGCACGTCCATGCACCCTCCATCACAGAAGATCCCTCAAGGATAGGCCGAGCGGGCGACTTCCTCAACCACTCGGGATTGGGGTTTTTGCTGCATCGCAACAAAAACGAGCACGGGCTTGGACGGCAGGACGGCGAAAAAAACCACAAAAAAAGTTGGTCGGGCTGCACACAGCCGTCATCATTTTCTGCAAAATAGCACGACCGTTCGTTTTATTCCTGGCCCCACCGTGTCCGAAGCGTCTACCCCCGATCAACGTTCCACTGCCACCGATGGCGGGCGTGAGCGTGGCCGTGGCGGCGCCCACAAGGGCCAGCAGACCCGGGCCGCCATCCTCGACGCCGCGCTGGCGCTGGCTTCGCAGATGGGCATCGAAGGCTTGTCCATCGGCGCCCTGGCCGAAGTCACCGGCATGAGCAAGTCCGGCGTGTTCGCCCACTTCGGCTCGCGCGAAGAGTTGCAGATCTCCGTGATCCGCGAATACCACGAGCGCTTCGAAGAAGAAGTCTTCCGCCCGGCCGTCCGTTCGCCCCGGGGCTTGCCGCGTTTGCGCGCCCTGTTCGAGCTCTGGATCGGCAAGGTGGCCACCGAAATCGACTCCGGCTGCATCTACATCAGCGGCGCTGTCGAATTCGACGATCGGCCCGGTCCCGTGCGAGACGCCCTGGCGGGCATGGTCTTGTTGTGGCATGGTGCGCTCGACCGCGCCATCCGCATGGCCATCGACATGGGCCACCTGCGTGCCGACACCGATCCGATGCAAATGCTGTTCGAGATCCATGGGCTCATCCTGTCGCTGCATCATGACGCGCGCTTCCTGCGCTCGGCCGGTGCCGTGGACCGGGCCCACAAGGCTTTCGAACGCGTGATCCAGTTCTACGCCACGGCCGACGCGCCGAAGGCGTCTGCGCAACCTGCCGTGCCTTCGGGCGCGGCGCCTTCCACGGACGGGCTCAGCCCCGTTCTCTCCTGAAATCGCCTGACCCACGTGGCACAGGTTTCCCACACCCACAGCTTTTTTTGACCGAGGAGCTCCAAGATGCCCACCTACACCCCCCCGCTGCGCGACATGCAATTCCTGATGCACGAAGTGCTGGGTGCTGTTGACGAACTCAAGGGCATCCCGGCCTACGCCGACGTCGATGCCGACACCATCAACGCCGTGCTGGAAGAAGGTGGCAAGTTCGCCTCCAAGGTCATCGCCCCGCTGAACCTGGTGGGCGACACCCAGGGTTGCGTGCTGGACAAGGCCACGCACGAAGTCAAGACCCCGGACGGCTTCAAGGAAGCCTACAGGCAGTACATCGAAAACGGCTGGTCGGCCCTGTCGGCCGATCCGGAGTGGGGCGGCCAAGGCATGCCCCAGCTGGTCAACCAGGCCATCTATGAAATGCTGAACTCGGCCAACCAGGCCTGGACCATGTACCCTGGCCTGAGCCACGGTGCCCACGCCGCCCTGGAAGCCCACGGCACGCCCGAGCAAAAGAAGACCTACCTGCCCCCGATGACCGAAGGCCGCTGGACGGGCACGATGTGCCTGACCGAGCCGCACTGCGGCACCGACCTGGGCCTGCTGCGCACCAAGGCCGAACCGCAAGCCGACGGCACCTACAAGATCACCGGCGCCAAGATCTTCATCTCGGCCGGTGAACACGACATGGCCGAGAACATCGTCCACCTGGTGCTGGCTCGCCTGCCGGACGCGCCCGCTGGTTCGAAGGGCATCTCGCTGTTCGTCGTGCCCAAGTACCTGGTGAACGCCGACGGCACCCTGGGTGCACGCAACGGCATCTACTGCGGTGGCCTGGAGCACAAGATGGGCATCCACGGCAACG
>JBEEJT010000121.1:0-3364 GCA_041169085.1 Pseudomonadota bacterium | reverse complement strand
ACATGCTGCGGGAAGCGCTCGGTCAGCTGCGCCAGCATCAACACCTCCTGGAAGCCCGTCTGGTGCAGGCTCATCTTCTTGGCGCCCATGAAGCGGGGCACATCGTCGTTGTCCACGATCTTGAGCGTGCCGGGCGCCAGCCCGTAGTCCACCGCGTCGAAGATCAGCAAGTGGCTCGACGCCTGCACGTGCTGGATGAGGTACAGCCCTTGTGTGCCGCCGTCCACCAGTTGCACGTGTGCAGGCACCTCATGGCGTTGCTGGAAGGCTTCCACGCACCGCACGCCAAAGCCTTCATCGGCCCACAGCAGGTTGCCGATGCCCAGCACGGTGATGGTGGCGTTGTCACCCACCGGGTGACAGTCGCTTGCGGAGGTGGTGGGGCAGGTGGGCGTGTTCATCGTGACGAATGGGGGTCAGTGCGCGTCGACCGTGGCCGCAGCGCTCGCTGCGGGCAGGCGCGACAGGCCGAAGAAATGGGCGGCGGTGGTGCCACGCCGAGACAGCGGCGCACCCTCGGCAGGGCGCGGCGAAGAGGCCTTTTGGCGCGGCAGCGCGTCGCCAGTGGGGGCTGTGGCCGACTCGGCACGCCAGGCCTTCCAGGCCTGGAAACTGTCCCAGCGCGATTGCTGGGCCATCCAGAAGCTGGCGTCCAGGCCAAAGGCCATGGCGCAGCGCAGGGCGGTGTCGGCGCTCAGGCTGCGCCGACCCACCACGATCTCGTTGAGTCGCCTGCGCGACACCCCGAGCAAGCGCGCGGCTTGCCCCTGGGTGAGGTTCAAGGGCTTGAGGAACTGCCGCTCCAGAAAGCGGCCAGGGTGCATGGGCGCACGCACCGGTACACCTTGAGGCTGGTGCCAGGTGCGGCTGGCCAAGGCCAAGCGGGCCTGGAGTTGGGCATGCACACCGCGCGCCATGGCCTTCAATCCTTGAAGGTGCGGAAGCCCGACACCATCGTGCTGATGATGCTCTGGCGGCCCATGATGTCTTCGCGAACGGCCGCATACACATGCAGCACCACGAAGATGGCCATCGCCCACAAGCCCATGTGGTGCCAGGTGTGCACGTCCTGCGACTGACCCATCATCGGGATGACCCAGCCGAACCAGCGTGACGCCCATGAACCCGCCTGGGCGCCTTCGCCATACAGCGCGAAGCCCGTCACGCACATGAAGACGGCCACCAGCAGGAAGGCGGTGAACATCATCAGGCGGGCCATGGGGTTGTGCCCCACATAGCGACCGGGGTTGGGGATCAGGAAGCTGTACCACTTGAGCATGGTGACCACGCCCTTCCAGTAGTCGGCGCTGAACACCGGCACGGTGAACAGCTCACGCGCATGGTGGTTGCCCACGATGGCCCAGTAAGCGCGCCCCAGCAGGCCGAGGCCCATCACATAGCCCGCAGCGAAATGCGCGAAGCGGATGTAGCCCATCAGGAAGTGCGCGCTGGCTTCGCCCGGCATGGTGGGCAGCGGCGAGCCGATGAAGTAGCCGGTCACCGCCAGCACCAGGATGGCGGCCGCGTTGACCCAGTGCCAGATGCGCACCGGTGCCTCGTAGACATAGACCGAAGTCGTGTGGCGACCCGAGCGCACCTCGCGGTCGTCGGCGGCTTGTGCGCCATCCACAGGGGAAGTCGAAGCAGACATGCGAGCTCCTTGTTCAGGGGCGAAAGAGGTGTGGGGCGTTTCAGCGGGCCAGGAGCCACAGGCCGGTGCCGCCCAGCAGGGCGCCGGCCCATTGCCACACGCGCGACGAAGCGCCGCGGGCCATCACGCCCAGGGCCAGCCCCGACGCGTGCAGCAAGGCCGTGCTCACCAGGAAGCCCAGCACATAAGCCAAGGCCGACGAGCCCACGGGCCATTCGGCACCGTGCGCCAGGCCATGCACCAGCGCCGACACGCCGATCAGCGACAAGCCCGTGGCCACCGACCAGCGACGGCCGCCGGCCAGCAGCGCACCGAACAACACCACGCTGGTGGCCACCAGGGGCTCCACACCGGCCGTGGCACCGGTGGCCATGCCCAACATCGCGCCCACCAACAGGCCCAGCATGAACACCGCCGGGCCGGCCACCGCCCGCAGTGCGGGCAGCGTCAGGGCCGACCAGGCGCCCACGGCCACCATGGCCAGCAGGTGGTCGAGGCCCAGGGGGTGGGCCAGGCCTTCGGCCATCGAGAACGTGCCGTGGCCGGGGTGGGCCTGGGCTGCACCCACGGCCAGCAGGCCCGCGACGGCCGCGGCCACTTTGATTGCTTGCGACTTTTGCATTTGGCTTTCCTTCGCTTGTGGGGTGGGCTCAGCGCACCTTGACCGTGCAGAGCTCTTGACCGTCCGGGCTCATCACGTGGGTCGAGCAAGCCAGGCAGGGGTCGAAGCTGTGCAACGTGCGCAGGATCTCGACCGGTTGCTCCGGGTTCACCATCGGCGTGTTCATCAGCGAGGCTTCGAAAGCGCCGATCTGGCCCTTCACATCGCGCGGCGAGCCGTTCCAGGTGGTGGGCACCACACACTGGTAGTTCTCGATCTTGCCGTCCTTGATCTTGATCCAGTGGCCCAGCATGCCGCGCGGCGCGGCCACCGTGCCCACGCCCTTGGCTTCCTTGGGCCAGGTGCTCGGGTCCCACTTTTCGACGTTGGCCGTGGCCGTGTCGCCGGCCTTGATGTTGGCGATCAACGCCTTGAAGTCGTCGTACATCATCTCGGCGCAGTACTGGCTTTCCAGGCAGCGGGCCAGGGTGCGGCCAATGGTGCTGGGCAGCATCTGCTTGAGCGTGTATTCGGTCTCGGGCAAGCCCAGGGCCTTGGGGATGCCGCTGTTGATCATGCTGGCGGCCGACTCCAATTGCTCCTTGGGGCGCTGGCAATACTTGTTGCCCTTCTTGGCGTGGGCATAAGCCAGGATGTAGCGCGACAGCGGGCCCACCTCCACGGCGTGGCCTCGCCAGCGCGGGGCCTTGATCCACGAGTACTTGGCGCTCTCGTCGATCTCTTCGATGTTGGTGCGGCTGCCCTTGGTCTTGTCGCCCAGCTCGAAGTTGGGCTCGGTCACGCCATCCCAAGGGTGCAGGCCCTTGCTCTCGTCGGCGTACTTGTACCAACTGTGGGCCACGAACTCCTGCACCTGTTCCGGGTCACGTGGGTCGATCGCGTGGATCTCGTCCCAGTTGCCGTCCAGGATCACACCACCTGGCAACTGGTGGGTGCTGAAGTCATAGGGCACCTTTTCATAGGTGCCGTAGTCGGCCACATTGGTGGCGGCCAGACCGCCGCCATACAACCAGCCTGCTTGCTTGTACAAGGTGCCGATGGCCAGCACATCGGGCAGGTAGACGTTGTTGTTGAACTCGATCATCTCCTTG
>JBEEJT010000120.1:0-2614 GCA_041169085.1 Pseudomonadota bacterium | reverse complement strand
ATGGTGGATTCGCGCCAGGCCAGCGACGTGGCCAGTTGCGATTCGAACACGCGGCGAATTTCTGCCGGATCGGACTCACCGGTCTTGGGGTCGACGATGTGCATCTGGGGACGGCTCATGGTGGGTCTCCTGGGGCAGGCCGGCTCAGGCCTTGAGCTTGGGCTTGTTGGACGCCGCTTTCTTGGCAGCGGTCGGGGTCTTCTTGGCAGCAGTCTTGCCCGAAGCGGCCTTCTTGGCAACCGCTTTCTTGGCCACGGCCTTCTTGGCTGCCACCTTCTTGGCTGCCACCTTTTTGGCCGCCACCTTTTTGGCAGCTGCTTTTTTGGCCGGGGCAGCCTTCTTGGCTGCGACCTTCTTGGCGGCCGCCTTCTTCACGGCAGGCTTCTTGGCCACCTCGGCCTGAGGTGCCTGGGCGGGCTCGCTCGCCTGAACCACCTTGGCTGGCGACTGCGGCTTGGGCTTGCGCTTCACGACCAGCGTCACCGGGCCCTTGGCCTGGGCGGCCGTGGCCTGGTCGGCAAACCGGCCGGGCGTCGGCGCCTGGCGCATGCCCCCGCGAATCTTCATGCCCAGTTGCTTGGCTAGATCAGTCCGTTTCAGCGACATCGTTCCAGGTGGCCTTTTTCAGATGGTGAGGGATCAATGCGAGGACAATGCGCGCGGAGCCCTGGGCCCGCATCTGAAAACACGCTCATCCACAATGCAGCGATTGTGCCTTGCCCCGGGCTCGCGTGCACCACGCACTGACCCTGCATGGGCCTGTCGCGCCATCGTCAGACGCCGCCCTGCGCCCTCGATTCACCAGCCCTCGCCCTTTGCCCTGCCCCATGCCTGCCATCCGCCACATCGATTTCCCCCTGCGCGGCGAATTCATCCCCCTCGACAGCCTGCTCAAAGTGTGCGCGCTGGCCAACAGCGGCGGACAAGCCAAGCTCATGGTGGCCGACGGCCTGGTGACGGTGGACGGCCACACCGAAACCCGCAAGACCGCGAAGATCCGCGCCGGCCAGGTCGTGGGCATGGACGGGGTGCTCATCCGGGTGCAAGCCGCCTCGGATGCCCCAGCCGAATGAGCCCGCTGTCCTGATGTGGCTCAAGCCAGTCGTGGCGCTGTCCCGAAACGAGACACCTTCACCGCCGCCCGCGCCTTGACAGCCCCCGCATTCGTGGGGGATACATTGGGGGTCTGAACACGGCCAGCTGGCGACCGCACAGCCTGGCCCACACGAGGAGACCCCATGACGTCGATCTACGACCAGGACCTGCCCCGCACCCCGGCCAACCACTGCGCCATGTCACCGCTGTCGTTCCTGGAACGCACAGCCAAGGTGTACCCGCAGCGACTGGCCATCGTCCACGGCGCGCTGCGCCAGAACTGGGCCGACACCTACACCCGTTGCCGGCGCCTGGCCAGCGCCCTGAGCCAGCGCGGCATTGGCCTGGGCGACACGGTGGCCGTCATGCTGCCCAACACGCCGCCCATGGTCGAAGCGCACTTCGGCATCCCCATGGCCGGCGCGGTGCTCAACACGCTCAACACCCGACTCGACGCCGAAGCCCTGGCCTTCATGCTCGACCACGGCGAAGCCAAGGCGGTCATCGTGGACCCCGAGTTCGCGGCCGTCATGGCCAGGGCACTGACGCTGCGCTCCCGGACCAGCCCGGTGCTGGTGATCGACGCCGAAGACGCCCTGTTCACCGGTGAAGCCCAACCCATCGGCAGCCTGAGCTACGAACAGTTGCTGGCCAGCGGCGACCCCGATTTCGCCTGGGACCTGCCAGCCGACGAATGGCAGGCCATCGCCCTGAACTACACCTCGGGCACCACCGGCAACCCCAAGGGCGTGGTCTACCACCACCGGGGTGCGGCCACCAACGCCATCTCCAACATCCTGGAATGGGACATGCCCAAGCACGCCACCTACCTGTGGACGCTGCCCATGTTCCACTGCAATGGCTGGTGCTTCCCCTGGACGGTGGCGGCCCGCGCTGCGGTCAACGTCTGCCTGCGCCGCGTCACGCCCGACGCCGTGTTCGACGCCATCCGCCAGCACGGCGTGACGCACTACTGCGCCGCCCCCATCGTGCACACCGCTCTGGTGGCCGCCCCCGCCGACCTCAAGCAAGGCATCACCCACCAGGTGCGCGCCATGGTGGCAGGCGCGGCACCACCGGCCGCCATGATCGAAGGCATGGAGCAAATGGGCTTTTTGCTCACCCACGTGTACGGCCTGACCGAGATCTACGGCCCGGCCGCCGTGTGCGTGCAGCACGAAGACTGGGACGCCCTGCCCGTGGGCGAACGCGCGCGGCTCAACGCCCGCCAGGGTGTGCCTTACCACCTTCAGCGCGAAGTCACCGTGATGGACCCGGCCACCATGCAGCCGGTGCCCGCCGACGGCGAGACCATGGGCGAGATCATGTTCCGCGGCAACATCACCATGAAGGGCTACCTGAAGAACCCCAAGGCCACGCAGGAAGCCTTTGCCGGCGGCTGGTTCCACACCGGCGACCTGGCGGTCATGTACCCCGACGGCTACGTCAAGATCAAGGACCGCAGCAAGGACATCATCATCTCGGGCGGCGAAAACATTTCGTCCATCGAGGTCGAGGA
>JBEEJT010000119.1:0-5846 GCA_041169085.1 Pseudomonadota bacterium | reverse complement strand
TTGCTGGCAGGCGCCCAATGTCTTCTGGTTGGCCAACACCGAGACCGCGGCCACGCTCAACGCGGCCCCATTGAGCGGTTTGTTCTGGCCATCAAACTTGGGCTCTTCCGTGAGCATGTCGTAGCTCAGGTAAGTCTTCACTCGCTGGTTGGCTTGCGCCAGCACGTCGGCCTTGAAGCCACCGTTGGCCTCGGCCATGGCCACAGCCATCTCGGAATAGGGGGTGACTTGAAGCGGGTCGGTGCCACCGCTGCCCGACAAGGTGGCCGCAGCCCGCAGCTTGAACCCCGGCGCAGGCGTCACGTCCTTGCCCGAGGCTTCGTCGGCCATGAGCGTTTGGGCATCGGCCGAGACTTCAACGACGACCTGGCTGCCAGGGGTGAGCCCGGTCGCCGTGTAATGGCCGGCAGCGTCGGTGCGGGTTTGCGTCAGCAGGGCGCCCAATTGCCCATTGGCATCGACGGCAAACACCTTGACCACGGCCTGCTTCAGCAGGCCTTTCGAAGCCACGCCACTCACGCTGCCCTGGGCCGCAGAGGGACCGGCCCCACCGTCACCGCCACCTCCGCCGCAACCCGTCAGGGCCACCGCCCCACCCAGGCAACACGCCAACCACACGGCTGCGCGTTGGCGCGTCAGCACACCCCATGGGCCCGACTTCTTTGCATGCATCCCAAACCCCGATTGATTTCTGTGATCGGGCAGCATAGGGGGACACCGCAAGCCGACACAAGCGAACCCCCCAGGGTTAGGGGGCCGCGGCGGCCCAGCCCTTCAGTTTGCGGACATGGCGACCTGCGTGTCTTGCCAATAGCGCGCCTGGCCGTAGGCTTCCTTCAGGTAATCGATCCACAGCCGCAAGCGCAGGGGCTGGTGTTTGCGTTGGGCAAACACGGCGAAGATGCCATTGGGCGGTGCGGCGAAATCGTCGAGCACGCTGACCAGCCGCCCGGCCTGGACGTCGGCGCCCACCTCCCACCACGAGCGCCAGGCCAGGCCCAATCCGGCCAGGCACCAGTCGCGCAAGACTTGCCCGTCTGAGCAGTCGAGCCTGGACGCCGGACGCAAATGCTGCAGCTCGCCGTCCACGGTGAAGGCCCAGCCCCGGGTCTGGCTGGCCTCCGAGCTCAAGGTCAGGCAGTCGTGGCGAGGCAGGTCGGCCGGGGTGTGAGGCGCCCCCATGCGCGCCAGGTAAGCCGGGCTGGCCACGCACAGGCGTCGGTTGTCGGCCAGGCGCACGCTCACCAGGCTGGAGTCAGGCAGGTTGCCCACCCGGATGCCGCAGTCGATGCCCTCGTTGACCAGGTCGACCATGCGGTCAGACAAGTCGAGCGACAAGGTGACGTCGGGGTGGCGCGTCAGAAAGGTGGGCACCAGCGGCGCCACATGGCGTCGGCCAAAGCCCGCCGGCGCGGTGATGCGCAAGTGGCCACTGGCCTTGACGCCGCCTTCGGACACGCTGGCTTCGGCGCTGTTGAAATCGGCGATGAGGCGCTGGCAGTCTTCCAGGAAGGCGCTGCCTTCATGGGTGAGGCTGATGCGCCGGGTGGTGCGCACCAGCAGCTTCACGCCCAGGCGCTCTTCCAGCGCATCGATGCGCCGCCCGATCACGGCCGGCGCGATGCCTTCGGCTTGCGCGGCCGCCGTCAGGCTGCCCCGCGTGGCCACGGCCACAAAGGTTTCGATCTGCTTGAGTCTGTCCACCCTGGCAAGGATAGGGCAAGCCTCAAGGCTTGGCGGTCAAACGCACGATGCTGCTCGTGCCATTGGCCAGGCGCAACTGCGCCACGATCGAGCCCTTGTCGTTGATGGCCAGGGCCCGGGTCAACACCGCGCCGGCGGGCAAGGTCACCCCTTTGCGCGACACCCAGTCGGTCAGGTCGGAGAAGGTGCCTTGCTGCCAGATGAAGGCGCGCCCATCGGCATCGTTGCCCGAGTCGTCCCGCGTGGCCGACAAGCCGTACCAGATGGGCAGGCTGCCCGTGACCTGGCGCCCCACCACCACGTCCGCGTTGTTCATGAACGCCGTGGCCACCCAGCGGTCAAGGCTGCCGGCCTGCACCACGGTCTCTGTCCCGTTGTCACGCAGGTAAAGGGTGTCGGGCATCACCTCGCAGTAGGTGCGCTTGTCGGTGCGCACCAGGCAATTGCGCACCGGGGCTCGGCGCAGCAACACCTGGCCCTTGTCGTTGACGGCCACCGCCACGGCCGCGGTGTCGGCCGGCTGCGGGATGCCTTGCACCTGCCCCCCGGACCACAGCACCGCTTGCGAGAGGTTGCGCACCGGCTCCACGATCTGGCCCGCGATGGTGCCCGAAGCGTTGATGGACCACGCCGCCGAAGCCACGCCCCCACCTTCCGGCAAGGCTTGCTCGCCCTTGGCCGAAGACCAGGTGTGGGCGTGGTTCAGGTAGAACTCCAGCGTGCCCACGTCGCCGCCCAGGTCCACGGTGTACGAGCTCGACACATGGGTGAGCACCACGCCGGCGTTGTTCATCGCCAGGGCCAGCATGTTGTCGCGGGGCATGGCGGCTACCAGCTTCTTGGTCGACGTGTCGTACACGCCCGGGCCATTGATCACGGCCAGCAAGCGGCCGTCTGGTGAGGCCGTTGCCAGCAAGTTGGTGGCTGCCAAGGCTTTGACGGGCGACACCGAGCTGGCCGTGGTGGCCGGCCAGCGCGCCACGTATTGCGTGTACTTGGGCCGGAAGGCCAAGGCGCTCAGCAGCCAGGTGTAGCCCTCGAAGAATTCGGTGGAACCGAACACCTGGTCGGACGGGTCAATCGCCCAGTTGGCGAAATAGCCGCGCAAGGGCACGGCAGGCGATGCCGGCTTGAGCGTGGTCATCACGTACTTCGATTGGGCCTGGGCGCCGGGGGCGGCCACCAAGCCGATGGCCAGGGCGACCAGCGTGGACTTCATGTACTTCATTTCGCGGTCAACCTCACGAAGGTGTGTGTCTTCTTGTCGGCCGACAGCATGCGCGCCACGATGCTGCCTTGGGCGTTGATGGCCATCGCGTCCACCAGCACGGCCCCTGTGGGCAACTTGACGCCCTTGGCCTGCGCCACGGTGGTCAGGTCTTGCAAGCTGCCGTTGGCCCAGATGTAGGCCCGGGCGTTGACGTTGTTGTCGTTGTAAGAAGGGCCCCAGTTGTTGCCGTCGGCGTCGTTGGGGGTGGGTGGCTGCATGCGCCCCACCACCACACCTTGGGCCCCCAGCACGGTGCGGCTCACCACCAGACCGGCGGTGGCCTCGAGGGGCTGCTCCACGCCATTGGCCTGGCGCACGGTGTACTTCGGCTGACCATGGCTGCATTGGCGCGTGCCGGCCGCATGGGTGGTGCAGGTGGACGCCCAACGCCTCACCACGCTCAGGCCCGCGTCGTTGAGGGCCAGGACGTCGTGGGCCTGCCCCGCCACCAGCGGCAAGGCTTCGAGCTGGCCGCCACGCCACAAGGCCCCGCGGTACATGCCCGACGGCTCCAGCAACCACCCGGCGACATCCCCCTGGGCATTGATGGCCGAGCCCCCGCCCTGGCTGGCGCTGCCCATCGGCAAAGCCACAAAGCCACTGTTGAGGCTCCAGGTACCGGGCTGGAAGGTGGCCCAGGAGGCGCTCGACGGCGGGTCGATGCGCAAGGTCGCCGCGCCCACGCCGCTGTTGGTCATGCCATCCAGGCCGCCCCCGTTGAGCTGCAAAATGGTCTCCACACGGGTGGTGGTGTCAAAGTAAGTGCCGCCCAGAGCGATCTTCTTGCCGTCTGGCGACACGCCGCTCACGTAGCCCGAGGTGGATTCCGTTGACAGCTTGGTCCCCGACACGCTCGTCGCCGTGCTGGCGGGCCACCGGGTCAGGAACAGCTTGCTGCTCGGGCCCCATGGCACGAGGCCGAAGGGGTTGAGGTTGAAGCCCACCGTCCAGTAAGCGATGCTGTAGACCGCGTTCTGGTTGTCGATGCCCCAGCCGTTTTGGGCACTGAGCGACAAGCCGTTGGGCGATTTGAGCGTGCTCAGCGAATAGGTGCTTTGGGCCAGGACGGGGCTGGCCACCCAGGTGAGGCAGCTGAGCAAACTGGCGGCGGCGAAGGGGCGAATCAAGGACAAAGTGGGGCTCCCGGTGGGCTGTGGGTGTGGGCGGGCAGCGTCTGGCGCCAGGGCTCGCCCCATGGTTGCCAAGGTAGCCCAGAACCATCGCCCCATGTTCATGGGAATACCCACCCTTGCGCGCATCAATTCGTGCGCATAAGTCATGAATCATTGACTTTTAAAGGCATTAATCTTTATGCAGGGTTCTAATAAACTCTGGCCCTCGCGCGCACCGGCCCCCGGCCTGGCGCCCCTTTTCACCCTCTCCAGAAGAGCCCCCTCATGACCGCACGCACCCAAGTCCACAGCCTGCAAGTGGCCACCGAACTGTTCCGCTTTGTCGAAGACAAGGTGCTGCCGGGCACTGGCATCGACAGCGCCAAGTTCTGGGCCGGCTTTGACGCCATCGTCAACGACCTGGCCCCCAAGAACGCCGCCCTGCTGGCCGAGCGCGACCGCATCCAGACCGCGATGGACGCCTGGCACACCGCCAACCCCGGCCCGATCGCCGACTTCGCCGCCTACAAGGCCCAGCTGGAACAGATCGGCTACCTGGTGCCCGTGCCGGCCGACGTGAAGGCCACCACCGCCAACGTGGACGCCGAGCTGGCCCTGCAAGCCGGCCCGCAGCTGGTGGTGCCCATCCTGAACGCCCGCTACGCGCTGAACGCCGCCAACGCCCGTTGGGGCAGCCTGTACGACGCCCTGTACGGCACCGACGCCATCTCTGAAGCCGACGGCGCCGCCAAGGGCCCCGGCTACAACGCAGTGCGCGGCGCCAAGGTCATCGCCTGGGCCCGCAACTTCCTGGACACCGCCGCCCCGCTGGAAGGCGCTTCGCACAAGGATTCGACCGGCTACGCCATCGTGGGCGGCCAGCTGGCCGTGACCGTCGGCGGCAAGACCGTCGGCCTGAAGAACCCGGCCCAGCTGGTCGGCTTCCAGGGTGACGCCGCCGCCCCCAGCAGCGTGCTGCTGGTCAACAACGGCATGCACGTCGACATCCAGATCAACCGCGCCACCCCGATCGGCCAGACCGATGCCGCTGGCGTGTCGGACCTGATCCTGGAATCGGCCGTGTCCACCATCCTCGACCTGGAAGACTCGGTCGCCGCCGTGGACGCCGAAGACAAGGTGCTGGGCTACAGCAACTGGCTGGGCATCCAGCTGGGCACGCTGACCGAAGAAGTGGCCAAGGGTGGCAAGAGCTTCACCCGCCGCCTCAACGCCGACCGCGTGTACACCGCCCCGAACGGTGGCACCGTCAAGCTGCACGGCCGCTCGCTGATGTTCGTGCGCAATGTGGGCCACCTGATGACCAACCCGGCCATCCTGTGGGGCGCCGAAGGCAAGGAAATCCCCGAAGGCATCATGGACGCCATGATCACCACCACGATCGCCCTGCACGACCTGCAAGGCCGTGGCCAGATCAACGGTGAAGCCATCCGCAACTCTCGCACCGGCTCGGTCTACATCGTCAAGCCCAAGATGCACGGCCCGACCGAAGTGGCCTTCGCCGCCGAGCTGTTCGGCCGCGTCGAACAAGTGCTGGGCCTGCCGGACAGCACCGTCAAGCTGGGCATCATGGACGAAGAGCGCCGCACCTCGGTGAACCTGAAGGCCTGTATCGCCGCCGCTTCGAGCCGCGTGGCCTTCATCAACACCGGCTTCCTGGACCGCACCGGCGACGAGATGCACACCGCCATGCTGGCCGGCCCGATGATGCGCAAGGGCGACATCAAGAACAGCGCCTGGAT
>JBEEJT010000118.1:0-16685 GCA_041169085.1 Pseudomonadota bacterium | reverse complement strand
TGGGTGAGGGCCTCGCGCAGGCAGGCCATGTCGGTCTCGCCGGTCCAGTACCAGGCGGGCAGGGGCGCGTGGGCATCGAGCGCGTTCTCGTCCAGCATCGCCGGCATGCGCAGCCAGTAGACGCCGCGCACGTACTCGCGCCAGCCCAGGATCTGGCGGATGAAGCCCTCCGCCGAGGCCAGTGGCACCTGACCGGCGCGGTAGGCAGCCTCGGCCGAGTCGATGACCTCGCGCGGGTGCAGCATCTTCACGTTGAGCGCAAACGACAGCAGCGAGTGGAACAGCCGCCACTGCCGCCCGCTGCGCTCGCCCGACAAGGCGTCCTGGAAATCACCAAAGTGCGGCAAGGCGTGGGTGACGAAGGCCTGCAGATCGGCGAGGGCTTCAGGGCGGTTGAGCGGCCAGCGGCAGTCGTGCGCCTGCGGATCGCCAAAGGTCTGGGCGCCGCTGTCGGCGATGGCCTGCCACAAGGCGCGGTGGTCGTGCGGGTGGCGCCAGTCGGCGGGGGCAGGGGGCTGGCCTGACCAGGCCTTGCGGTTGTCGTGGTCGAAGTTCCACTGGCCGCCTTCAGGCTGACGCGGCTGTTCGGGCTGCATCAGCACCGCATGGCGCTGGCGCATGGCGCGGTAGAAGCGCTCCATCAGCCAGTGGCGGCTGTCGCCGAACAGGGCCCGGGCCCCGTCGCGGGCTGTCAGGAAGTGCTCGGTGTCGACCATCGCGACTTGCAGGCCGCGCTGGGCCCGCGCGGCATCGGCCCAGGCTTGCAGCTCGGCGTCCAGCCTGTGCTCGTCCGGGGCCTGGTACTGCACGGTGTCGGCCCGGTAATGGGCGATCAGGGCGTCGAGGTTGCCGGTGAGCGTCTGCCGGTTGCTCGGGTCATCGATGGCGACGTGGCGCACGCGGTGGCCCGCCTCACGCAACTGGCGGGCGAAGTCGCGCAGGGCGGCGAAGATGGCCAGTACCTTCTGTGCGTGGTGGCGCACGTAGTCGGTTTCCTGGCGGATCTCCATCAGCACGTAGACGGTGTCGTCGTCGACCTGCTGCAGCCATCTGTGCCGTGGGTTGAGCTGATCGCCCAGGATGAGTCGGAGTGTGGTCATGGGGCAAGCCGCCCCACACCGGCCCCCGTCAGTAGCTGATGCCCAGCCCCAGCGTCAATCGCGGCCGGGTGGGTTGCCCTTCCGGCCACATCACGCCAGCGCGCACCACGAGCAATTGCGCTTCGAGCCCGTAGTAATCGGTTTCTTTGCTGGCCATGAGGGGTTGTTGCTTGGTCCGCCAGTGAGCGAGGTCCACGCCGCCCCAGCCCACCCCGTGGCCCAGGTACAGCGCCCGAAAGCCGATGAACTGCTTTTTGCCTTCTGTGCCCCATTCCTGGCCGGCGGTGACCGACAGTTCCTTGTCCAGTGGCCAGGCTGCGCCCAATCGACCGGACAAGCCCAAGGGCGCGCCAGCCCAAACGCCAACGGTGAGGTGGCGCTGCAACAAGTCCGAGATCGGGGTGTCGGCATGGGCAGCCGTCAGCCCGGTGGCCAACAAGGCGGCTGTCGCGATTCGGGGTTTGAGATGCCGAAGGATGTTCACTGTGTCGAATCATGGTGGGACAGGTGGATCACCTTAACGGCGCAAATCGGTCGCAGCCTCCCCCTGTGGGGGGCATCCTGAAGCGTTGGCGGCACGGCTGCGGTGCGACTTGCGGCATCGGTCTGAACAATGGCGAACCTCTGCCCAGGCGCGCGCCCATTTCTTTCGCCAGGCAATAGGGCGGCCGCAGTGCAGGCAAGGCTTGGTGGGCAGGTCGCCCTTCTTGCGCATCTTCATGTCAGAAGTCCAGGCTCATCTGGGGTGGGGGCGCGGCTTCGGCGCCGCTGGGTGCCTGGGCGTGCCGAGGGCCGCGTGAGCGGGTCTGGCCGCCACGCGGGCTGCCATCGCGGAAGGTGCGCGAGCCGTGTTTGCGCACCACCTCGCCCACGTCGGCGCGCACTTCGGGCTGGGCGCGTCGACCGTGCAGCCGGGCCTTGGCGGTGCGCAGGGCTTCGGCCAGGTCCACCAGGGGCACGGGGATGTCCACCCCCACCTGCAGGCCGCATTGCGCTTGCACTTCGGGGGGCATCAGCCAGGGCTCGAACAGCCACTGCGGTGGCACGCGCCGCATGTGCGGCAGCCAGCGCCGCACGAAATGGCCGTGTGGGTCGTGGTCGCGCGCCTGCTTGATGGGGTTGTAGACGCGGGTGGCGTTGATGCCGGTGGTGCCCGATTGCATTTGCAACTGGCTCCAGTGGATGCCGGGCTCGTAGTCCAGGAACTGGCGCGCCAGCCACAGGCCCACCGGCCGCCAGTGCAGCCACAGGGGGTAGGCGGCCACCGACACCAGCATGGCGCGCATGCGGAAATTGATCCACCCGGTGGCGCGCAGCATGGCCACGCAGGCATCGACCATGGGCCAGCCGGTGCGCCCCTCGGTGAAGGCGGCGAAGTGGGCCGGGTTGTGCTCATCTTCGCGCAGGCCGTCGTAGCCGCGGTGCAGGTTGCGCCACTCCAGTTCGGGCTCGTCTTCCAGCTTCTGGATGAAGTGGCAGTGCCAGTGCATGCGGCTCAGAAAGCCCTTCAGCCCTGCCTGCTGGCGGGCCGCCCAGGGCACGTCGATGGCTTCGAGCGCAGCCAGCCGTGCCCGGGTGGCCTGCACCACCTCGCGGGTGCCCAGCACGCCCCAGGCCAGGTAGGGCGACAGCCGCGAGCAGGCCGTGGGGGCCGACAAGGGCGACGAGATGCCGCCCCGGTACTGGCCGCATCGGTCGTGGAGGAATTCGTCGAGCACGGCCAGCGCAGCCGATCGGCCACCCGGTTGGCGGCGCGGCGGCGGGCTGTCGTGCAGGCCCAAGTGGGCCGAAGTGGGCAGTGCCAGCGCCCGCGAGGGCTGGCGCAGGTTGACGTCGGCTGGGGCTCGCGGATCTGGTGGATGCGACAGTTGGGTCTGGGGTGAATCCCCAAAATTGGGCAGCGGCCAAGGCGCCGTCCGCATGAATCGCTCCCACCGAAGGTGCCAGTCGTCGCGGTTGCCCAGGCGCCGCACCACGCCCATCTGGGGCCATTCCTGAAACTGCACGCCCACTTGGCGGCACCAGGCCGCCACCGCCAGGTCGCGGGCGTAGGTGAACGCGTTGCCGGTTTCCTCATGGGCCAGCAGGTGCGTGAAGGGCCGCCCTGCCTGGAGCTCGGCCAGCACCGCCGTGGCCTCACCCTGGCGCACCAGCAGCTCGCCGCCCAGCGCGTGCAAGGCGGCGGCCAGCTCATGCAGGCATTCCGCCACAAAAGCCCAGTGCTGGGCGGCCGCATCGGGTTGACGCCACAAGCCGGGTTCGATGATGTAGAGCCCGCGCAAGGGCTGGTCGGGCGCGCAGGCATACGCCGACGCCACAGCGGCGTGGTCGGCTACCCTCAGGTCAC
The DNA here is from genome assembly GCA_041169085.1 of Pseudomonadota bacterium. Lineage (GTDB taxonomy): Bacteria > Pseudomonadota > Gammaproteobacteria > Burkholderiales > Burkholderiaceae_C > Aquabacterium. Next base: position 13,238 of record JBEEJT010000118.1, on the reverse strand, counting down.
GCTTGAACCAGATCACGGCAGGATGCATGCCGCGATGCTAGGGACTGACGCCGCAGGCTGGGACTCAATCCGGGGTCAATTCGGCGTCAATGTGCGTTCAGGTCGCCAGGTGCCAGCCGCCCAAGCCGATGGCGCCCAGGATGCTGAGCACGCAGCCCGTGCCCACCCGCTCGTGCAGCAGGTGGAAGCGGCCGTAAGTCCGCCAGTCCTGCTGCAGCCACGCTTGGTGGCGGCGGTGCACGGTGTAGGCCGCCACGAGGTTGAGCCCCACGGCCAGCGCGCCGAAGGCGATTTTGGCCTGCAGCAGCGGGTCGTGCGCCCATGGTGCGCTGTGCAGCAAGGCCAGACCAGTGAAGGCCGTCACCATGATGGCCGGCAGCTCGACCATCTGGTCGATGCGGGCGTGCAGTGCAGCCAGACGGCTCTCTGGCGGGGGCCTGTCGCCCTCGGTCAGCTCCAGCACCACTTCCGTGGCGATGCAGCCGGCCCAGATGCCCAAGCCCAGCAAGTGGCAACAAAGCAGCAGCGACATGGTTTCCTCTCCGGGTGGTGTTGAATGGTGTGTGGGCACTTTAGGTCGAGACGGCCAAGCCATTCACCTGCGCAGCCATGCAAGGCGCCGGGCTTGCCCTACACTGCGGGCGCCCCGCCAGCAGGCGGAACGTGACCGTTTGATCCGTCCATGAGCCAGCAAACGCTTGAATTCGCCCAACAGCCGCCCAGCAATGGCGGCGACAGCCTCGTCCTCTCGCAGTACGCCGAGCGCGCCTACCTCGAATACGCCCTGAGCGTGGTCAAGGGCCGGGCGCTGCCCGATGTGTGCGACGGCCAAAAGCCCGTGCAGCGCCGCATCTTGTATGCGATGGAGCGCATGGGCCTGACCTTCAGCGGCGCCTCGGGCGCCAAGCCGGTCAAGAGCGCCCGCGTGGTGGGCGATGTGCTCGGCCGCTACCACCCCCACGGCGACACGGCGGCTTATGACGCCATGGTGCGCATGGCGCAAGACTTCGCGCTGCGCTACCCGCTGATCGACGGCCAGGGCAATTTCGGCTCGCGCGATGGCGACGGCGCCGCCGCGATGCGCTACACCGAAGCCCGCCTCGCCCCCATCGCCCGCCTGCTGCTCGACGAGATCGACATGGGCACGGTCGATTTCGTGCCCAATTACGACGGCTCCACCGAAGAGCCCAAGCAGCTGCCGGCCCGTTTGCCCTTTGTGCTGCTCAACGGCGCCAGTGGCATCGCCGTGGGCCTGGCCACCGAGATCCCCAGCCACAACCTGCGCGAAGTGGCCGCGGCCACCGTGGCCCTGATCAAGAACGACAAGCTCGGCGACGACGAGCTGGCCGAATTGCTGCCAGGCCCCGATTTCCCGGGTGGCGGCCAGATCATCTCCAGCCCCAGCGACATCGCCGATGCCTACCGCACCGGCCGTGGCAGCCTGAAGGTGCGTGCCCGCTGGAAGATCGAAGACCTGGCGCGTGGCCAGTGGCAGTTGGTGGTGACCGAGCTGCCCCCGGGCACCAGCTCGCAAAAAGTCTTGGAAGAGATCGAAGAGCTGACCAACCCCAAGGTCAAGGCGGGCAAGAAGGCCCTGACGGCCGAGCAGACCAACCTCAAGACGTCGATCCTCGCGGTGCTGGACACCGTGCGCGACGAATCGAGCAAAGACGCCCCGGTGCGCCTGGTTTTCGAGCCCAAGACCCGTACGGTCAGCCAGCAAGAGCTGATCACCACGCTGCTGGCTCACACCAGCCTGGAAAGCTCGGCCTCGGTCAACCTGACCATGGTGGGCGCCGACGGCAAGCCCACGCAAAAGAGCCTGCGCCAGATCATCACCGAGTGGATCGGCTTCCGGATGACCACGGTCACCCGGCGCACACAGCACCGCCTGGACAAGGTGCTGGACCGCATCCACATCCTCGAAGGTCGGCAGCTGGTGCTGCTCAACATCGACGAGGTGATCCGCATCATCCGCGAGAGCGACGAGCCCAAGGCCGCGCTGATCGCGCGCTTCAAGCTCAGCGAGCGCCAGGCCGACGACATCCTCGACATCCGCCTGCGTCAGCTGGCGCGGTTGGAAGCCATCAAGATCGAGCAAGAGCTGGCCGAGCTGCGCACGGAGCAGGCCAAGCTCGAAGAGATCCTGGCCAACCCCGGCGTGCTGCGCCGCACGGTGATCAAGGAGATCGAGGCCGACGCCAAGCAGTACGGCGACGAGCGCCGCACCCTGATCCAGGCCGAAAAGCGCGCCGTCGCCGAGGTCAAGGTGATCGACGAGCCGGTGACGGTGGTGATCTCTGAAAAGGGCTGGGTGCGCGCGCGCACCGGCCACGGCCACGACCCGGCCGGTTTCGCCTTCAAGGCGGGCGACGGCCTGTACGGCACGTTCGAGTGCCGCACGGTCGATCCGCTGATCGTGATCGGCAACAATGGCCGCGTCTACAGCGTGGCCGTGAGCGCCTTGCCCGGCGCGCGTGGCGATGGCGCGCCCATCACCACCATGATCGACCTGGAAGCCGGCACCCAGCCGCGCCACTACGTGGCCGCCAACCCCGAACAGGTGGTGCTGCTGGCCCAGACCGGTGGCTTTGGTCTGCTGGCGAAGGTGGGCGACATGGTCACCCGTCAAAAGGGCGGCAAGGGCTTCCTGAGCCTGGAAGACGGCGAATACCTGCTGGCCCCGGTGCTGGTGCAGCCGGCCCACACCCAGGTGGCTTGCCTGGCCCAAGAGGGCCGCATGCTGGTGTTTGGCCTGGACGAACTCAAGCTGCAGTCCAACGGTGGCCGCGGCCTGACCCTGATGGACGTGGATGCCAAGGGTGATCCGCTGATCTCGGTGGTCACGGTGCACCAGGGCGTGCGCGTGATCGGCACGACCCGTGGCGCCAAGCCCAAGGAAGAGGACGTGCGCAACAGCGCCTACACGGCCCACGTGGGCAAGCGCGCCAAGAAGGGCAAGGCCGTGGACGCCTTCCAGAAGGTGATGCGACTGCAAGCGCTGGGTTGAGTCCGCGCACCGGGACAGCCCGTGCAGACGTGACAACGGCCTCCTCGGAGGCCGTTTGTCATGGTGTCAGGCCGGATTCAAGTCTCAGGGGCCAGGGGATGCGGGCATCAGCGCCGCACGCAGCGCCTTGCTGGTTCGTTCGCGGTCTTTGCCCACCAGTTGGGCAATGGTCTGGTGGCTGGGGTCGGTCACCTGAAAGCCTGCGGCGGCCAGCCGTGCCACCACGGTGTCCACAGGTTCACCGGTGAGCGCCGCCACGTTGGCGACCGGTGCGAGGGTCAGCGCGCTGATGGCCACGCCAGCCGGGCTGCCGCCGCCTTCTTGCTTGACGAAGAACGAGCCGATCAGCAACACCGCGAACACGCCCACGATGGCCTGGCCTGTGGCGCGGCTGAAGTGGCGGGCGAAGGCGGGCCAGTTGGCCACGACGTGGGCCGCGACACCGATCACCATCGCCCAGCCCAGCCATTCGTGGGCGGCCTTGTTGAGTCCGGTGTCCAGGTGGAAGAACATCAGGATGCCGGTGACGGCCATGAGCAGGAAGGCACCGATGGTGAGGGGCGTGGCCCAATCGCGAGAGATGGTCATGTCTGGCAAAGAAGTGGTGACAGCTTGATTGTTGCGCTGCACAACAAATTGTGGGTGCGCTGTGTCAAGGCCGGGCTGCTCCTGCATGAAGTTGTGTCAATCAGCTTGGGCAGTCGGACATGCAAGGGGTTGTAAGAAGCAAGGGTTGCTTCCCATGTTGACCGTCTTGCTGCTGGCTACGATCGATTCACGTCATGTCGCGCCCAGGCGTTGGCAGACGACACACATACACAAATTTGGGAGAGAGTTCATGAATGCAACGGCGCAAGCCGGGGTGACGCACGCCCCTCGAGACTATTACGACGCCCACGGCTATGTGGTGATGCCGGGCCTGATCCCTGATTCGGCCATCGACCGCCTGATGCGCCTCTACCGGCGAGACATCTTGAGCACCCAGGCGAAGTTTTACCGCCAGAACACCAACGTTTATGACCGCAACCGGTTCACAGACCATGGCCACGTGATCCAGAGCTTCCTCGACATCCACCACTACAAGCGTTTTCCAGAGTTTCGCCAGGCCGCACTCGACTTGTACTTCTCCGAGGCTTTGTTGGGCGGGCTGGCCGAGGTGACCGGACACCCCACGCACAACCTGATGCAGTCGATGATGTTCGACGCCAATGCCGCCACGCCACCGCACCAGGACTGGTGGTACCTCGACAGCGTGCCCAACGGCCACCTGCTGGGGGCCTGGATAGCCCTCGAGGACATCGACGAGCGAGCGGCCGCTTTTACGTGATCCCGGGCAGCCAAAACGTTCGCCTCGACGAGCCGGGGCTCAAGCACTCGGACTGGCTGGCCCGCATGCGCCAGTTCATGGACGAGCACCCGGACCGCGTCAGTGCGCCGGCCTTGAAGAAGGGTGACGTCCTGTTCTGGAACTCGCGCACCATCCATGGGGCGCTGGCCACGCAAGACCCCCGTTTTTCGCGCAAGTCGCTCACGGCCCATTTCATGCCCTCGAGCATGACCTTTGGCAACCTGTTCACGGCCAAGCCGTGGATCGAATACGAAGAGGTGGGCGGCCACCGCTACTTCGCCAGCCAGCCTGAACACTCCGTCAAGGCTGAAATGGTGTCGAAATTGAAGGTGGCGGTGTACGACAACCCGACGTTGATGCGCCTTGTTCGTCGGGTGCAGCGCCGCTCGGTGGCCGGCTACTGAGCCAGGGGGGCGGGCAGGCTCAGGCCCGCACCACCGTGACCGAACACTCGGCTTCGGCAACCACCTGGGCGCTCACGCTGCCCAGGTAGCGGCGCATGGCCGAGTGCCCCCGCGCGCCCATGACGATGTGGTCCACCTGGTTCTTGTTGGCGAACTCGATGAGGGCCGGCGCGGTGTCCGGCGACTCCAGGACGTGAAAGGTGAGCCGCTGCTCGTCCATGGCCAAGGCTTGCTGCAGAGGTCGGGCCCAGTGCTTGATGTCGACGAGTTGCTGGACATGCAAGCTGCGTCCCTGATCGTCGGTGAGCTTGTCCATGCCCACGCGGTTGACCTTCATCACGCTGACGCAGGCCAGGCGTGCACCCGGCTCGATCTGCAAAATGCGCTTGACCGTCAACTGCAGCTTGGCGTCGAGTTGAGGCGTGGAGCCTTTGATGCTGATGGCCACCATGATGACCGGTGCCTTGGCCACCTGTTCGGTGGCGGTGTTCTGGGCGTCGCCCTCGGCGCCCAGCGCCTTGAACCAGCGCTTGAGCGTGGTGAAACGGCTCTGGGTGTCCAGGCGCTCGGCGCGCTCGGTGAGCACGACCTGTTGGGGGTGGCGCAGGTCGTGGGCCAGTTGGGCCGCACTTTGATGGCGCTTGTCGGGGCTCACTTCCAGGCAACGCAGGATGAGCTCCTGCAGCCAGGGGGGGGTGTCGCCGCGCAAAGCACGAGGCGGCACCGGTGCCGTGTACAGCCGCTTGCGCAGACCCGTCACCGTGTTGGGCTGGCCGAACGGCCGCTCGCCCGTGGTGAGGTGGTACAGCAGGACGCCCAGGGCGAACAAGTCGCTGCGCGGGTCGTTGCGAATGAACTGCACCTGTTCCGGCGACATGTAAGGGCCGGTGCCCATGGGCAGGGCGAATTCTTCTTCCAGCAAGTCGGGCAGGTGGTCGTGCCGCGACAGGCCGAAGTCGACCAGGACCGCTTCGCCGGTGGGGCGGAACAGGATGTTGCTGGGCTTGATGTCCAGGTGCACCACGTTTTGCTTGTGCAGTTCGTGCAGCGCCTGCGCCACGCGCGCGCCAATGTCGGCAACTTCCTCGAAGGGCAGCGGCGCATGGTCGAAACGCGTGCGCAGTGACGCCCCCGGGATGTGCTCCATCACGATGTAGGGCTGCTTGGTGAAGTCGCCCTTGGCCACGAAAGCCGGCACGTGGGGGCCATGCAGCATGGGCATGACCATTTGCTCGACCTCGAAGCCGACGATGGTGGTCGGGTCTTCACCGCCTTTGATGCGGGGCACCTTCATGATCAGCGGCATCTCGCCGGGGCCGCTCTTGCGTTGCACCGCCCACAGGGTGGCCATGCCGCCCATGTGCAGACGCTCACCCAGCACGAAGTCGTCGATCTCCGCGCCGGGCTGCATGGCGAAGGGCTGGGGGGCGCTGGGCGCGGTTTGGGGCAAGTCGGGCAACTCAGGAGAAGGGTCAATGGCCATCACGAAGCCTTTGGGCGAAAAACGCAGGCAGGCCCGCCTGCTCAATGCGCCGGGCAGCCTCGTCGTGGTCATAAGGTACCCGGAAGAAAGTCAGGCTGCCTTGCGCCATGTCGAGCATCGCGTAAGCCGCGGCTGGGTTGCCGTCGCGGGGTTGCCCCACGGAGCCAGCCACCGCCAACCAGCGCCGCGCCGCCGACAGCGCGATGGTCACGCCCGGCGTGGGCTGAAAAGCGCCGGTCTTGCCGGTCATGGTGAGGTGGTAGAGCGCCTGTTCGTGCATGTGGCCGCACACCACATAGTGGCAAGGGGTGGCTTGCAGGCTTTGCACCGCTTCCATGCGCCCCTGGATGTAGGCCCAGTCGGCCGGGTTGCGGGCGTTGGCGTGCACCGCGAGGCATTCGCCAGCCTGAGCGCTGAGGGGCAAATCCGCCAGCCAGCGCCGTTGGTCGTCGGACAAGGTGGCGCGGGTCCAGTTCAGCGAGGGCAACACATGCTCGGACAAGCCGAGGTTGTCGTTGCCCGCAGCGGCCTCGTCGTGGTTGCCTTGCAGCACGATGGCGCCTTCGCCTTGGCGAGCTCTGGCGAAATCGACCACCCAGCCGGGGTCGGCGCCGTAATCGACATAGTCGCCCAACATGACCAGCTGGTCGAAACCCTGCGCGCACGCGTGGGCCCATACCGTTTCGGTGGCCTGCCTGTTGGCGTGCAAATCCGACATCAAAGCGAGTTTCATGGGCAATGGCCACCGTGTCGTTGGGTGATGTAATGAAACAGTCTAGCCTCGGCCAGCTGGTGACACATGACTCAAGTTTGCGGGTGCGCAAGGTCGGCCAATTTGATAGGATATTGCGCAACGCCCGCCTCCAGCCGTGGCGTATGGCTGCTTGACGCCCGCTGCAAGCCCCTGCCTTTTTCTATGCTGACCCCCGAACAACAAGCCGTTGTGCGCTCGGTGCGCAAGCTCATCGATTTCTGGCAAATCACGCCACGTGAATTGGGCGCGGGCCGGGAAAAGGTGTCTGCTTCCAGGCCAGTGGCCGTGCAGGTGGAAACGCCCAAAACCTTGAAATACCGTCACCCCCGTACCGGAGAAACCTGGGACGGCGAGGGCTCTCAACCCCAATGGTTGCGCGAAGCTTTGACGAAACAGGGGTATACGGTCGAGGAATTGAAACTCGATTCCCCACTCAATCGGGAAGCCCTGGGCGGCTGAATCAGGCCACCGAGGCCAGGGGGCTGGTTTTCCTGCCGGCTGGGTCCAGGGTGTGCACGCGAGCGCGGCCGCGGGATTTGGCCTCGTAAAGGGCCTTGTCCGCTTCCTGGATGATGAGGCGCGGGTTATCGGCGCCGCCAGGCAGGCAACTGGCCACGCCGATGGAGCAACTCAAGGTCACTTGCGCTTCGGTCGCTTCGCCCACCACGGTGTTGCGCACGCGCTGCAGCACGGCTTCGGCCACGTGCATCGCGCCCTGGATGTCTGTGTTGGGCATGAGCAGCACAAACTCTTCTCCGCCGTAGCGTGCCGCCAGGTCGCCTGGCCTTCTGGCCTCGGCCTGGATGGCCTGAGCCGCTGCCACCAGGCAGCGGTCGCCAAAGGGGTGGCCATGGCCATCGTTGATGCGCTTGAAATGATCGAGGTCGACGATGGCGATGGCCAGCGGCTCGCGACGACGCAAGGCCTGACGCCAGGCGGTGTGGAACTGCTCTTCGAAGCTCAGCCGGTTGGCGATGCGCGTGAGGGCATCGGTGCGGCTGAGGGCCTCGAGTTCGATCGCCCGCTGTTCGAGTTGGATTTGCGCCTGGATGCGCACCTTGTGGTCGCGCCCGGCGATCTTCGCCAGGCTGCGCGAATACAGCACCACCAGCATCACCAGACCTTCGATGCCCGCGGTGGTCCAACTCCACTGGGGCAGCAAGGCGACGAAGGTGGGGCCCAGGGTGGCCAGGGCGTAATAGCGGGGGATGAAGGGGTCGCTGGCGGTGATGACCGTGCCGCCCGCCGTGATGCCAACGGTCGCGATCAAGGTCATCCAGGCTTGGTCGTCCCGGTTGGGGGAGGCGAAGACCATGGCGCACAACACCCCCCAATACAGGTTGTGCAACATGGACATGACGGCGATGGTTCGGCGCGCGCGGTCGACGCCGGCCTCGCCCAGTGCCAGGAGTTGGCCATGGGCCAGGTAGCGTATGGCGGTGATCACCAGCAGCGCGACGCCATGGCCCACGGCCGTGTCGAGCTGGCTTCTCAGGTGGCCTTCTTGCACCACCAGCAGCATCCAGATCGCGGGGTAGAGCAGCAGGCCCAACTGCATGCGGTGGACCATGAGCACCAGGTTTTCGTACCTGAACCGCGGTGGGATGACGTCGTCGCTCGGCTCGAGGCGCGCTGTGGCTGTCGATTCAAGCGGCGTTGACATGGCGGTGGTGCGGCCCAATACCCGAATAGGAGCTGTTCGGGGTTATCGGCAGGGCGCACGCCACATTGAGGGCGATGATGAGGGGGCGCTGGTCCCCCCGACAGGAATCGAACCTGTATTTGCCGCTTAGGAGGCGGCCGTTCTATCCATTGAACTACGGGGAGATCAAGGCAGGCGGGATTATGCCTTGAGCATGCCCTTGGTTTCGATGAATGAAATGACCTGATCCAGACCGGTCTTCGTCTTGAGGTTGGTCATGACGTAGGGACGGGTGGGGCGCATGCGCTTGGTGTCGGCTTCCATCACCACCAGGTCGGCGCCCACGTGAGGGGCCAGGTCGGTCTTGTTGATGACGAACAAGTCGCTCTTGGTGATGCCAGGCCCACCCTTGCGCGGGATTTTTTCACCGGCCGCCACGTCGATCACGTAGATGGTGAGGTCCGAGAGCTCGGGGCTGAAGGTGGCCGCCAGGTTGTCGCCGCCGGATTCGATGAACACGATGTCGGCGTTGGGGAACTTGGCCAGCATGCGGTCCACCGCTTCCAGGTTGATGGAAGCGTCTTCGCGGATGGCGGTGTGGGGGCAGCCGCCGGTTTCCACGCCCATGATGCGTTCCGGGTCGAGCGCCCCGGCCACGGTCAGCAGGCGCTGGTCTTCCTTGGTGTAGATGTCGTTGGTGACGACAACCAGGTCGTAGGTGTCTCGCATGGTTTTGCACAGCATCTCGACCAGGGTGGTTTTGCCCGAGCCGACGGGGCCGCCCACGCCCACACGCAGGGGAGGCAGTTTTTTGGTGCGGCCAGGGATGTGGTGCAGGTTGCTCATGATCTGAAGAGTCGGGAATATTGGGTTTCGTGCTGCGCGCTGAGGATGGCGAGCATGGGTGTGAACGCCTGGCGCTGGCTGTCGGACAGCGCCATGGCGTGGTCGATGGCGGGGCCTATGGTGTCCACCAAGGCTTGCAAGATGCGTTGGCCGGCGTTTTGCCCCAGGGGCACGGCCTTGATGGCGGCTTGCACCATGTTTTCAGCCCAGCCAAACGCGAAGCTCAAGAGCGCTTCGCGCAGCAGGGCCTGGTCCGTGGCGCGGGCCGCAGGGGGCGGCAGGATGCGGGCCACCGCCAGGGCGAAGGCCACCGGCCAGGTGGGGGCGCCGGCCAAGGTCGCGCATTGGGTGAGGCGCACATCGGGTGCTTCACCGGGCGTGCGGTGGCGCATCCATTCCACCAGGGAGCGGCCCATTTGCTCGGCTTGCAGCCTCAGCTCGCTGGTTTCCCGTGTCTGGAGCACCCAGTCGTTGAGCTCTTGCACGCGGTCGAGTTGGCCACGCTGCCAGGCTGGCACCGCGCGGGCGGCCACGGCCAAGTCACTGCGCGCCACGGCCAGGCGCAACTGGGCTTGCAACCAGGTGGCGGCCTGGGCTTCGCTGGTCACCAGGCCCGCTTCCACGGCGGCTTCCAAGCCTTCGGAGTAGCTGAACCCCCCCACTGGCAAAGCGGGCGAGGCCAGCCACATGAGTTGCATGCGGGCGGAGGGAGGCAGCGCGGCGGCGCGCGCGACGACACGGGGCATGTGGCGTGGCGGGCTCAGTGGTCGTGGCCGCAGCCGGGGCCGTGCACGTGGGGCGCGGGCGCCGGCTTGATGGCGATGCCCACGGGCTTGCCGCGCGTGACCGGTGCGGCATGGCTGTGGCCGTGATCGTGGCCATGGTCGTGGCTGTGGCCACCGGCCGCGTAGGCGCCGCCTTCGGGTTCGAAGGGGGCCGACACCTGCGTGACGGTGAGGTGCATGGCGCGCAGCATGTCGGCCAGCACGTGGTCGGGCTCAATCTGCAGGTACTCAGGGGTCAACTCGATCTGCACGTGGCGGTTGCCCAGGTGGTAGGCCGCACGCACGAGGTCAAAGGGCGAGCCATGTTCACCGCAGGGCGAGATGCGCAGCACGGTTTGTGGTGCGGCCTGCACGCGGATCATGGTGCCGTCCTCGGCCACCAGCACATCGCCACCACGCACGGTGGTGCCGCGGGCCAAGAACACGCCCAGGGCGCGGCCCTGGCTGTCTGTGGCGTCGAAGCGGCTTTTTTGCCGGACGTCCCAGTAGAGTTCGACGGTGGCGGCTCGCTTGAGCAGCACGGAAGCCAGGCCTTGGCCTTGGGGCAGCAATTTGTTGACGGTGAGCATCCGGGCGGGGCCGCTGGTGCGGCAGTAGACGGGTGGGGATGGGATTTTCACCCATCGCCTTGCAGGCCTGAAAAGCAGAAACCGGGCCAGCGGCCCGGTTTTCTATGTGCGCCACCGCCGGTTCAGGCGGCGTGAGGCAGGCCTCAGGCGCGGCGACGGCGCAGCGCAGCGACCAGGATCGCCCCCACGCCCGCCAAGGCCAGGCTGGAAGCTTCGGGCACCGGGGAAGCGCTGAGCTTCACGGCGTCGATGAAAGCCGTGGTGTCAGGGGCGTGGTTGGGGTTGAGGCCCCGGAAGCCAAAGGTGTGCACACCGGCCGTCAGGATGCCCAGATCGATGTTCTGGATGGACCACGACGTGGCGGTGGCGGCCACTTGAGCCACTTGCTGGCCGTCCACCATGATGCCGACCACTTGGCCAGCGCTGTAGCCCGGCCGCAGGGCCAGCGCGAAGGTGGTGCTCGCCCGAGCGGTCTGGTCCACGGTGATGAGCTGGCCAAACTTCTCGGTCTCGTTTTGCACGAAGGCAAAGCTGTTGCCTTCGAAGGCCGAGAGGGCGTCGTAGCTGCTGGCCACGCCGGTGCCAGCGGCATAGCCCCAGCCCTGGTTGCCGCCGGTCGGCTGGTAGGTGAAGACCACGTGGCCGTCAGCGCCGCGGGTGGCATAGCTGGTGTAGCTGGCTTCAAAGCCGCCGTCGGCGACAGCGATGGTGACTTGCGCCTGGGCGCCAACGCCCACCAAGGCCATCAACAAACCAGCCGTCAGCGTGCGAAAACCATGGGTCATGGAGAACCTTCCTGTGTTGCGAGGGGTCTGGCCCGTTGTGGGCCTGACAATGTCTCGATTGTGTCCACACAGGGCGCCGAGCGGGGAGGTGGGCCCTCCCCTGTTTCCGGGAGCGGGCCCCTGTTCCTGGGGGTCAGAACAGGAAATAGCGTTGCGCCATGGGCAATTCGGTGGCGGGCTCGCACACCAGCAGTTGGCCATCGGCGCGGACCTGGTAGGTCTGCGCGTCGATCTCCATCTTGGGCAGGTAGCTGTTGTGCACCATGTCGGCCTTTTTGACGCTGCGGCAGCCCCGCACGGCAGACACCGTCTTCTTGAGGCCAAGCTCTTCAGGCAAGCCTGCCGCCACGCCGGCCTGGCTCATGAAGGTGAGGGAAGAGCGGGACAGCGCGCCACCGTAGGCGCCGAACATGGGCCGGTAGTGCACGGGTTGCGGCGTGGGGATCGAGGCGTTCGGGTCGCCCATGGCGGCCGCAGCAATGAAGCCACCCTTCATGATGATGCTGGGCTTGACGCCAAAGAAGGCGGGCTTCCAGATCACCAGGTCAGCCCACTTGCCTTCTTCCACGCTGCCGATCTCGTGGGCCACGCCGTGGGCCAGGGCCGGGTTGATCGTGTACTTGGCCACATAACGCTTGACGCGGGCGTTGTCGTGGCGAGCCGTGTCGCCGGGCAGGGCGCCGCGCTGGGCCTTCATCTTGTGGGCGGTTTGCCAGGTGCGCATGATGACTTCACCCACGCGGCCCATGGCCTGGGAATCGGAGCTGAACATGCTGATGGCGCCCAGGTCGTGCAGGATGTCTTCGGCGGCGATGGTCTCGCGGCGGATGCGGCTCTCGGCAAAGGCCAGGTCTTCTGCGATGGAGGCATCGAGGTGGTGGCACACCATGAGCATGTCGAGGTGCTCGTCAATGGTGTTGACCGTGAAGGGGCGCGTCGGGTTGGTGGAAGAGGGCAGCACGTTGGCTTCGCCCACCACCTTCATGATGTCGGGGGCGTGGCCGCCGCCCGCGCCTTCCGTGTGGAAGCTGTGGATGGTGCGGCCCTTGAACGCGGCCACGGTGTCTTCCACAAAGCCCGACTCATTGAGCGTGTCGGTGTGGATGGCCACCTGCACGTCGGTCTCTTCGGCCACACTCAGGCAGGTGTCGATGGCTGCGGGCGTGGTGCCCCAGTCTTCGTGCAGCTTCATGCCAATCACCCCTGCCTGCACCTGCTGGCGCAGGGCTTCAGGGCGGCTGGCGTTGCCCTTGCCCAAAAAGCCCAGGTTCATGGGGAAGGCTTCGGCCGCCTTGAGCATCATGGCGATGTTGTCGGGGCCAGGCGTGCAGGTGGTGGCGAAGGTGCCAGTGGCCGGGCCGGTGCCGCCACCGATCATGGTGGTCACGCCGCTCATCAGCGCCTCTTCGATCTGCTGGGGGCAGATGAAGTGGATGTGGGTGTCGATGCCGCCCGCGGTGACGATCATGCCTTCGGCCGCGACGACTTCGGTGCCCGGGCCGATGACGATGTCCACGCCCGGCTGCACGTCGGGGTTGCCGGCCTTGCCGATGGCGGCGATGCGGCTGCCCGGATGCCGATGTCGGCCTTGACGATGCCCCAGTGGTCGACG
>JBEEJT010000117.1:0-2707 GCA_041169085.1 Pseudomonadota bacterium | reverse complement strand
GTGAACGGGCCGGGGTGGGCGGCCCCAAGCAATACCACCCGGTGGCGGGCCGCCCTGTGGTGGCCCACACCCTGGCGGCGTTGGCAGCGGTCCCACGCATCGACGCCACGCTCGTGGTGCTGTCGCCACAAGACGACCAGTTCGAACGCCATGTGCCGGCGTTTCAGGGCGACCGCGCCTGGCTCACCCGCACCGGCGGGGCCACGCGGGCCGACAGCGTGGCCGCAGGGCTCGACGAATTGGTGCTTCGCGGGGCACAGCCCCACGACTGGGTTTTGGTGCACGACGCGGCGCGTTGCCTGCTTCAGCCCGATTGGGTGGCGCGCTTGATCGCGGCCTGTGAGGACGACGAAGTGGGGGGGCTGTTGGCCTTGCCTTTGGCCGACACCCTGAAAGAAGCGGGCGACCAGTCCGCGCCTGCGCGCGTCCAAAGCACCGTGTCGCGCCGTGGCAAGTGGGCGGCGCAGACACCGCAGATGTTCCGCCTGGGGCTCTTGCGGTCGGCCCTGCAAATCGCCTTGTCTGACCCGGCCGCGGCGGCAGGCATCACAGACGAGTCGAGTGCCGTGGAACAACTCGGCCACGCGCCCTTGCTCGTGCCGGGTGAATGGGCCAACTTCAAAGTCACCTGGCCAGGCGATTTCGCACTGGCCGAGCGCTTGCTCCGGCTGGCCTGATCAACGCAGCTTGAACACGCCCACGGCTTCGGCCAGCTTGCCGGTTTCCGCGCGCAAGGTGTGGGCCGCGTCGCTGGTCTGGTGCACCAGGCCGGCGTTGCGCTGGGTGGCTTGCTCCAGCTCCATCACCGAGGCATTGACCTGCTGAACACCGCTGGTCTGTTGGGCAGCCACGGCGCTGATGGTGTTGATCAACTCATTGACCTGACCCACCTGGGCGATCAAGGCTTGCATGGTTTGCCCGGCTTCACCCACGAGGTCGCTGCCGGCCTGCACCCGCTCCACGCTCGCCTGAATCAAGGTCTTGATTTCTCGTGCGGCGTTGGCACTGCGCTGGGCCAGGGCGCGCACCTCTTGGGCCACCACGGCAAAGCCGCGGCCTTGCTCGCCCGCGCGGGCCGCTTCCACGGCCGCGTTCAGCGCCAGGATGTTGGTTTGGAAGGCGATGCCGTCGATCACGCCGATGATGTCCGAGATCTTGGCCGACGAGGTCGAGATCTCCTGCATGTTGCTCACCACCTGAGACACCACCTCACCACTGCGCGCCACCCCGTCTGAGGTCTGGCCGACCAGGGCATTGGCGTTGCGAGCCGAGTCAGCCGACTGCATGAAGGTGGAGGCCAGCTCTTCCATGGCCTCGCTGGTGCGGTGCAAGGTCTCACCGGCGCGCTCGGTGCGCTCACTCAAATCGTGGTTGCCTTGCGCGATGTCCAGCCCGGTGGCCTCGATGCTGCGCACGGTGCCCAGGATGCCTTGCACCAACTCGCTCAGCCGAGCTTGCATTTGCGCCATGGCCATCTGCAGCTCGCCAAACTCATCTCGGCGGGTGACCTGCAAATCCGACGTCAGGTCGCCGCGGGCCACCCGCTGGGCCAGCGCCACGGCCTGTTGCACGGGCACGGTCACGCTGCGGGTGATGCCCCAGGTCAGCGCCACCGAGGCCAGCATCACCAACATCAGCAAGCCTGCCCCCCAGCCCAGGGCCGTTTGCAGGCGCTGGCGTGAGGCGGCCTTTTGCCGCGCCAGGGTTTGGAGCTCGATCTCCTGCCCCTTCTTGATGGTGTTGGACAGGTCTTGCATGCGGGTCTGCATGTCACGGTTGAACAGCGCTCGGGCCTGCTCCAGCTTGCCCGCCTTGTGCAAGCGGGAGAACTTCACCAGCGTGACCAGGATGCCGCTGCTGTGCGTGCCCAGCTGTTCAGCCAGCTCCTGACCCTGCTGGCCACCCTGGCGACAGGTGGCCTGGATCTGTTCGATCTCCTGCCCGATGCGGCTTCTGCCCAACTCGATGCGCTCCAGGGCCTTCTGTGCTGCCTCGGGGTCGGTGGCGAGCATCGCGTCTCGGGCCGCCAGGCTCACTTCGTCGACCTCGGTGCCCAGCGACCTCAACGCGGTCAATTGGGGGACAGTGGTGTCCAGCAGCGAGGCAAAGCTGCGGTCCTGCTGCCAAAGCAGCCAGCCGCCCAAGGCGCTGAGGGCCACCATCGCCGCACACATGGCGGCAAAGCTGGCGGCCAGCCTGTAAGCCAGCCGGGATTGAAAGGCATGGGCGAAGACTTGAATCATGCGAACCCTCAGGGGCGCAGCGCAGACAGTTGGGGGCCATCCTGCAAAGAAGCGATGTCCTTGGCCAGCTGCGCGACAGGTGTTTGAAGGCGATAGACCCGAACCAGCTGGTGATCGGGACCGAGGAGGTAGATGCGGGCGCTGTGGTCGGGCTCGCCGCCACCGCGCTGGATCCCCACGCCAAAGCGGCGCGCGGCATCGTCGATCTGTGTGGGCGTGCCCGTCAAACCCCGGATGTCCGGGCCGAACCTGGCCACATAGGCGCGCAGGGCAGCGGGGTTGTCGTTGAGGGGGTCCAGCGTCACAAACAGCAGCTCGGGCGGGCGACGCATGCCCATGTGCCGGGCAACGGCCTGCATCTGCGACAAGGCTGGCGAACACACCTGGGTGCAGCGGGTGAACCCAAAGAAGAGCAAGGTGGTGCGAGCCGGCTGCTTGTGCAGCGCATAAGGCTGCCCGGCGTG
>JBEEJT010000116.1:0-20444 GCA_041169085.1 Pseudomonadota bacterium | reverse complement strand
CATGTCGGCCGGCGAAATGTCGCTGGCCACCAGCACGAGCGGCTCGTCGCCGCCAAAGTCTCTCGACCCCGTCGCGTGGGCGTCGAGCTCGGGGGTGTCTCGACTGAGGTGACGCAACATGCGCTCCACCACCTGCTCCAGGTCGGCCTTGCGCTCGCGGATGTAGGCATCCTCCATCTCGTCGAACTGGCGCGCCAACACCTCCAGCTGGGCGGACAGGGCCCACTCGGCGTTGTAGTGGCGCTCCCGCACCCAGTCGCCGGCCGCGCCGATCAGGGCCTCGTCCTGCAACAACATCTGGTGCACGTCGAGCAGCGCGGCCAACTCCTGCGGCGCATCGGGCGGCAGGTCGCGCTTGAGCACGTCGAACTCTTCGGAGACCTCGTCACGGGCGGCCAACAGGCGGGCCACCTCGTCTTCGATGCGCGCAGGATCGATGAAGACGTGTGGGACGTCCACACGACTCGATGCCACCAGCACGGCTCGCCCGATGGCCACACCGCGCGAAACCGGCAAACCAAAGACCTGGATGCTCATGCCCGAGATGCTATCAGCCCGTGCCCCCGCTTGAGTTGGGGATTTGTCATGACCAAGCGAAGCTTTCAAGCATGACAAAGGTCACACAGGCAGGTGCTTTCGGCCTGTCGCCATCGGCGTCATGCAAGTGTCATGGGGGCGTCATGTCAGCGTCACCCCCGGTCGCCAAAGTAGCGGCTCATGTCCCAAGCCAAAGCCCCGGAGATGACCATGCGCGACCTGCCCCTGCCCACGCTGCCTCTGGCAGACCTGTCATCCAGCCATGCGGCCGACACGCGCGCCGCTCGGAGGTCACTTCACCCGGGCTCGGACCGCCCCCATGCCGATGCTGCACCGCGTCAACGCCTGGAAGTCGTTTGGGCTCGCACTGAAGAGGATGTTCGCGCTGCCCAGCGCCTGAGGTACCAGGTCTTCGCCGAAGAAATGGGCGCACGCCTGAATGTGCCCGTGGGCAGCCCTGACGGCCACGACATCGACCTGTTCGACCCCTACTGCGAACACCTGCTGGTGCGTCTGGCCGCCGAAGACGGCGCGGAACCCGGCCAGGTGATCGGCACCTACCGCGTGCTGACGCCAGCGTCGGCACGCCGCGTGGGTGGCCTCTACAGCGAGACCGAATTCGACCTCACCCGTCTGCGCCCGCTGCGCGAAAAGATGGTGGAGTTGGGCCGCTCCTGCGTGCACCCCGACCACCGCACCGGCACGGCGATCATGTCGCTGTGGGGCGCGCTGGCCGAGTTCATGGTGCGCAACGACCTGGACACCATGATCGGCTGCGCCAGCATCTCCATGCGCGACGGTGGCCACGTGGCCGCCAGCCTGTGGGAGCAACTGCGCCACACCCACCTTGCCCCCATCGACCTGCAAGTGCGCCCGCGCCTGCCGCTGCCGGTGGAAGAGCTGGACCGCCACCTGCAAGTGGAGCCGCCGGCGCTGATCAAGGGCTACTTGCGCTGCGGCGCCAAGGTGCTGGGCGCCCCCGCCTGGGACCCCGACTTCAACACCGCCGACCTGCCGCTGCTCATGCGCATCGGTGACCTGCCGGCCCGTTACCGCAAACACTTCCTCGGGGCGTGAGCCCGCGCGCACGTCCGGGTTCAGGGATGCGGCCGCCGCGCCCTGAGATCGCCTAGACTGCGCGCCATGAACGCGCCCGCCCACGCCCAGCAGCCCGCGCTGTGGCAACAACTGAGTGCCTGCGCACAAGCCGTGATGGCCGTGCGCAAGGGCCAATCCCTCAACGACGCCCTGGCGGCCTGCCCGTCGGCCCTGCGGCCCGGCGTGCAAGCCCTGAGTTTTCAGGTCATGCGCCAGATGGGCCTGGGCGAAGCCCTCAAGAACCTGCTGGTCCAACGCCCGCCCGCCCCCTGGGTGGACGCCCTGCTGATCAGCACGTTGGCCTTGTCCAACGACCAACGCTACCCGGCCCACACCCTGGTGAGCCAGGCGGTGGAAGCCTGCAAGCGCGGCAGCAAGTCCCAACAAGCGGCCAGCGGCCTGGTCAACGCGGTGTTGCGGCGCCACCTTCGGGAGCAAGCCAGCTTGCGCGCCCAGGCCGAACAACACGCCCGCGCACGCCACAACCACCCCGACTGGTGGGTGGCGCGATTGCAGCGCGACTGGCCCGACCACTGGCAAGCCCTCCTGGCGCGTGACCAGCAAGCCGCCCCCATGAGCTTGCGGGTCAACCAGCGCCAGGGCATGCGCAGCGCTTACCTGAGCGCTTTGCGCGCCGCGGGCCTCGTGCCCAGCGCCGAGCCCGGCCAGCCCGACCCCACCCGTGCCCAGGCCGACCCGCGCTGGCAAGGCTGGCTCGACGCCAGCGCCATCGTGTTGCCGCGCGCCGTGCCCGTTCAGCAATTGCCGGCGTTCGACAGCGGGGCCTGCTCGGTGCAGGACGTGGCAGCCCAACTGGCTGCGCCTTTGCTGCTGCAGGGCCCCGCAGACCCCTCGTCCGCCAGCGGTGCGCCGCTGCTGCCCGCGCTGCCGAAGGGCGCCAGAGTGCTGGACGCTTGCGCAGCGCCAGGTGGCAAGACCGCCCATTTGCTGGAAAGCGCCGACCTCGACGTGCTGGCACTGGACAGCGACGCCCAGCGCTTGCGCCGTGTCCACGACACCCTGAGCCGCCTGGGCCTGCAGGCCCGCACCGTGGCCGCCGACGCCAGCCAAACCGCAGCCTGGTGGGACGGGCAGTTGTTCGACGCCATCTTGCTCGACGCCCCCTGCAGCGCCTCGGGCATCGTGCGGCGTCACCCGGATGTGCGCTGGCTGCGTCGCGACAGCGACATCGCCGCCCTCGCCCGCACCCAGGACGCGCTGCTGGACGCCCTGTGGCCCCTGCTCAAGCCAGGTGGCCGCCTGCTTTACTGCACCTGCTCGGTGTTCAAGGAAGAAGGACAAGAGCGCATCGACGCGTTTTTGCAACGGCACCCCACCGCCCGGCTGCAGCCTTCACCCGGCCACATGTTGCCTGTGGTCGAATACCCAGGCGACCCCTCGTCGCTCCCGCCCGACTCGGGCGACGCGTTCTATTACGCCCTGCTCACTTCCTGAACTCACCTGGGTGCGCGATGCCCGAACAGCACCGTCGCGAGCTGCTTGCACGCTGGGCTCTGGCCTGGCTGGCGGCCGCCATGGCGACGGGCAACGGCGCCGCTCAGGCCCAGCAGGCTCGCCCCCGCAGCGCCATTGAAATGCGCCAACTGCAGGTGCACCGTGGCGACGACGCCCTGCACCTGAGCTACGAAGTCCAGATCGACTTGCCCGACGACATCACGCAGGCCTTGAACAAGGGCGTGTCGGTGGTGTTCGTGGCTGAAGCCGAGCTGTTTCGCAGCCGCTGGTACTGGATGGACCAGCCACGGGCCAAGGCCACCCGGCGCTGGCGACTGGCCTACCAGCCGCTCACCCGCCACTGGCGATTGAGCAGCGACGGGCTCAGCCAGCCCTACAACAGCATGAAGGAAGCGCTCGACGTGATCCGCCGCAGCAGCCAGTGGCGCATCGCCGACCCGCTGCCCGCCAACGACAACCAGGACCACTACGTCGATTTCAGCTTCAAGCTCGACACCGAAGAACTGCCCCGCCCTTTGCAGATCGGCCTGGGCGGCAACGAGCTGGGCGCCTTGACCCAGGTGGAGCGGCGCGTCGGCGTGCCGCTGCCGCGCTGAGGCCCCCATGAGCACCATCAAGGCCAACCGGTGGGCCTGGCTGATCGCCAGCCTGGCCCTCACCGGCGGCGGCCTGGTGCTGGCCTTCCTGCTGGTCTTCGCCACCGAAAACGGCGAGCGCTACGAATCGCATTTCCATTGGCTGCTGCTGGCCAATGTGGCCTTGGCGTCGCTGCTGGGCCTGGTCATTTTGCTGGCCCTGGCGAGGCTGCTTTATCGGCTGCGCACCCGCAGGTTTGGCAGCCGACTGCTGCTCAAGCTCGCTGGCATCTTCGGCTTGGTGGGCGTGGTGCCCGGCCTGTTGATCTATGGCGTGTCCTACCAGTTCGTGTCGCGCAGCATCGAAAGCTGGTTTGACCTGCGCGTGGAGCACGCACTCGAAGCCGGCCTCAACCTGGGTCGCAGCACCCTCGACACCTTGAGCCTGGACCTGGCCGGCAAGGCCCGTGTGGCCGCCCTGCGTCTGAGCAACCCTCTGGCTCAAGACAGCCTGTCCGGTGGTCTGCCTTCAACTGGCGTGGTCGAGCTCGAGCGCCTGCGTGAACAGCTGGGGGCCAAGTCGGTCAGCATCCTCAACGACGCCGGTCGCGTGGACGTGTCGGCCGGCGACGACGTCACCCGCGGCTTGATCAGCGAGCGGGCGTCGACCGCCTGGCGCCAGGAAGCCCGGCAGCGCGGCACCATGGCCGTGGTCGAAGGCCTCGACGAACGCGCCGAAGACAGCGCCAACCCACCCCCACCAGCCGCGGGGCGGGGCGGGCAAGGCGCCCGGGGCAGCACGGCTGAACGCGGCACCTCAGGCCTGGGCTTCAGCGCCGCACGCATCGTGGCCCTGGCCTGGATGCCCGACACCACCGCCAACCTGCAGGCGCGCCACCGCTACCTGATGGTCGTGCAGTCGCTCGACCCGGCCTTGGTGCGCAATGCGCTCGACGTGCAGGCCGCCTACCGCGAATACCAGCAGCGTTCCCTGGGCCGTGGCGGCCTCCAGCGCATGTACATCGGCACGCTGACGCTCGCCCTGATCCTGGCGGTGTTCGGCGCCTTCCTGCTCGCCGCCATCCTGGGGCAGCAGCTGGCGCGCCCTTTGTTGCTGCTGGCCGAAGGCGTGGGCGAAGTGGCCCGCGGCGACTTGCGGCCCAAGGCCATCTTCACCAGCCACGATGAACTGGGCGGCCTGACCCGGTCGTTCGCCGCCATGACCCAGCAGCTGGCCGACGCCCGCACCTTGGCCGACCGCAGCGTGCAAGAGCTCGACAGCGCACGCGCCCACTTGCAGACCATCCTCGACAACCTGACCGCCGGCGTGATCGTGTTCGACGCGCTGGGCCGCATCGACATGGTCAACCCGGGCGCGACCCGCATCTTGCGGCTGCCGCTGTCGGCCTACCGGGGCCGCACCTTGGCCGACCTGCCCGAGCTGGTCGACTTTGCCGAGCGCCTGCGTCAACGCTTCGAGCTCAACGCGACCGACCCCACGCCCGGCGAGCGGCAACAATGGCAGGAAGCCTTCGAGCTCCCCTTGCCCCACTTCGCAGACCCTTTGCCCCTGCTGGTGCGCGGCGCCGAGTTGCCGCCCGATGAGCGCCTCATCGTGTTCGACGACTTGAGCGAGATCGTGTCATCGCAGCGCGCGCAGGCCTGGGGCGAAGTGGCCCGCCGTGTGGCCCACGAGATCAAGAACCCGCTGACGCCCATCCAGCTGTCCGCCGAGCGCCTGCAACTCAAGCTCGACGCCAAGCTCGAAGCCGCCGATCGCCAATTGCTGGACCGATCGGTGAGCACCATCGTGTCGCAAGTGCAGGCGCTCAAGACCCTGATCAACGAGTTCCGAGACTACGCGCGGCTTCCCCATGCCAAGCTGGTGCCGCTGCAGATCAACGACGTCGTCAACGACGTGACCTCGCTGTATGGCCAAGCCCTCGAAAGCGGCTTGCTGAGGCTGGACCTGGGCCACGACCTCCCGCGGGTGATGGGCGACGCCACCTTGCTTCGGCAAGTGATCCACAACCTCGTTCAGAACGCGATGGACGCGTTGGCTGACCACCCGCCGGAAGGCCAATCGTCAATGGTCATCGTGCGCACCGACGCCTCGCGCCACGACGACGGCCGCATCCGTGCCGTGCGGCTACGTGTGCAAGACAACGGCCCCGGCTTCCCCGACAAGATCCTCAAGCGTGCCTTCGAGCCCTACATCACCACGAAAGCCAAGGGCACTGGACTCGGTTTGGCCGTGGTCAAGAAGATCGCCGATGAACACGGCGCGTTGATCCGCGTCCGTAATCTGCATGCCTCCAACCCATCTTCTTTGGCAAAAGGCGCAGATCAAGGGTATCCCGCAGCGCAGCAAGCCTTGATTGGGGCTCAAGTTTCGATATCATTTTCGAAGCTGTCATCTCAAAGCGACGAAGCTGAGTCACACTTGTGATACCTGATCAGACTTCGCGTCACAAATATTCATGGCCACGATTCTTGTTGTTGACGACGAACTGGGCATCCGCGCCCTCCTCTCCGAAATCCTGAGCGACGAGGGCCACGCGGTCGAAGTTGCCGAAAACGCTGCCAAGGCGCGTTTGCTGCGTGAGCAGTGCAAGCCCGACCTCGTGTTGCTCGACATCTGGATGCCTGATGTCGACGGTGTCACGCTGCTGAAGGAATGGTCCGCCAGCGGCCAGCTCACCATGCCTGTGATCATGATGTCCGGTCACGGCACCATCGACACGGCCGTGGAAGCCACCAAGTTCGGCGCCCAGTCCTTCCTGGAAAAGCCGATCACCATGCAGAAGCTGCTGCGCTCGGTCGAGCAAGCGCTGGCCAAGCCGGCCCCGCGTGCGGCCCAGGCGGCAGCGCCTGTGCACCTGGCCACCGTCACCCCCATCACCGCAGCGCCGTCTTACCAAGGCGGCGGCGTGACGTCGGTCATCCGCAGCGAACTCGTGGGCGGCGAAACCAGCCTGCACCACAGCGGCCACAGCTACGGCAGCAACATGGTCAACACCGCACCGCCGGTCGCCAGCCATGTGCACAGTGGCAACCACCTCGTGGGCCACGGCGGCCCCTCGCACGAGCAAGTGTTCGAACTCGACCGCCCCCTGCGTGAAGCACGCGACGACTTCGAGCGCGCCTACTTCGAATTCCACCTGGCCCGCGAAGGCGGCTCCATGACCCGCGTGGCCGAGAAGACCGGCCTCGAGCGCACCCACCTGTATAGAAAATTGAAACAGTTGGGCGTTGATTTGGGTCGCAGCAAAAAAGCAGCCGCAAATTGATGTATAGTTGCGGTCTTCGCTGATCACAACAACGTGAACAACGAAACGCAAACGGCCTGGTAGCTCAGTTGGTAGAGCAGCGGATTGAAAATCCGCGTGTCGGTGGTTCGATTCCGCCCCAGGCCACCAAACAAAAAAACGCCCAGCACTCGCTGGGCGTTTTGCTTTTCAGGGTCACGCGACGCGCAACCCTGTCTGGCTGGCCGGCTCAATGGCTGGCCTGGGCCTTCGAGGCACCAGCCGCTGCGGTCACAGCCTTGTCTTGGCCTGCCGACTTGGCGGTGGCGGTGGCAGCTTGGTAGTTCGAGGGGTAGATGTCCTTGAGCTTGCGGCCGCTGTCGTCGGTCACAAGGATGTCGCCGGTGCGGATGGCTTCCAGCAGCTCGGCGCGAACTTGCTCGCGGGTCTTGCCCACGTTGGCTTCTTCGGCCAGTGCCGGCACGGCGGTGGCGACAGACAGGATCAGGGCGATCAGGGCGGCTTGGGTGCGTTGCATGGTGTCTTTCCTTTCAGGTGTGACGGGTTACCGGATCCCGAGGGGCTTGTGTTTGCCTCCTCGATGGGATGAACTTTATTCCTGCGCGCCGAGAAGAAAAACCAGACAAAAGGCCATGCTATGTTTCTAAAATAGAAACAATTCAACGTTGAGCCAGAGCGTCAGATGGACCGACTGCAATCCATGCGCGTGTTCGAGAAGGTGGTGAGCGAGGGCAGCTTCGCGGCGGCCTCACGCGCGCTCGACATGTCCTCACCTGTGGTCACACGTCTGGTGGCCGATCTGGAGGAACACCTGGGCACCCGGCTGCTTCAACGCACCACGCGCCGCCTGGTGCTCACCGATGCCGGCGAGCTGTACGTCAGCAAGGTGCGCAACATCCTGCAAGACATCGACGAGGCCGACGCCCTGGCCAGCGCCCACACGCAAGAGCTGTCTGGCGTCTTGCGCATCCATGCGCCGCCCGGTCTGGCGAGCTACGTGCTGGCCCCGCTGCTGGCGAGCTTCAGGCTGCGCTACCCGCGCATCCGGCTCGACATCGAGGTGCGCACCGCCCCTGAGCCGCCCATCGAGGATTTCGACATCACGCTGCTGGGCGCCGATGAGCAATTCGACGCCAACGTGGTGGCCCGCAAGGTGGCCGAGGCCGACTGGGTCCTGGTGGCGTCGCCCAGCTACTTGAAAGGCCGCCCCGCCCCCACCACGCCCGCGCAACTCGCCGATCACGACGTGCTCAAGCTCACGCTGCCCTATGGGCCGCAGCGCCTGTGGCGGCTCTGGCCTTCCGGGGCCAGCGAGCGCGCCGTTGAAGTCGATGTGCAGCCCGTGCTGCAGGCCAACCACATCGACACCTTGCTGCGCGCCGCCCTGGATGGCGCCGGCATCACCTCGCTGGCCACCGGCGTGGTCAGCCCGCACCTCGCGCGCGGCGACCTGGTTCAGGTGCTGCCGGGCTGGGTGACCGGCCGACTGGCCATGTACGCCGCCCTGCCCAGCCGCAAGCACATTCCCCAACGCACCCGGGTGTTCATGGAACACCTGCTGAACCAGGCGGGCGCCAACCTGCCTTGCACCGCCCCGAGCGCCCCACCCGGACCTTGAAGCCCCGCCATGCGATCCCCCACCACCATCGTCGACGTCGAACGCATCGAGACCTGGTCACGCTACCGCCAAGGCATGTGTGACACCTGCATGGCCAACTGCTGCACCATGCCTGTGGAGGTGAAGCTGGCCGATCTGGTCGGCCTGGGGCTGGTCGACGCCTTCGAAGCCGAGCACGAAGACCCGGGCAAGATCGCCAAGCGTTTGACGAAGGCCCGCGTGGTCGAGCGCTTCAACGCCAAACACGGCATCTTCACCCTGATGCGCCGCGCCGACGGCGATTGCCAGTTTCTCGACCCGAAGACCCGGCGCTGCACCGTCTACGCCCAGCGGCCCGCCACCTGCCGCAAGCACCCTCAGGTGGGGCCGCGCCCCGGGCATTGCCCCTACGGCAGGCGGGATTGAAGACGCCAGTCTGGCCCCGGCGCCAGCCTCGCCTGAGGTAAAGTCCGGGCCTGATTTCACCGCGCATCGGCCACGCCGCATTGCGATCGCCCTGCCCGTGCCCATGCTCCAGACTCCGCCGGCTTCGCCGCCGATGTCCATCCTGATGTACCACCAGATCGGGCCCTACCCCCGACCTGATGCCCATCGGGCGCTGTACTGCCACATCGACCGCTTCCGCGACCAGCTGCGCTATTTCAAATGGGCCGGCTTCAAAGTGTTGAGCCTGGCCGAAGCCTATCGCTGCCTGTTTGAAGGCGCGCCCATGCCGGAACGCTCGGTGGTCATCACCATCGACGACGGCTTCGACGACTTCCGTGCGCACGCCTGGCCGGTGCTCCAGGAGTTCGGCATGCCCGCCACGGTGTTCCTGGTGAGCTCCTTGCTGGGCAAGACCGCGGCCTGGCACCCCAAGGGCCACGTGCAGTCGCCGCTGATGAGCGCCGCCACCGTGCGGCAACTCCACCAGGAAGGCGCCCTGTTTGGGTCGCACGCCGCCAGCCACCCTCGCCTGTCGCAACTCACGCGCGCGCAGCAACGCGCCGAGATCTTCGACAGCAAGGCGGCCCTGGAGGACCTGTTGGGCGCCGCCGTGCCCGATTTCTGCTACCCCTACGGCGACTACGACGAAGGGGTGCGGGACTTGGTCCAGGAAGCTGGCTACAAGACCGGCCTGACCTGCATCCGAGGCGCGGCCAATTTCTCGCACAACCCCTTCGAACTCACGCGCAAGGCCATCTCTTACGGCGACAACCTGATCGGCCTGGCCTGGAAGCTGCATTTCAAGCACGCGCGCAAAGACTGAAGCGCGACGGCATACCCCATGCGGATCATCCACATCCTGCACAGCCGTGGCTACGGCGGCGCCGAGAACCACGCGTTGACCCAAATGCAAGGCCAACGCGCGGCCGGTCACACCGTGGCGTTCGCCGGCCTGGCGGACAGCTGGCTGGGGCGTGCCTGCAAGGCCGCCCACATCGAGGTGTTCGATGTGCGCATGGCCGGCATCTACGACGTGTTCTCGATGTGGCGGCTCAAGCGCATCGCACGCCAGTGGCGAGCCGACATCTTGCATGGGCACTTGATCCGCGGCTCGCACTACGCCGGTCGCGCAGGCCACACCGATCGCCGCCCTTTGGCCATCAGCACGGCCCACGCCACCACGGCGCGTACCCACATGCAACATTGCGCGCACATCATCGCGGTGTCGGGCGCAGTCCAGACGCAACTGGAACAGGCGGGCTACGCGGCCTCACGCATCTCGGTCATCTGGAACGGCATGCCGGCAAGCCCGGCTGGCGCCGACCGGGAGGCCTTGCGTGCCGAGCTGGGGTTGCCACCCGGGCAGTTCGCGGTGGTCAACGTCGGGCGATTCATCCACGACAAGGGCCAAGACCTGCTCGTGACGATGATGGCCCAGCTGAAGCAACCAGAGGCCCACTTGTGGCTCGTGGGCGACCCGGCCACCGACTACGGCCAGCAGGTGCAGGCCGCCGCCCAACACGAACCCCGCATCCATTTCCTGGGCTACCGCAACGATGTGCAGCGCATCTTGCCCGCCTTCGACGCCTACGTGCTGTCTTCGCGCCGCGAAGCGCTTGGCCTGTCTCAGATCGAGGCGATGGCCGCCGGCCTGCCAGTCGTGGCCACGGCGGTGGGTGGCGTGCCCGAAGTCGTGCAAGATGGGCTCAGTGGCATCGTGGTGCCGCCCAACGATGCGGCCGCCCTGGCCACCGCCGTGCAGCGACTGCTGGAAGATCCAGCCCTGGCGCAACGCATGGGCGAAGCGGGCCGCGCACGCTACCTGGCCCACTTCACGGCCGACACCATGGTCCAGCGCACGCTGGCGCTGTACAAACACTGCCTGCAATGACGACCTCCTCCGCCCAAGCGCCTCGCCGCATCCTGGTGGTCCGCCTGTCGGCCATCGGCGACATCGTCATGGCTTCTGGCCTGATCCCGGCGCTGCGCGCGCGCTACCCGCAAGCCGAGATCAGCTGGATCTGTGAAGCCGGTTGCGCACCGCTGCTCAAGCACAACCCCACCCTGAAGGACGTGATCGTCTGGCCGCGAGGCGAATGGGAAGCGCTCAAGAAGGCCAAGCGCTGGGGCGAGTTGTGGCGCGCCGTGCGTGGCTTCAAAGCGATGCTGCGGGCCCGAGAATTCGACCTGGTCCTCGACGGTCAAGGCCTGCTCAAGAGCGGTTTGATGGCCTGGTTCACGGGAGCACCGCGCCGCGTGAGCATCATCGCCCGCGAAGGCAGCCACCTGCTGGCCCATGAGGTGGTCACGCCGCCCGCCACCGATCGCCCCGTCATCGGCTCGGAATACCGATTCCTGGCGCATCACCTGGGCGCGCCTGAAGGCAGCTTCCAGCTCAACCTGGCCGTGGGCGATGCCCCACTGGCCCGTGCGCGCAGCGCCGTGGCCGCCGCAAGCGCCCCGCTGGTGGCCCTGTGCCCCTTCACCACCCGGCCGCAAAAGCATTGGGTGGAAAGCCACTGGGCCGAGCTGGCCCAAGCGCTGTGCAAGCGCGGGTTTCAACCCGTGCTGCTGGGTGGCCCGGCCGATGTGGCGGCCGCCGGGCGCATCGCCGAAGCGGCCCCTGGCCTGCTCAACCTGGTGGGCCAGCTCAAGCTGGACGAGACCGTGGCCGCCATCTCGCTGTGCCAGCGCCTGATCGGCGTGGACACGGGCCTGACCCACATGGGCACCGCGTTGAAGGTGCCCACCCTGGCGCTGTTCGGCTCCACCCGGCCCTATTTGCAGGGCCAGGCCCCCACCACACATGTGCTGTACGACGCCATGGCCTGTTCGCCCTGCCGGCGCAACCCCACCTGCGACGGCCGCTTCGATTGCATGAAGCAGTTCACCGTGCAACGCGTGCTTGATGCCGCACTGGCCCTGCCACAGCCGGAGGCCGCCGCATGAAGGTGTTGCACGTCGAAGCCGGCATGCACCTGTATGGCGGCGCCTTGCAGGTGGTGTTCTTGCTGCGGGGACTGAAGGCCCTGGGCGTGGACAGCGTCTTGGCCTGCCCCACAGGCAGCGCCATCGCCGCAGAGGCCGCGCCGCACGCCGACGTGCGCACCATGCCCATGAAGGGCGACGTGGACATGGGGCTCACAGGCCGCTTGCGCCGCCTGATCCGTGAGGTGAAGCCCGACGTGGTGCACCTCCACAGCCGGCGAGGCAGCGACATCTGGGGCGCCGTGGCCGGCCGCCTCGAAGGGGTGCCCGTGGTGCTCAGCCGCCGCGTGGACAACCCCGAGAAGCCTTGGGTCGTGAAGCTCAAGTACAGGCTCTACGACGAGGTCGTCACCATTTCAGACGGCATCCGTCAGGTGCTGCTGTCCGAAGGGGTGCCACCCGCGAAGGTGCATTGCGTGTTGAGCGCGGTGGACACCGATCAATACCGCCCTGAAGGCCGCTCGGCCGACCTGGCCTGGTTCCGCGAAGAATTCAAACTGAAACCCGATGCACTGACCATCGGCATGGTGGCGCAGTTCATTGCCCGCAAGGGCCACCACACGCTGCTGGACGCCTTGCCTGCCGTGTTGGCGCAGCACCCGCAAACCCAGGTGATCCTGTTTGGCCAAGGACCGCTGACCGACGAGATCCGGTCGCTGGTTCAAGCCTCACCGCTGCTGTCGAAGCACGTGCAGTTGCCGGGGTTCCGCAAAGACCTGGCGCGTGTCCTGCCCTGCCTCGACGTCTTGGCCCACCCAGCCTTCATGGAAGGCCTGGGGGTGTCGCTGCTTCAGGCAGCCGCCTGCGGGGTGCCGCTGGTGGGCGGCCGCGCAGGCGGCATCCCAGAGATCATCCAGCCCGGGCTCAACGGCGAGCTGATCACGCCAGGCGACGTGCCCGCCTTGAGCGCCGCCCTCATGGGCTTGTTGGGCGACGAAGCCCGCCGTCAGCGCTGCGGCCAGGCCGGGCGCGAGTGGGTGATGCAGCGCTTTTCCATCCAGGCGATGGTGCAAGGCAACCTGGGCGTCTACCGTCACGCCTTGCAGCGCCTGGGCGCCTGACCCGACTTCAGGCCAGCAGCGCCTTCACGCAAGCGGCCAGGTTGTCATAGGCCGCATCCGCGCCCGCCAGGTCACCCGTGGACTCTTCGTTGTCCGACGCCACGATGTAGGCCCGGCCCACACCGGCGCGCCGAGCCGCCTCGATGTCCGACGGCTTGTCGCCCACCAGGATGGCATCGGCCAGCGACAGGCCCAAGTCCTTGGCCGCCTGCAAGATCATGCCCGGCTCAGGCTTGCGGCAATCGCATTCGCGGGCGTACTCGGCCACCTGGCCACCCGGGTGATGGGGGCAGTGGTACACCGCATCGACCGCCGCACCAGCTTCAGCCAGCGCCGCCTTCATCTTGTCGGTCAAGGCCTGGTATTGCGCTTCGGTGTACTTGCCGCGCGCGATGCCCGACTGGTTGGTGATGACCACCAGCGCATAGCCAGCGTCCTTCAAGGCCTTCATGGCCTGCACCGCACCGGGCACGAACTCGAAAGCTTCCCAGGTGTGGACGTAAGCGCGGTCGAGGTTGATCACGCCGTCGCGGTCGAGAAAGGCGGCCTTGCGGGGCGCAGGGTTGGCCACGGCTTGCCCTGCACGGATGCGCTTGACCAGCGAAGTCGTGGAGTAGCCGTCCACAAACGGGATGGCCAAAGACTGGCCGCCCCAGCTTTGCACCACGCGCGTCTCTTCGAGCGCAGCCATGTCGTAGTCGCCGCCCTTCACGTAGATGTCGGGGCGCGTCTCCAGGATCAACTCGACGGGCGTGCGCTCGTCAAAAAAGGTGACCAGCGACACCGAACCCAAACCGGCCAACACCAGGGCGCGGTCCAACTCGGCGTTGAGTGGCCGGTCGGGGCCTTTGCCCAACATGCGCGCCGAAGCGTCGGTGTTGACGGCCACCACCAGCGAGCCGCCCAACTTTCGGGCTTCGTGCAGGTAGTTCACATGGCCGCGGTGCAACACGTCGAACACGCCGTTGGTGAACACCACGGGCTTGGGCAACGCGGCCACTCGGGCAGCAGCTTCTTCACGGGCACAGACCTTGTCGATCAGGCCACCGGTCTGGGCGTCGCTCATGCCTTGCCCCCAGCCGGGAAGAGTTCTTCGTAACTCACGGTGGCGGTGCCGAACTTCTCGACCACCAGGCCGCCCGCGCGGTTGGCGTGGGCCATGGCGTCGGCCAGGCTCAGGCCGCTGGCCAGCATCAACGCCAGGGTGGCGATCACGGTGTCGCCAGCGCCCGTCACGTCGGCCACTTCACGGGCCTGGGCTTGCACGTGGCTCACCTGATCGGCCTCAAACAAGGTCATGCCTTCTTCGGAGCGGGTCAGCAGCAAAGCCTTCAAGCCCAGTTCGGTGCGCAAGGCTTGCGCCTTCTTCAGCAATTGCTCTTCAGAAGACCAGTTGCCCACCACCTGCTGCAACTCGGCGCGGTTGGGCGTGATCACGGTGGCGCCTGCATAGCGGCTGTAGTCGCTGCCCTTGGGGTCGATCAAGACAGGCTTGCCTGCGGCCTGGGCCAGCTCGATCATGCGGCGGATGTGGGCCAGGCCGCCTTTGCCATAGTCTGAAAACAGCACCACATCGTGTGCCGCGAGTTCGCGCTCGAAGTCACCCAGCATTTCGGCCAGCACTTCGTGGTCGGGCTCGCGCTCGAAGTCAACGCGCAGCATCTGCTGCTGGCGGCCAATCACGCGCAGCTTCACGATGGTCTGCATGGCGGGGTCGCGGCCCAGCACGGTGGACACGCCGTGGCCAGCCAGCAGGGCTTCCAGGCGGCGTGCGGGCTCGTCGTCGCCCACCATGCTCAGCAGCGTCACCTGGCCGCCGACTGTCTTCACGTTGAGCGCGACGTTGGCGGCACCGCCCACACGCTCCTGTTCGCTCGACACGCGCACCACGGGCACCGGGGCTTCCGGCGAAATGCGTTCGACCGCGCCAAACCAGTAGCGGTCGAGCATCACGTCGCCCACCACCAACACGCGGCGGGCCGCCACGTCAGCCTTGCTCGGGATCTTGGCCATCTTGTCGCTCACTCCGTTGCTCAGGCCAGGCCCATGTGTTCTTCAATGAGGCCGCACAGCGTGTGGCCAATCAGGATGTGCGATTCCTGGATGCGCGCGGTGACGTTGCTGGGCACCACGATGGCCACGTCCACCAGCGCCTTGAGCTGGCCGCCGTCACGCCCCAGGAAGCCGATCACTTTCACGCCGGCCTTGCGGGCCTCTTCGACGGCGCGGATCACGTTGCGCGAGTTGCCCGACGTGGAAATGCCGATCAACACGTCGCCAGGGCGCCCCAGGCCAGCCACCTGGCGGGCGAAGACTTCGTCGAACGCATAGTCGTTGCCGATGCAGGTCAGCGCCGAGCTGTCGGTGGACAGCGCCACGGCCGCCAGCGCCCGGCGGTCCTTGATGAAGCGCCCCGTCAGTTCTGCTGCCAAATGCTGGCTGTCGGCCGCCGAGCCGCCGTTGCCACAGAACATGAGCTTGCCGCCCGCCTTCAGCGCATCGGCCGACAGTTGGCCCGCCTGGTTGACGACATCCGCCAGGGTGTGCAGCGTCTGCAGCACAGCGATCTGGTCGGCCACGTTTTGCTTGAAGAGTTCGGACATGGTCGCAAGCATGATGAGGGCGCACTTCGGCGGCCCCTGGCCGCCCGCGCCCCGTACCGGAACAAACCGCATATTGTCAGGGCAAAATACAGGTTTCCCCGCACCGCCCGCCCCTGCCCGCAAGACTTTGATGAACGCGCCCGCCGACACCCGCCCCCACACCGTGGTCATGCTGCAGTACACCGGCATTGGCGATGTCATTTGGCACGTGCGCTACTTCGAAGCCGTGGCCAAAACCAGTCGTGGCGGACGCATCACGGTCATGGCCCAACCTTCCACGCAATACCGCGTGCTCCTGGCCAACCAACCCTGGGTTGAAGGCTTCATCGACCACGACTACCGCCCCCGGCTCAGCGATGGCCGAAAAGGCCAGCACAGTGGCCTCAAGGGCATGTGGGCCATGGCCCGCACCCTGCGCGCGCAGCAGTTCGACCGCATCGTGGTGTTTTCAGGCCGCGCCAGCCGGGGCTTCCTGGCGGCCCTCAGCGGCATCCCCCAGCGCCTGGGCTACGGCTACCGCTTCTGGCAGCGCATCTTCCTGACCCAAGGCCCCTACATCCGCCCCCACACCACGGGCTCGGTCGAGGCCTACCCTGAGGCATCGGCCTTTTGCGTGGCACACGGCTTCTGCGCCGCGCCCCTGGTGCCCCGCCTGCCAGCCCCCGCCGACCTGCTCAACGCCATGCGCGAGCGGCTGCAACACCTGCCCCGCCCACTGTATGCGCTGGCCATCGGCACCTCCGAGGCACGCAAGCAATGGGGCGAACACAACTTTGCCTCGCTCGCCACCGCCCTGTGCCAACGTGGTGCCGGCATCGTGATCCTGGGTGGGCCCCAAGAGCGGCAACTGGCCCAGGACATCCTTGCTCGCATCGATGTGTCCTTGCGGGCGCAGGTGCACGTGGTCACCGACGCGCCCCTCATGGGCAGCGTGGCCGCGCTGCACGTTGTCGACCAATGCATCGGCAACGACACGGGCATGGTCCAGATCTCTGCGGCAGCGGCCAAGCCCACGTTTGCGCTGCTGGGCAACCGCCCCGCGCTCGACCACGACCCGCTGATGTGCAGCATCCATGCGCCTTCCCTGGCCGACGTTTCGGTGGACCAGGTGTTGGCCGCCATCGACGCCCACCCCCACACGCAAGCCACCGCTGCAGCCTGAAGGCCGCCGCGTGGCCCCACCCAAGATGCCTGTTACCCAGCTTTCAGCCTCGGCCGCGTCCAACGCGGACACGCGACCGCGCACGGTGGTCGTGCTTCAGTACGCCGGCATTGGCGACCTGATCTGGCACATCCCCTACTTCAAGGCGGTGGCCGACCAAAGCCAGCACAACCGCATCACCTTGCTGGCCCAGCCTTCGACGCTGGCCAAGCATTTCCTGGCCAAAGAGCCCT
Organism: Pseudomonadota bacterium; assembly: GCA_041169085.1. Classification (GTDB taxonomy): domain Bacteria; phylum Pseudomonadota; class Gammaproteobacteria; order Burkholderiales; family Burkholderiaceae_C; genus Aquabacterium. The sequence goes on along the minus strand of JBEEJT010000116.1, from coordinate 3,398 downwards.
GGATCGAACAGGTCATCGACCACGACCACCGCCCTCGCCGCACCGAAAAGCGCCGAGGCAAGCACGCGGGCCTGATGGGCATGTGGCGGATGGCCCAGGAACTGCGCCAAGGCCAGTTCGGCCGCATCGTGCTGTTTTCGGGCCGCCCCAGCCGTGGCCTGATCGCCGCACTGAGCGGCATCCCCGAGCGCCTGGGCTTTGGCTACAGCCGCTTGCAGCGCATGTTCCTGAACAAGCCCCCTTACATCGAGCGCTACCGCGGCAAGTCCTTGGCCTTCTACCCGGAAGCCAGCGCCTTTGTCGTGGCCCAGGGCTTCTGCCCGGCCCCCGTCGTGCCCACGATGCAGCCGCCGGCAGACCTGGTGGCCGCCATGCAAACCAGGCTGGCCAACCTGCCTCGCCCCTTGTACGCCTTTGCCATTGGCACCAGTGAGGTCTACAAGCAATGGGGCGCCCAGAACTTTGCCGACCTGGCCGTGGCCCTGGTGGACCAAGGCTGCGGCGTCATGCTGCTGGGCGGTCCGGCCGAAGTCAAGATTGCCCAGGACATCCATGGCCTGCTGCCCCAGCGGGTGCACAACGCCGTCACGACCGTGGTGGACGCGCCCGTGCTGGGCAGCGCCGCCGCGCTTCAGGTCGCCGACTTCTGCGTGGGCAACGACACCGGCATGGTCAACGTGGCCGCCGCCGTGGGCACACGCAGCTGGGTGATCATCGGCTCGCGCCCCACGCTGGACCAGGACCCCGTCAACCTGACCAACATTTCGGCGGCCCAGTTGTCCGACATCACCGTCGAACAGGTGCTGCAACGCTTGAACGCCGCTCGCCAACCCTCTGCTGCCTGAACCATGTCCACCACCCCTCAGGCCGTTGAGCAGATGACGCTCAAAGAAGCAGGTCAGAAGCTGATGACCTACCTGCGCCCTCACTGGAAGATGTGGGGGGCCTCATTCGCCTTCTTCACCCTGGGCGCCGCCGTCGAGCCCATCATCCCCGCCCTGTTCAAAAAGCTGATCGACTCGGGCTTCCAGGCCGGGCTGCAATACCCGATCTGGATCGTGCCGCTGATCATCATCGGCCTGTTCTTCGTGCGCGGTCTGCTGAACTTTTGCGGCACGTACACCATGGAGTACGGCGTCACCGCCGTGGTCCTGGATTTGCGCAAGGACTTGATGCGCGCCCTGCTGCGTGCGGACGCCAAGTTGTTCAACCAGATCAGCCCGGGTGTCGCGGTCTCCAAGGTCATCTCCGACCCGCACAACTCGGTGGATGTGATGGGTCGCACGGCCATCTCCGTGATCAAGGACGCCATGTCCCTCATGGCCCTCGTGGGCTACCTGATCTTCATCAACTGGCAACTCACCCTGATCTCATTCGTGTCCATGCCTTTGCTGGCGGTCTCCATCAAGCAAGTGCAAAAGCGGCTCAAGAAGGTCGGGCAGGCCCAGTACGAATCGCAGCAACGCCTGGTGAGCACCGTGGACGACAACGCCCGCGCCTGGCGCGTGGTGCGCACCTTCGACGCCGGCGCTTTCGAGCAGGCCCGGTTCGACCGCGATGCGACGGAATACCGCCGCTGGACACTCAAGCAAGTCACCACCAGCGCCCTGGTCACCCCCATGACGCAAGTCGTGGCGGCCATCGGCGTGTCGATCATCATCACCCTGGCCATCCTCCAGGCGAGCAAGGGTGGCTCCACCGTGGGCGACTTCGTCTCCTTCGTCACCGCGCTGTTGATGACGATCTCCCCCATGCGCCACCTCACCGATGTCGTGCAGCCCGTGGCCGGCGCACTGATCACGGCGCGAGGCGCCTTCGAGCTGATCAACACCCCGCCCGAGCCCGACCACGGCACCAAGGACATGCCGACCAGCCGTGGACAGCTGACGTTTGAAGACGCACAGGTCCAATACGAGGACGCCCCCAAGCCGGCGCTCACCGACTTCAACCTCGTGATCCCCGCAGGCCAGACGGTGGCGTTTGTGGGCGCTTCAGGCGCAGGCAAGAGCACCGTGGTCAGCACCTTGCTGCGGTTTGCCCACCTGGACAAGGGCCGCATCCTGCTCGACGGCGAGAACATCGAAGACCTCAAGCTGGCCAGCCTGCGGCGCCATTTCGCCGTGGTGTCGCAAGACATCGTGCTCTTCCAGGGCAGCGTGGCCCAGAACGTGGCCTACGCCAGCGCCCAAGGCATCGACCGGGCCAAGGTGGAGCAATGCCTGCGCGCCGCCAACCTGTGGCAACACGTGTCTGCCCTGCCAGAGGGCATGGACGCCAACATCGGCGCCAACGGGGGCAAGTTGTCTGGCGGGCAGCGGCAACGGCTCGCGATCGCGCGCGCCCTGTACCGCGACGCGTCCGTCTGGATCTTCGACGAAGCCACCTCGGCGCTGGACTCCGAATCCGAAGCGGTGGTGCAGCAGTCGATCGAATCGCTGCGCCACAGCAAGACCCTCATCCTGATCGCCCACCGGTTGAGCACCATCCGCAACGCCGACATCATCTGCGTGATGTCGGAAGGCCGGATCATCGAGCAAGGCAGCCACGCCGAACTCATCGCGCTCAACGGCACCTACACGAACCTGGTGCGCATCCAGTCGGCAGACGGCCCTGGCGGCCACCAGCCCGCCCGCAACATCGAAGCAATGCTCTGAAACCCATGATCATCGTCACAGGCGCCACGGGCTTCATCGGCTCCAACATCGTGGCCACGCTGAACGCGCAAGGCCGCACCGACCTGCTGCTGGTCGACGACCTGGGCACCCAGGGCAAATGGAAGAACATCGCCAAGCGGCGCTTTCTTGACCTGGTGGACTTCCGCGACCTCGACCGCCTGTTGCCCACGCTGACGCGCGCCGACGCCGTGTTCCACATGGGCGCCAACTCCTCGACCACCTCGACCGACGGCGACGAGATCCTGCGCGTGAACCTGCACGCCACCATGGACTGGTGGCGTTGGTGCACCGAGACGGGCACCCCGTTCATCTACGCCTCCTCTGCCGCCACCTACGGCGATGGCCAGCAAGGCTTCACCGACGACCAGGCACCAGACGCCCTGGACAAGCTGGCCCCGCTCAACCTCTACGGCTGGTCCAAACACCAGTTCGACAAGTGGGCCGTGGAACGCGCAGCTGAAGGCCAGGCCCCGCCGCAATGGGCTGGTCTGAAGTTCTTCAACGTCTATGGGCCCAACGAGTACCACAAGGGCGACATGAAGAGCCTGGTGGCCAAGAACACGGCCCTGGTCCAGGCCAACCAAGTCATCAAGCTGTTCAAGTCGTACAAGGACGGCTTTGCCGACGGCCAGCAACTGCGTGACTTCGTCTACGTCAAAGACTGCGTGGCCGTGATGATGTGGCTGCTGGCCAACCGGCAGGTCAGCGGCCTGTTCAACCTGG
>JBEEJT010000115.1:0-13611 GCA_041169085.1 Pseudomonadota bacterium | reverse complement strand
ACCATGAGCCGTTGGGCCACCACGGCGCCGTCCAGGTTGCTGTGCAGTCGGCGGTTTTCCGTCAAGGCCTGGTGTACGACGGCCACCAGCACGACGAGCATGGGCAGGGCCAGCATGGCCGACAGCAGCATCAGCTTGGCAGGCAGCCGCAGGCGCCTCATCAGGCGCAAGCCAGGGTTCAACAGCGGGGCGAAATGGCGGGCAAGTGACATGTGAGGCGGCGTGCTCGTTCCAGAGCAGTGCGCCGCAAAGCACCCGTCGGCGCAACGGGGATCCTTGCATCTTGCCCGCCCGGCTGTGGCCGCATCGCCTTCAACAGCCGGGAGAAAACTGGCCTGTTCGCCTCAGCTTCGGCTCAGATCAGGCCTTGGCCTTTGAGCGCGGCCTGCACCGCCGGCCGGCTGCCCACACGCGCCTGGAAGGCGGTGATGCTCGCCCAGCCGCTCAGGTCGAGTTGGATGAGCCGCGCCCAGCTCAACACGGTGAACAGGTAGGCATCGGCCACGGTGAAGGTGTCGCCCATCACGAAGTCGCGACCGGCCAATTGCTCGTTGACGTAAGCCAGGCGGCGCTGCAGGTTGGCGCCGGCCTGTTCTTTCATCTCGGGCGTGGCGGCCGGGTTGAAGAAGGGGCTGAAGCTCTTGTGGATTTCGGTGCCAATGAAGGTGAGCCAGCTTTGCAGCTGGTAGCGCGGCAGGGTGCCGTTGGCAGGGGCCAGGGCCTTGGCGGGCACCAGGTCGGCCAGGTACTGCACGATGGCCGGGCCTTCGGTGAGCACGGTGCCGTCGTCGAGCTGCAGCGCGGGCACGTAACCCTTGGGGTTGAGTGCCGCGAAATCGGCGCCGCTGGCGGTCTGCTTGGTCTTGAGGTTGACCTTCTCGGCCTCGTAGGGCAGGCCGGCTTCTTCCAGCACGATGTGGGGCGAGAGGGCGCAGCTGCCGGGGGCGTAGTAGAGCTTCATCTGGCTTCCTGGGAGGGTGGAGGAAGCCGCCATTGTGCCCACGGGCCGCTCAAGCTGCCGGGCTGGGGGCGCGCGGGCTTTGCCGCTCGATGAAGGCCAGCACGTGGGCGGCGAACAGCTCGGGCTTGGTGGCGATCACCCAGTGGCCGCCGTCGAGCTGACGGCGCTCCAGCTGGGGCACCCATTGGCCCAGGTCGTCGTTGAGCATGGGGGCCACGTAGAGGTCGTGTTCGGGTTCGAGCACGAGCACCGGTGCGTGGGCCACGCGTTGGCGAGGTTGCAGCAAGCGCGGCAAGAGGTTGGCGCGGTAGAGCCGCATGCCGCGGGCGCCGTCTTTCGATTGGGTGGGCTGGGGCGCCACGCGGGCGCCTTCGACGAAGCGCATGAACAGCGGCCACAGGGGACCGAGCAACACGTGCCACAGCGCGGCAGGCACCACGGGCACGTGGAAGACGCCGATGTACCAGGACTTGGTCAGCTGCTTGGCGAGCTGGCCCCAGTGGCGCAGGCTGGGCTGGGCCAGGCGCTTGCGCACCCAGTGGCCGACGTGGTCGAGGCAGGGGCCCGAGCACGAGGTGTAGCTGGCGATGCGGCCGGCCAGGCGGGGCTCGGTGGCGAACTCCCAGCCCTGCAGCGAGCCCCAGTCGTGGGCCACGAGGTGGGCGGGGGCGTCGGGGCTGACGGCTTGCAGCACGGCTTCGAAATCGGCCAGCAGGCGGTCGAGCTTGTAGTCCTTCACGCGCTTGGGCACGAAGGAGTCGCCAGCGCCGCGCACGTCGTAAGCCACCACGTGGAAGCGGCGGGCCAGCAGCGGGGCCACGCGGTCCCAGGTGTGGCTGGTGTCGGGGTAGCCGTGCACCAGCACCATGACCGGCAGGCGCGGGTCACCCCAGGTGCGCAAAGCCAGGTGGCCGTCGGGGCCGGCGATGGTCTTTTCTCGCGGCAGGCCCGGGGCGTCCGGGGCTTCGGCCTGGAAGGGCAGCACGGTGGCGTGCATGCCGAACTGGGGGGCGGAGAAGGCGGACGTCATGGTGACTGCGTGCGGAACTGCTGTGCTGCCAAGTTTGAGGGGCCGGGGCCCGACTCTTGGGCGCATCTTGCGACAGCCTGCGTGCAAAGGCGACACCCTTTTCGCCAAGCGTCGGTTGGCGGCGCGAAAGGTCTGAGGGTTGTCCCGAGCGGCAGGCTGGCGCTCAGCGCGGCACCGGCATTTGCATCTGGCGAAACAGGTCGGCGAGGGTCTTGCCGGGCTCGTCGCGGAAGCGTTGGTCGGTGACCTGGAGCCGGGCGATGCGGTCCAGGCGGAACTGTCGGAAGTCGGCGCGCAGCTCGCACCAGGCCGACAAGGTCCAGGCGGCGTCCCAGTGCAGGCAGGCCAGGGGGCGCAGCAGGCGCTCGCTGGGTTGGCCGCTGGCGTCGGCATAGTGCAGGCTGACTTTGCGGCGGCCTTCGATGGCCTGGCGCAGCTCGCCCAAGTGGGCGCGCACTTCGGGGCTGAGGCCGGGGGTTTCGCAGCGTTCGGGCGCCATGAGCATGAGGCGGTCGGCGGCGGCGCGGGCGTCGGGGGGCAGCACCGAGAGGATCTTGCTGAGCGCGTCTTCGGCTTGCGCTGCCAGGCCGGCGTCGAGCCGGGGGCGGGCGATGCGCACGCAGGCCAGCAGGGCCTGGGCTTGTTCGGGGGTGAACATGAGCGGCGGCAAGCTGTAGTCGCGCGCCACCCGGTAGCCCACGCCCGCCTCGCCTTCGATGGGCACGCCTTGGGCTTGCAGGGCGGCGACGTCGCGGTAGACGGTGCGCACCGAGACCGCCATGCGCTCGGCCAGCCAGGCCGCGGTCGACAGGCGTCGGCCGCGGATGAGCTGCAGCAATTGGAACAGGCGGTCGGCTCGGCGCATGGCGGGCAGTGTGCCCCAAGGCGGTGGGGCTCAGTCCAGGGCGTGCAGGCCGATGCGCTGGCCGTCGATGTCGGCGATGTGGGCGAAGCAGCCCATGCCCGGCGGCAGTTGGGTGCGCGGCAGCAGCACGCGGCCGCCCAGGCTGGCCACGCGGTCGAGCACGGTTTGCAGGTGGTCTCCGGCGTTGAGGTAGAGCAGGGGACCGTCGGTGTGGGGGGCCACACGGTCGACCTTCATCAAGGCGCCCTTGACGCCTTGTTCGGCTTGGGCCGGGAAGACGGCCAGCTGGGTGCCGCCGAAATCTTCAACGCGCAGGGCCACGCCCAGCAGTTGTTCGTAAAAGCGCTGGCTGCGCGCCATGTCGCTGACGGGGATCTCGAACCAGTGGATGGCGTGGTGGATGGGGGCGGCTTGGCTCATGGGGCTCTCCTGTGGGTGGCGCGGTGGGCGCCTGGTGTGGATGAGCCTGCATGTTGCCTGGGGGCTGCTGACAGCGTGGTGTCAGCAGGCTGTCAGCAAGGGGGGGCTTCCGGCAAGCCGAAGACGTGGTCAAACGCCCAGTTGAAGCCAAAGGTGTAGACGAGGAAAAGCGCCATCAGGCCGAGGTCGAGCACGAAGGCCGCCCACCAGCTCATGGCCAGCCACCAGGCGATGAGGGGCACGGTGAGCAAGACCAGGCCGCCTTCAAAGAGCAACGCGTGAACGGCGCGGCGGCCCACGGTGCGTTCGCGGGACGCCTGGCGACGCTCCCAGGCTTCGAAGGCCGTGTTGAAGCCCATGTTCCACAGCATGGCGATGACGGAGATGACGACCGACAGGGCCCCGGTGGACGCGGCGTTGCCGTCGCTGAACGGAAGCATCAACAAGGTGACGATGACGATGGCGATGCCTTCGTACAGCAGCGCGTGAACGAGCTTGCGGCGGGGGCCTTGCATGGCGGTGGCGGTCAGCTGGCGGGCCCTTGCCAGGCGAAGCGCGGGCGCTTCACGCCATCGACGTCGACGTCTTCGATGAACATGGCGTAGGGCCGCACCCACAGGGCGCCTTCGCCATACAGGGGGCGGTAGACGACCAGGGGTTCGAGCGTCTCGGAGTGGCGGGCGACGCCCACCACTTCATACGGCAGGTTCTTGTAGTGCAGGTAGCGGCCCGGCCGCAGGGGCGGCAGGGGGGGCAGGTCTTCGGAGCTCATGGGGGCGGATGGTCGCACATGGGGGTGCGACCCGCCGCCATTGGGGGCTTTGCTGGGGCGTCAGTGGCCCTCATGGTGGCTGCTGTGCAGCAGTTCTTGCACGACCTTGCCTGCGAAGCCGTGGCCGTCGAGCTGGGTGAAGTGGGGCTGTGCGTGGTGGCCGCTTTGGTGGCCGCCTTGGTGGCTGGTGTCGGCGTGGTCGGTCGCGGTGGGTGTTGGGGTGGCCGTTGGCGTGGCGCAGGGCGCGGGGTGGGGGGCGGTGTCAGTGGCCTGCCCGGCGGTGGGGCTCAGGTGTTGCAGCACGGTGTCGAGCGACAGGTGGTGGTCGCCGCCCAGCAGGTCGTGCAGGTTCAGCGGCGAGCAATCGGGTTGGGCGTGAGGCGCGGGCGCCGGGGCTGGGGCGTTGGGCAAGAGCCCGTCGAGCGTGGGCAGCACCACGGTGGCGGAGTGGATGACTTGCACGGTGACGCAGCCGTCTTCCGGGGCTGAAGGCGGCGTGGGCGGGGCCAGCACGATGGGCAACACGTCGACCGGGGGCACGGTGAGGCAGCCGTGGTCCGAGCCGTGGTGGTTGTCGCTCTGGTGCCCATGGCCCTGGTGCCCGTGGCCTTCGTGGCCCCGAGGGTGGTGGGCCGTGGGCTGGTCGTGGGGCCGTTCGTGGTCCTTGTCGTGATCCTTGTCGTGGTCGTCTTCTCGGGGCGTGGCACAAGGGCCGTCGTCGTCGTCGGGCTGGGCGGGGGTGTCGGGACGGCCGCCGTGGTGGCCATGGTGGCCGTGACCGTGATCGTGGTCGTGGTCGTGACCGTGGTCGTGGTCGTGGTCGTGGTCGTGGTCGTGGTGTGGCTTCGGCTCGGGCTCGGGCTCGGGCTCGGGCTCAGGCTCAGGCTCAGGCTCAGGCTCAGGCTCAGGGGCGGGCGTGGGTTCAGGGGCCGGCACAGGTTCGGGGGCGGGTGCGGGTTCTGGTGCGGGTTCTGGTGCCGGGGCGGGCTGAGGCTCGGGCACCGGCTCGGGCACAGGTACCGGCTCGGGGGTGGGCACCGGTTCGGGCGCAGGCTCGGGCTCAGGGGTGGGGTCCGGCTCAGGCTCAGGCTCAGGCTCAGGCGTGGGTTCAGGCGATGGCGTCGGCTCGGGCTCGGGCTCCGGTTCCGGTTCCGGTGTGGGCTCGGGTGCCGGTGCCGGTGAGGGAGCTGGCTCCGGCTCCGGCGGTGTGGTCGGCACCTGCTGGGGTTGCAGCGGCGGGGGGCTGGCCTCGGGCTGGGCGGCCAGGGGCGCCACGTCGCGTGCGGCCATCTCGTCGGCCGCGCTGCCGCGCCCGTCGCCGGATGGGCCGGTGGCGTCGTAGGCGGTGGGGCTCACGGTCTCGACCACGCGGTCCACGCGCAAGCCTTCGGCCATGGCGCCTGCGCGCCCGCCCGCTGCGGTCGCCACGCGGTCGTCGCCTTCGTTGATGGCGTGCAGCAGCTCGCCCAGGGCGTCCTGGCCGCGGGCAGAGCCGGCGGGCGCCGCGGCGGTGTCTTTGACCGTGGCCACGCGGCCGTGGCGGTCGGCCACTTCGACGTGGCTGTTGAGGGCCAGCAGCACCACGTCGCCTTGGTGCACCGGGTCGCCTGCGTGCAAGGCTTCGGCTTCGCCTCGCCCGCCGCGCATCACCCGCGCTTGTCCTTGCACCCGGGCCACCTGGCCTTCGACGATTCGTCCGTAACCTGCCATCGCAAACCTCTGCTCAACTGCCGTGCCCATGGCACACAGCTTCAGCTTCGGGCATCTGCACGGTCTTGTGGGGCCTTAGCGGCCCAGCCAATTGGCGCTGCCGTGGCGCAGTTCACGCTTGGCGTCGGGCGCGGTGCGCCGGGGCTCAGGGTTGTCCGCCGAATGGGGCCCGCGCCGGGGTCACCAACCCTGGCCGCCGGCCACCGCGTCGCGGTAAGGCGCGAAGTGGGCGTCGAGGTGGTCCACAAAGGCGCGCACCTTGGCGCTCAAGTGCTTGCGGGCCGGGTAGACAGCGTGGATGTCGGCCGACGGCAAGTCCCAATCGGGCAAGACGGGGCGCAGGCGGCCAGAGCGCAAATAAGGCGCCACATGCCATTGGGAGCGCATGAGGATGCCCAGGCCTTCGAGCGCCCAGTTCAGGGCCACCTCGCCGTCGTTGGTGCTCACCGGGCCGGCCACCTTGACGGTGGTGCGGGCGTCGCCGCTGCGCAGCGTCCAGCTGCCGTAGGCGTCTTCGGCTTCGCGGATGACGATGCAGGGGTGGGTGCGCAGGTCGGCGGGCGTTCGGGGCTCGCCGTGTTGACGCAGGTAGGCCGGCGAGGCGACCAGCATGCGTCGGGTGGACACCAGCTGGCGTGACGTGACGCGGGCGGCGGGCACGTCGCCGAAGCGGATGACGACGTCCACCCCGTCGTCCGCCAGGGCCAGGGCGCGGTCGGTGAGCTGGAGCTGCACTTCCACCCCCGGGTGGCGCCGCGTGAACTCGACCACGGCGGGGGCGATGAACTGGCGGCCGAAGCCGAAGGTGGCGTTCACGCGCAACAGGCCCTGGGGCTGGGCGCGGCCGCCGGCCACGCGGGTTTCCAGCTCGGCCAGGTCGGCCAGGATGCGTTGGCCGTCTTCGAGGTAGAGCTCGCCCTCCTGCGTGAGGGTGGCGCGGCGGGTGGTGCGGGTGAGCAGGCGCACCCCCAGCCGGGCTTCGAGTGCGGCCAGCCGGCGGCTCACGGCGGCGGTCGACACCCCCAAGGTCTGGGCGGCGGCCGACAAGGTGCCCGCCTGGGCCAGGGTGGCGAAGAAGCTCAGGTCGGCCACGTGGTTCATTGTTGCGCTCAAGTCAAAGACGGTTTGATTCTCCAGGCATTCTCAATTTGAACGCAAGTGGCCACACTCCGTGCCCATGGTGTTGCCTTTGTCTCTGGATGTGGTGTCGTGGTCGTCGGTGGCCACCGATGTGGCTTTGGGCCTGGTGCTCGGTGGCGTGGGCGGGGTGTTTGGCGTGGGCGGCGGGCTCATGGCCATCCCGGCTTTGAGCTGGCTCTTCGGCATGGACCAGCAACTGGCGCAAGGCACGGCACTGGTCATGGTGGCGCCCAACGTGATGCTGGGCTTTGCCCGCTACAAACAGCGCAACCCCATCGCCTGGCGGATGGTGGGCGTGCTGGGGGCTTCTGCCGTGGTGTCGGCGTGGTTCGCGGCGCGCTGGGCGGCCGACTTGGGCGCGCGCGAGCTGCGCTCGGCCTTTGCGCTGTTCTTGCTGGCCATGGTGGGCAGCATCTTGTGGAGCTTGCGTCAGCAAGCTGCGGCGCGCCCCGGTGTGGCCGCGCCCCACGAGGCGCCCATCGCGGCCGACGCCACCCTGGGGCCGCGCTGGCTGCCGGCGCTGGGCATGCTCAGCGGGGTGTTTTCAGGGCTGTTCACGGTGGGCGGCGGCGTGGTGGCCACGCCCATCCTCACCGGGCTGTTCGGCGTGCGGCGCCAGACCATGGCGCAAGGCCTGTCTCTGGCGCTGGTGGTGCCTGGTGCGCTGATCGCGCTGGCGGCCTACGCACAGGCCGGCCACGTGAACTGGGCGGTGGGCCTGCCGATGGCGGCGGGCGGCCTCGTCAGCATTTCCTGGGGCGTGGCCCTGGCCCACAGCCTGCCGGAGCGGGCGCTGCGGCTGGCGTTTTGCGGCTTGCTCAGCGCCACGGCCCTGGCGATGTTCTGACGCGGCGGCGCCGCTCAGAGGGCTTCGGGCGCTACCGGGTAGGCGCAGTGGCCGGCGCTGGGCGTCACGCTGTAAAACGAGGTGGCCGGGTTGGGGCGGATGGCCTTGAGCGTCTTGATGAGGCGCTCGAAGCTGCCATCGGCGGCGAAGCGGCCCTTTTCAACGCAGGCGCTGAAGCCGCCTTCCTTGCCGTAGCCCGACACCCCGAAATACGACAGCGTGCCGTCGGCCACGGCCAGGCCGATGGCGAGCTTGACGCGGGCGAAGGCCTTGGCGTCCACGCCCGGCCCGATGCCCCCGATCGAGACGTCGATCACGTTGGGCGCCACCGGGGTGTCCACGGCCGTCTGGGCCTGGGTGCTCAGGCTGGTGGCGCTCAGGGCGGCGGCGAACAAGACGGCGGGCAGCAAGGGGCGATGCATGGCGGGGGCTCCTGGTGGTGTGGGTGAGTCTGGGCGAGGCCGGTGTGGCCCGCCGCGACCGCGACCTTATGGGCGCACCCGCTTTGGGGTCAATCCCCAGCTTGCCGTTGTGGCGTCGCGTCGCCCGCGGGTTCACCCGGCCCCCACCCTGGGCTTGAGGGTGGGCGCCAGATGAGGCACGATCTGCCTATTCTTGGCCACCTCCCCCGAGTCCGTGTACACCTTCGCTCGCGCAACTTCCCGTGTGGCCCTGCAGGCCACTGCCGCCGGCTGCCTGCTGGCCTTGTCCAACCTGGCCCAGGCCGAAGTCACCCCTGCGGGTGCCGAGGTCAAAGCCGATTCGCATTTCGGCCAATACCTGGCCAGCCCCGACTACGCCGACGCGCTGCGCAACCTGGCGGCCCGCTGGGACAAGGCGCTGCAAGTCAAGTGCGAAGAAGCCACCACCGTCGACCCCAAGGGGCGCCTGAGTGTCCTCAAGGCGGTCGACGCGCCCCAGGCCGGCAAGCCGCCGGTGAGCGGCACCTGGCAGCAACGCTTCACCGTCAAGCGCTGTGGGCAGACCCAGGTCTACAACGCCTTCATCAACGCCGCGCCCGACCTGGCGCCGCACGTGGGTGCGCTGCTGCCGGGCCTGTCGACCGTGGACCCGATCCTGGCCCGCGACGCCGCCAACAACCTGGCCCAAGTGGCCAAGGCCAAGGAGTACTACACCCGCGGTGGCAAGCAATGCCTGGACTTCGCCGTCACCGACACCAAGGTGGTGACGCCGCCCAAGGGCACGGGCCCCAGCCGCTTTGAAGAAGCCTGGTCGGTGCGCTATTGCGGCAAGGTCACGCCGTGGCCCATGTGCTTCACGCCCAAGGCCGATGGCACGATGTCTTTCGTGAGCCTGTCGTGCGCCGACGCCGACAAGAAGGCCGCTGCCGACGCCGCCGCTGAAGCCGCTTCGGCCGCGTCTGCGGCCTCTGGCGCTTCGGCGCCTGCCAAGCCCGCTGCGGCTGGCAGCAAGACCTGACCGGTCCAGCCGGCGCCTGCGGGCGCCGGTGAGGCCCTGCAAGGGGTGCTCGCTTTCCCTGAGCTGGCCGTCTCGGCCAATGAATGCTCGCTTGCGGCACATCGCCGCCACTCCTGGTTGCCTAGGCTGGGCGCCATGCCATCGCTGACACGTCAGCGACTCAACCAGGAGCCCTCGCCTTGACCCGACTGCCCTCATTGCGCACCTTCGGCGGTGTCGCTTTCGCCGCTGCCTTGGCCTGCCAGGCCGTGTGTGCGCCCGCCGCCCATGCCGCCGGCGCCACCACCACCTTGGGCACGCGCGGCAGCCTGGCCCAGCCCAACCCGCCCATCTTCATCCAGGACCGGGACGCCTGGCAGGATTACACCCGCGCCGAAGACTTCGAAGGCTCGGTGACGCTGCCGCTGCAGTTCATCACCACGCGCAGCGGCAAGAAGCTCGCGGTGCTGGTGTCGGTGCCGGCCAACGCGGCGGGCGAGCCCGTGCCGGGCCGCTTCCCGGCGGTGCTCACGCAGACGGCTTACCGCATCGACGTGGGGCAACTGCTGGGCTTTGCCGTGCCCAATGGCAACACGCTGCTGGTGGGGGGCAAGGACGAGTTCATGATCCGCCGGGGTTACATCTCGGTGGCCGTGGACGTGTTGGGCTCGGGCATGTCGCAAGGCCAGGAGGCCTTGCTGGGCGCCGACGAACAAGCCGCCTACGCCGACGCCGTGGCCTGGGTGACCCGCCAGCCCTGGTTCGACGGCAACCTGGGCCTGGCCGGCACCTCTTACCTCGGCATCACCAGCTTGCTGACCGCCGGGCAACAGCCGCCCGCCGTGAAGGCCGTGTTCGCCGAGGTGCCCATGGGCGACGCCTACCGGGGCACGGTGGGCATCGGGGGCCTGCTCAACGCCGAATTCATCAGCGTGTGGTTGCCGCTGACCCAGAACCTGAGTGTGGCCAATGCCCCCGCCAAGCTGGCCCACCCCGAGTTCGCCGACCAGATCGAAGCCGCCAACCAGGAACACGTCCAGGCGATCAACGATTGGTACCTGCCCACGGTCACGCGCTCACTTGGCAACGTCACGGGCTACGCCAGCGACGACGGCGACTTCTGGGCCGTGCGCTCGCCCATCGAGGTGGCCGCCCGGATCAAGGCGCCCACCTTCCTCATCGGCGCCGCCAACGACATCTTCCAGCGCGACGAGCCCTTGCTGTATGAACAGCTCAAGCGCCGCGTGAACACCAAGCTCGTGATCTTGCCCGGGGCCCATGTGCAGTCGGTGCTGGCCTCGCAGTTCAGCAACCGCAATGCGCTGGCCCAAGGCACGCCGCCGGCCAAGAACCTGATGCTGCAGTGGTTCGACCACTACCTCAAGGGCGTGGCCAACGACGCTGAGCGCCTGCCCACCGTCACGCAACACGTGCAAGGCTGGGGCACGCTGGGCAAGCGCTTCGCCACCGCCGCCGACTGGCCCCACCCGCAGGCCCGCGCCCAGCGCTATTACCTGCATGGCAACGGTGTGCTCAACACCACCGCGCCCACCGCCACCGAGGCCACGCGCAGCGTCAAGGAGCCGCCGGCCCCCGAGATCACCTTTGGCGCCAGCGCCAGTGGGCAGACGGTGCATGGCAAGGTCACGGTGAACGACGGCAGCGGCTGCTCGTCGAGCATGGTGCAGTGGTCGCTGGGCATCGCGGGCGTGTTGCCCCTGCCTTGCCACAGCAACAACGCGACCGTCGAGCGCGCGCAGGGCGCCGCCATCTACCAGACGGCGCCGCTGGCCGCCGACCTCTACCTCAACGGCCCCATCCAGGCCGACGTGTGGGTGTCGACCACGCGCAGCGAAGCCGCGCTGGCCGTGCGCGTGGACGACGTGGACCCCTTGGGGCGTGCCGTGCCCATTTCGACGGGCTTGCAGTCGGTGGCCTTCCGGGCGGTGGACACCAGCCGCTCGCGCTACATGAACGGCGAAATGATCCAGCCCTGGCACCCTTACACCGTCGCCTCGCGGCTGCCGGTGGTGCCGGGTCAGCCCATGTGGGTGCCGGTGGAAGTGTTCCCGGCCGCCGCCCTGATCAAGGCCGGACACCGCCTGCGCATCGCCATCAGCGCCAGCAACCAGGCCATGGGCGTGTGGCCCACGCCGCTGCAAGCCCTGGCCGACGGCAACGTCACCACCTTGCACCACGACCCGCTGCGGCCTTCCAGCGTCGTGTTGCCCCTGGTGCCCACCAGCGCGCTGGCGCCTTGAACGCTTGAGTTGATGTGCGCCCAGGCCATGCCGGCGAGCCGGAATCCGACGGCTGGCTGTGGGGGGGCTTGACCTGGGCGCACCCTGTTTTTGGTGACGGCCGTCACCTGCATCGCCCTTGACCGTGCTGCGGTTGCCCTCCGGCCGGGGCGTGCGATCATGGGCCATGGCCCCCTTTGCTTCGCGACACCATCACCACCGCCGAGACCTGGTCCGCATCGCGCACCAGGCCATGATCGAGCGCGGCCTGGCCCCTGATTTTTCGCCCGCGGTCGAGCGCCAGCTGATGGCGCTGAACGGGCCCGCCCAGGAAGACGACCCGCACATCCGCGACCTGCGCAAATTGCCGTGGTGTTCGCTGGACAACGACGACTCGCTGGACCTGGACCAGCTCACCGCTTGCGAGCCACTGGCGCACCACGCCTTTCGCATCTGGGTGGCGATCGCCGATGTGGACGCCCTGGTGCCCAAGGGCTCGCCCATCGACGAGCACGCCCGCACCAACACCACGTCGGTCTACACCTCGGCGCAGGTCTACCCGATGTTGCCCGAGCGGCTCTCGCATGGGCTCACCTCGCTCAACCCCCATGAAGACCGCCTGGCCGTGGTGACCGAGTTCACGGTGCACCGCGAGGGCACGGTGGACCACGCCAAGGTCTACCGCGCCCGGGTGCACAACCACGCCAAGTTGGCGTACGACGCGGTGTCGGCCTGGCTCGACGGCAGCGGAGAAGCGCCCCCGGCCTTGTTGGCCGCCGAAGGCATGGCCGACCAGTTGCGCTGGCAAGACGAAGTGGCCCAACGCTTGCGCCGGGTGCGCCGCGAACAAGGCTCGCTCGAACTCGAAACCCTGCAGCCCGACGCCATCTTCGAGGGCGACCGGGTGGTCGACATCCGCCAGCAGGTGCACAACCGCGGCCGGCAGCTCATCGAAGAGCTGATGATCGTGGTCAACACCTGCACCGCCAGGCACCTGCTGAGCCACGGGGGCGCCTCCCTGCGCCGGGTGGTGCGCGAGCCCGAACGCTGGCAGCGCATCGTTGCCCTGGCCCAGCGCCATGGCGCTGCGCTGCCACGCCGGCCCGACGCCCGCGCCCTGGAAGCCTTTCTGGCGGCCCAACACCGCACCGACCCCGTGCACTTCCCCGACCTGTCGCTCACCGTGGTCAAGCTCATGGGTTCGGGCGAATACGTGGTGGAGCGGGCCCACGGCGAGCCCATCGGCCACTTCGGCCTGGCCCTGCGCGACTACACCCACGCCACCGCGCCCAACCGCCGCTACCCTGACCTCATCACCCAACGCATGGTCAAGGCCACGCTGCGCGGCGCGCCGTCGCCCTACAACGCGGGCGAGTTGCTGCAACTGGCCGAGCACTGCACCCAGCAAGAAGACGCAGCGCGCAAGGTGGAGCGTCGCCTGCGCAAGTCCGAGGCGGCACTTTTCCTCGAAAGCCGCGTGGGCGAAGTGTTCACTGGCGTGGTGTCTGGCGCCAACGACAGCGGCGTGTGGGTGCGCACCTTCCATCCGCCCACCGAAGGCAAGCTGGTGGGCGCGGTGCCGGACTTGCCGCTGGGCCAGGCTGTGCGCGTGCGGCTGGTGGCCACCAACGTCGAGCGAGGCTTCATCGATTTCGAGCTGACGGGCGGCTGAGCGCAGGGCCGCCACCCTGTTCCATTTGATCTGGCGCAAACATCGCACGTTTCACGCGGGGCGGTGGGTTCAGATTTTCGGGTTTGCGCCGAAAGGGCACCCAGGGCCGGGCTGCGCACCTGTGCGGCGTCATGGGCCCCAAGTTTTTGGAGCCAAGCGATGGGTGCGACCACAGTCCGTGCGAAATTGACCTTGAATGCCGCCTTGATGGTGGGCATCTTGCTGCTGCTCGCGGTGGTGTCGCTGGTCGCCCTGGCCAAATCGAACCAACGGCTGGAAGCCTACGTGAACGGCGTCAACGCCCGCGCCACGCTGGCGGTGGAAGCCCGCGAGGCGGTCAACGCCCGGGCCATTGCCGCGCGCAACCTGGTGCTGGTCAGTGGCGCCGACGACCTGGCGAAAGAGAAAGCAGCGGTGCTCCAGGCCGACCGAGAGGTGGGGGCGAAGCTCGCCGAGCTCAAGGCGCAGGCCGCCAACCCCGAACTGGCCGACGAGGTGCGCCGCAGGGTGGGCCAGATCGAGGCGGTGGAACAGC
>JBEEJT010000114.1:0-8610 GCA_041169085.1 Pseudomonadota bacterium | reverse complement strand
GCATCCTCACCGACTACGGCTTCATCGGTCACCCCTTCCGCAAGGACTTCCCGGTGACCGGCCACGTTGAAATGCGCTACGACGAGAAGCAAAAGCGCGTGATCTACCAACCCGTCTCGGTCGAGACCCGTGAAATCACGCCGCGCATCATCCGTGAAGACAACTACGGTGGCCTCCACTGATCGATGCTGAAGGTTGAACCATGGCAGAAATCAAGAACTACACCCTGAACTTCGGCCCGCAACACCCGGCCGCCCACGGCGTGCTGCGTCTGGTGCTGGAACTCGACGGCGAAGTCATCCAGCGCGCCGACCCGCACATCGGCCTGTTGCACCGCGCCACCGAAAAGCTGGCCGAGTCGAAGACCTTCATCCAGTCGCTGCCCTACATGGACCGCCTGGACTACGTCTCGATGATGTGCAACGAGCACGCCTATTGCCTGACGATCGAGAAGATGCTGGGCATCGAGGTGCCGGTGCGTGCCCAGTACATCCGCGTGATGTTCTCGGAAATCACGCGCGTGCTGAACCACTTGCTCTGGCTGGGCTGCCACGGTTTCGACTGCGGCGCCATGAACATCCTGATTTACTGCTTCCGTGAGCGCGAAGACCTCTTCGACATGTACGAAGCCGTGTCGGGTGCCCGCATGCACGCGGCCTACTTCCGCCCGGGTGGTGTCTACCGCGACCTGCCGGACACCATGCCGCAGTACAAGGTCAGCAAGATCAAGAACGCGAAGACCATCGCCAAGCTCAACGAGAACCGTCAGGGCTCTCTGCTGGACTTCATCGATGACTTCACGCAGCGCTTCCCCAAGCTGGTCGACGAATACGAAACCCTGCTGACCGACAACCGCATCTGGAAGCAGCGCACGGTGGGCATCGGTGTGGTGTCGCCTGAGCGCGCCCTGCAGATGGGCCTGTCTGGCGCCATGCTGCGCGGTTCGGGCATCGTGTGGGACCTGCGCAAGCACCAGCCCTACGACGTCTACGACAAGTTGGACTTCGACATCCCTGTGGGCACCAACGGCGACTGCTATGACCGCTACGTGGTCCGCGTCGAAGAGCTGCGCCAATCCAACCGCATCATCAAGCAGTGCGTGGACTGGCTGCGCGCCAACCCGGGTCCGGTCATCACCGACAACCACAAGGTGGCCCCGCCGTCGCGCGTCGAGATGAAGTCGTCGATGGAACAGCTGATTCACCACTTCAAGCTGTTCACCGAAGGCTTCCACGTGCCCGAAGGCGAAGCCTACGCGGCCGTTGAACACCCGAAGGGTGAGTTTGGCATTTACCTGGCTTCCGACGGCGCCAACAAGCCTTACCGCATGAAGATCCGCGCCCCGGGCTTCGCCCACCTGGCCGCCCTCGACGAAATGTCCAAGGGACACATGATCGCCGACGCCGTGGCCATCATCGGCACGATGGACATCGTGTTCGGTGAGATCGACCGCTGATCCAGGCGAACAACATAGAGCAACGCACCATGTTGAGCGAACAAACCAAAGCGCGGTTCGACCGCGAACTCGCCAAGTACCCGGCCGATCAGCGCATCTCTGCGGTGATGGCCTGCTTGTCCATCATCCAGCAAGAACGTGGCTGGGTCTCGCCTGAGAGCGAGCAGGAAGTGGCCGACTACATCGGCGTGGCCCCCATGGCCGTGCACGAAGTCACCACCTTCTACAACATGTACAACCAGCAGCCGGTGGGCCAGTTCAAGTTGAACGTGTGCACCAACCTGCCTTGCCAACTGCGCGATGGCGAACAGGCCTTGCAGCACGTCTGCAAGAAGCTGGGCGTCGAGCCTTATGGCACCACCGCCGACGGCGTGTTCACCGTGCAGCCCAGCGAATGCCTGGGCGCTTGCGCTGACGCCCCTGTCATGCTGGTCAACGACCGTCAGATGCTGAGCTTCATGAGCAACGAGAAGCTGGACCAGCTGATCGACGTTCTGAAGACGAACGCGAAGTAAGAGGGCAGGGCGATGATCGATCTCAGCCAATTTCAAGCCAACGGCACGGAAACCTGTTTCCACGGCCGCCACATCGGTGCACAGATCTATGACGGCCTCAACGGCAAGAACTGGAGCATCAAGGACTACGAGGCCCGCGGCGGCTACCAGGCCCTGCGCAAGCTGCTGGGCAAGGACGGCGGCGAAGGCTTGACCCAGGACCAGGTGATCGCGGAAGTGAAGGCCTCGGGCCTGCGCGGTCGCGGCGGCGCCGGCTTCCCCACCGGCCTGAAGTGGAGCTTCATGCCCCGCGCCTTCCCGGGTCAGAAGTACCTGGTCTGCAACTCCGACGAAGGTGAACCGGGCACGGCCAAGGATCGCGAGATCCTGATGCACAACCCGCACATCGTCATCGAAGGCATGATCATCGCGGCCTACGCGATGGGCATCTCGGTGGGCTACAACTACATCCACGGCGAAATCTTCGAGGTGTACGAACGCTTCGAGGCCGCCCTGGAAGAAGCCCGTGCGGCCGGCTACCTGGGCAACAACATCCTGGGCAGCAGCTTCAGCTTCCAGCTGCACGCGCACCACGGCTTCGGCGCCTACATCTGCGGCGAAGAAACCGCCCTGATCGAGTCGATCGAAGGCAAGAAGGGCCAGCCTCGCTTCAAGCCGCCTTTCCCGGCGAGCTTTGGTGTGTACGGCAAGCCCACCACGATCAACAACACCGAGACCTTTGCGGCCGTCCCCTGGATCATCCGCAACGGTGGTGAGGCTTACCTGGCCGTGGGCAAGCCCAACAACGGCGGCACCAAGCTGTTCACCGTGTCGGGAGACGTCGAGCGTCCTGGCAACTACGAGATCCCGATGGGCACGCCCTTCAGCACGCTGCTGGAGCTGGCCGGTGGCCCGCGCAAGGGTCGCAAGCTCAAGGCCGTCATCCCTGGTGGGTCGTCGTCGCCGGTCATCCCGGGTCACATCATGATGGACCTGACCATGGACTACGACTCGATCGCCAAGGCCGGCTCCATGCTGGGCTCGGGCGCCGTGATCGTGATGGACGACTCCCGCTGCATGGTCAAGAGCCTGCTGCGCCTGTCGTACTTCTACATGCACGAGTCGTGCGGCCAGTGCACCCCCTGCCGCGAAGGCACGGGCTGGCTGTGGCGCATGATGAACCGCATCGAGCATGGCCAAGGCCGCATGGAAGACATCGACATGCTGAACTCGGTGGCCGAGAACATCATGGGCCGCACCATCTGCGCCCTGGGTGACGCCGCCGCGATGCCGGTGCGTGGCTTCATCAAGCACTACCGCGATGAGTTCGTGCACCACATCGAACACAAGACCTGCATGGTCCCGGCCTACATCTGAACTGGGCAAGACACATGGTTGAAATCGAAATCGACGGCCGCAAGGTCCAAGCCCAGGAAGGCTCCATGCTGATCCGGGCTGCCGAAGAAAACGGCACCTTCATCCCGCACTTCTGCTACCACAAGAAGTTGTCGGTCGCGGCCAACTGCCGCATGTGCCTGGTGGACATCGAGAAGGCGCCCAAGCCCATGCCGGCCTGCGCCACGCCGGTGACCCAAGGCATGATCGTCCGCACCAAGAGCGAAAAGGCCGTGAAGGCCCAGCAATCGGTGATGGAGTTCCTGCTGATCAACCACCCGCTGGATTGCCCGATCTGCGACCAGGGCGGTGAGTGCCAGCTGCAAGACCTGTCGGTCGGCTACGGTGGTTCTTCTTCGCGTTATGCCGAAGAAAAGCGCGTCGTGCTGTCCAAGGACGTCGGCCCCCTGGTCTCGATGGAAGAAATGAGCCGCTGCATCCAGTGCACGCGCTGCGTCCGCTTCGGTCAAGAGATCGCTGGCGTGATGGAGCTGGGCATGCAGCACCGCGGCGAACATTCTGAAATCGCCAGCTTCGTCGGCCGCTCGATCGACTCCGAGCTGTCGGGCAACATGATCGACATCTGCCCGGTCGGTGCCCTGACCAGCAAGCCCTTCCGCTACAGCGCCCGCACCTGGGAGTTGTCGCGCCGCAAGAGCGTGTCGCCCCATGACTCCACCGGCGCCAACCTGATCGTCCAGGTCAAGAACGGCAAGGTGATGCGCGTGGTGCCGCTCGAGAACGAGTCGGTCAACGAATGCTGGATCGCTGACCGCGACCGCTTCAGCTACGAAGCCCTCAACAGCGCCTCGCGCCTGACCACCCCCCGCATCAAGCAAGGCGGCGTGTGGAAGGACGTGGACTGGACGACCGCCCTGGAATACGTGGCCAACGGCCTCAAGGGCGTGAAGACCGAGCACGGCGCTGGCGCCATCGGTGCGCTGGCCTCGGAGCACAGCACCGTGGAAGAGCTGTTCCTGCTGGGTCAACTGATCCGCGGCGTGGGCAGCGACAACATCGACACCCGCCTGCGCCAGGTCGACTTCATCGCCGGCAACGGCGTGCGTTGGCTGGGCCTGCCCGTGGCTTCGCTGTCCACCCTGGACCGCGCCCTGGTGATCGGCTCCTTCCTGCGCAAGGATCACCCGCTGTTCGCCTCGCGTCTGCGCCAAGCCGCTCGCGGTGGCGCCCAGATTTCGAGCATCGGTGGCGTGGCCGACGATTGGGCCATGACGACCAAGGCGCGCATCACGGCCGCCCCGTCGGCTTGGGCACAAGCCCTGGGTGACGTGGCCGTGGCGATCGCCAACCAGATCGGTGAAGCCATTCCCTGCAACGGCACCGCTTCTGAAGCTGCTCAAGCCATCGCCGCCTCGCTGCTGTCGGGCCAAAGCAAGGCCATCCTGCTGGGCAACGCTGCCGCCAACCACCCGCAAGCCTCGACGCTGCAGGCCCTGGCCCAGTGGATCGCCAGCAAGACCGGCGCCACGCTGGGCTTCCTGGGTGAAGCCGCCAACACCGTGGGCGCACAACTGGTCGGTGCTCAGCCGCAGCAAGGTGGCCTGAACGCCGCTCAAATGCTGTCGGGCAAGTCACTCAAGGCCCTGATCCTGATGGGCGTCGAGCCCGAGCTGGACAGCGCCAACCCCGCTGCCGCCCTGGCCGCCGTGCAAGGCGCCGAGATGGTCGTGTCGCTGTCGTCCTTCGAATCGAAGGCGTCGGAATACGCCGACGTCATCCTGCCGATCTCGCCGTTCAGCGAGACCTCGGGCACCTTCGTGAACGCCGAAGGCGTGGCACAGAGCTTCCACGGCGTGGTCAAGCCCCTGGGCGAGACCCGTCCGGCCTGGAAGGTGCTGCGCGTGCTGGGCAACCTGCTGAGTGTGCAAGGCTTTGATTTCGAAACCTCGGAAGCCGTCAAGGCGCGCGCGCTGGGTGACCTGGCCGCCATCGCTGGCCGACTGAACAACACCACCAACGCCCCGATCGCCATTGCCGCCGGCAACGGTGCCCTGGAGCGTCTGGCCGATGTGCCCATCTACAGCGCCGACGCGCTGGTCCGCCGCGCCCCGTCGCTGCAGGCCACCGCCGATGCCGCCGCCCCCGTGGCCAGCCTGCCGGCTGCCTTGTGGGCTGAGTTGGGCCTGGCCGAGGGTGCCCAAGTGAAGGTGTCGCAAGACGCTGGCAGCGTGGTGCTGCCTGCCGTGCGCGATGCCAGCCTGCCCGCCAACGTGGTGCGTGTGCCGACCGGTCACGCCGCCACTGCCGCGCTGGGCGCCGCGTTTGGCCCGATCAAGGTCGAAAAGGCCGACAAGGTCTGAAGGGCAGGGAGACACCAAGATGATTGACGCTCTCTACAACGCTGGCGCAGCCAACCTCGGGGCCTTGTGGCCCCTGGTCTGGGCGCTGATCAAAATCGTGGCGGTGCTGCTGCCGCTGCTGGGCTGCGTGGCCTACCTGACCTTGTGGGAACGCAAGTTCATCGGCTTCACGCAGATCCGTCCGGGCCCCAACCGCACGGGCCCTTACGGTTTGCTGCAGCCCATCGCCGACGCCGTGAAGCTGATCTTCAAAGAGATCATCCTCCCGACGGCCGCCAACAAGGGCCTGTTCCTGCTGGGCCCGATCATGACCATCATGCCGGCCCTGGCCGCCTGGGCCGTGATCCCCTTCGGCCCCGAAGTGGCGCTGGCCAACGTCAACGCCGGCCTGCTGTTCCTGATGGCCATCACGTCGCTCGAAGTCTATGGCGTGATCATCGCCGGCTGGGCCTCGAACTCGAAGTACGCCTTCCTGGGTGCGCTGCGCGCTTCGGCCCAGATGGTGTCGTACGAAATCGCGATGGGCTTCTGCTTCGTGATCGTGCTGATGACCGCCGGCTCGCTGAACATGACCGACATCGTCATGACGCAGGGCAAGGGCCAGTTTGCCGACATGGGCCTGGGCTTCCTGTCCTGGAACTGGCTGCCGCTGCTGCCGGTCACCGTCGTGTACTTCATCTCTGGCCTGGCTGAAACCAACCGCCACCCCTTCGACGTGGTGGAAGGTGAATCGGAAATCGTGGCCGGTCACATGATCGAGTACTCGGGCATGGCCTTCGCCATGTTCTTCCTGGCTGAATACGCCAACATGATCCTGGTGTCGACCCTGTGCGCCATCATGTTCTTCGGCGGCTGGCTGCCTCCGGTGGAGTTCCTGAGCTTCATCCCGGGCTGGATCTGGCTGGGCATCAAGGCCTTCATCATCGTCACGCTCTTCCTGTGGGTGCGCGCATCTTTCCCGCGCTACCGCTATGACCAGATCATGCGCCTGGGCTGGAAGATCTTCATCCCCGTCACCCTGATCTGGCTGATCGTGGTGGGCGTCTGGATGATGTCGCCCTGGAACATCTGGAAGTAAAGGGGACAACACATGTCTGCCATCAAGGATTTCATCGCCAGTTTCTTCCTGATCGAGCTGTTCAAGGGCATGGCCCTGACCGGCAAGCATTTCCTGAAGCCGCACATCACCGTGCAGTTCCCGGAAGAGAAGACCCCGCTGTCGCCGCGTTTCCGTGGCCTGCACGCCCAGCGCCGTTACGAAAACGGCGAAGAGCGTTGCATCGCCTGCAAGCTGTGTGAAGCCGTGTGCCCCGCCATGGCCATCACCATCGAAGCCGGTGTGCGTGAAGACGGCCAGCGCCGCACCACGCGCTACGACATCGACTTGACCAAGTGCATCTTCTGCGGCTTCTGCGAAGAAAGCTGCCCTGTGGACGCCATCGTCGAGACGCACATCTTCGAATACCACGGCGAAAAGCGTGGCGATCTGTACTTCACCAAGGACATGCTCCTGGCGGTGGGTGATCGCTACGAAAAGGAAATCGCAGCCAACAAGGAGGCGGACGCCAAGTACCGCTGATGCCCATGGACACCTTGAGCCTACTTTTCTACGTCTTCTCTCTGGTGCTGGTCTACGCGGGCTTCCGCGTGATCACCGCCAAGAGCCCCGTCACCGCAGCGCTGCACCTCGTGCTGGCCTTCGCCAGCGCCTCGTGCGTGTGGATGCTGCTGCAAGCCGAGTTCCTCGCGATCTCGCTGGTGCTGGTCTACGTTGGCGCCGTGATGGTGCTGTTCCTCTTCGTGGTGATGATGCTCGACATCAACATCGACTCCATGCGCCAGGGTTTCTGGAAGCATTTCCCCGTCGCGGGCCTGATTGGCGCCGTCATTGCCGTGGAAATGTCTTTCGTGCTGACCCGCGGCTTCGACCTGCCGAGCGCCAAGGCCTTCCCGCCTGACGTCGCCAAGGTGTCGAACGCCAAGGCACTGGGCATCGAACTGTTCACCCACTACCTGTTCCCCGTGCAAGTGGCGGCTGTCATCTTGCTGGTGGCCATGATCGCCGCCATCGCGCTGACCCTGCGCAAGCGCAAGGACTCGCACTTCCAGTCGCCTGGCGAACAAGTCAAGGTCAAGAAGGCTGACCGCCTGCGCGTGGTGAAGGTGGCTGCGCAAGTCGAAGCCCCCGCCGCCCCCGCCAACACTGAAGGCCAAGCCGGAGGTCAAGCATGACGTCGATCACCCTGGGTCACTACCTGTCCCTGGGAGCCATCCTGTTCGCCATGTCGGTGATCGGGATCTTCCTCAACCGCAAGAACCTCATCGTCCTGCTGATGGCGATCGAGCTGATGCTGTTGGCCGTGAACCTGAACTTCGTGGCCTTCTCGCATTACCTCGGCGACATGGACGGCCAGGTCTTCGTGTTCTTCATCCTGACCGTGGCAGCCGCTGAATCGGCCATCGGTCTGGCCATCCTGGTGGTGCTGTTCCGCAACCGCGCGACCATCAACGTCGACGAACTCGATTCGTTGAAGGGCTGACCTCAGGAGAACCACAACAATGTCTGAACTGTCCCTCAACAACCTGCTGGTCGTGCCGCTGGCGCCGCTGGTTGGCGCCATCGGTGCCGGCCTGTTCGGCAAGGTCATCGGCCGCAAGGGCGCGCATGCGCTCACCATCCTGGGCGTGCTTGTCTCGTTCATCATCTCGGCCATGACGTTGCAAGACGTCCTGGGCGGGGCGCGCTTCAACCAGACCGTTTACGAATGGATGACGCTGGGCTCGCTGAAGATGGAAGTCGGCTTCATGGTCGACGGCCTCACGGCGATGATGATGTGCGTGGTGACCTTCGTGTCGCTGATGGTGCACATCTACACCATCGGCTACATGGAAGAGGACCCTGGCTACCAGCGCTTCTTCTCGTACATCTCGCTGTTCACCTTCT
>JBEEJT010000113.1:0-4114 GCA_041169085.1 Pseudomonadota bacterium | reverse complement strand
GCCGCGCACCACGGGGCAGCGCGGCCACCGAAGGCCACACCTCGCTGAGCTCTCGCCTGCAAGAGGCCCGCTGGTTCGTCAAGAACATCCAGCAGCGCTTCGACACCATCCTGCGCGTCTCCCAAGCCATCGTCGACCGCCAGAAGAACTTCTTCACCCATGGCGAAATCGCCATGAAGCCCCTGGTGCTGCGCGAGATCGCCGACGAACTCGGCCTGCATGAGTCCACCATCTCGCGCGTGACCACGGCCAAGTACATGAACACGCCTTTCGGCACCTTCGAGCTGAAGTACTTCTTTGGCTCGTCGCTCAACACCGAAGCCGGTGGCAACGCCTCCAGCACCGCCGTGCGCGCCCTCATCAAGCAGCTCGTGGCCGCCGAAGACCCCAAGAAGCCCTTGTCCGACAGCCAGCTGTCGTCCATGCTCGAAGAGCAGGGCATCCAGGTCGCGCGCCGCACTGTGGCCAAATACCGCGAAGCGCTCAAGATCGCCCCGGCCAACCTGCGCAAGGCCATGTGAGAGGGGCCTGGCGCCCGATCCTTTTTCACGCTGACGTGCCTGGTGCCGTCGGCGTCATCCGCCCATGAACCTCACCCGATTCCTGAGCATCCTGCCGACCGAAGACTGGGCGGCACTGGCCTTCTTCGCGTGCAGCTGGCTGGCCTACGTGCTCTTCGCCCGTCGCCGCGCCAAGAACGAACGCACCCTGCTGGCCAGCACCAACCACTACCGCAAGCTCTGGATGCGCCAGGTCACCCACCGTGACCAACGCATCGTCGACGCCGCCGTCACCCAGAACCTCGCCAGCAGCCCCAGCTTCTGGGCGTCCACCACCATCCTGATCCTTGGTGGTTTGCTGGCCGTGCTGGGCACCAACGAAAAGGCCAGCGAACTCGTCAAAGACCTGCCCTTTGCCGCGCGCACCTCCATGCTGGTCTTCGACCTCAAGATCATGGTGCTGCTTGCCGTCTTCGTTTACGCCTTCTTCCGCTTCACCTGGTCCATGCGCGTTTACTCCTTCGGCGCCATCATGGTCGGCTCGGCCCCCAACGCCGAGATGTTCGACAAGGGCGACGCCGACCGTGACGAATTCGCTGCGCGAGCTGGCGGCCTGATGGCCCTGGCGGCAGAGAGCTTCAACGACGGCCTGCGTGCCTATTACCTGTCCTTCGCCGTCATCGGCTGGTTCGTCTCGCCCTATGCTTTCGTCCTGGGCACCCTGGCCGTGCTCTGGGTGCTGTACCAGCGCGAATTCCATTCCGACGTCCTGGCGCTGCTGCGCGCCTGACCCGACACCGTTTGCCCCCGACCGAGCCCTGGGCTCGACTGACCCTGCCGGCCTTGCCGCCGGCCCTGGATGCCCCATGCCCATCAAGCCGCCTCGCCGCCCCGTCGTCTCCTCCGCCACAGGCCGCCCCTCGGGGGAAGGCCGTGGCTTCGGTGACCGCCCCCGCAGCGGCCCACGCCCCGAACAACGTCCTGCGGCCAACGGCCCCGTGCTCAGCGCCAACCGGCCTGCCGCGCTCTACCTGTCTTGCCCATCGGGCGTCGAGCCCTTGTTGGCGGCCGAAGTGCAGCGCATCCTGGCCGACCAGGCGCAAGTCCAGGCCGCTCGCGGTGGCGTGGAAGTCCAGCCACTGGCCGCCGTGGCCACGCCGCAAGCCCGCCATGCTGCCCTGATCGACTTCACCCAGCGCCTGAACCTCGAAAGCCGACTGGCCCAGCGCGTCCTGTGGCGGGTGGCATCTCGCGTCTACCGTCACGAAGACGACCTCTACGTCCTCGCCCGAGCCATCGACTGGTCCACCTGGATCACCCCGCGCCACACCCTGCGCGTCGACGTGCTTGCCCGCCAAAGCCACCTGCGCAGCCTCAACTTCGCCGGCTTGCGCATCAAGGACGCCGTGTGCGACGACCTGCGCGACCGCTTCGGCGAGCGCCCCAGCGTCGACACCCGCTACCCGGACCTCGGCCTCGTGCTCTACATGGACGACCTGGAAGCCACGCTTTACGTCGACACCTCAGGCGAGGCCCTGTTCAAGCGTGGCTGGCGAGAAGACACCGGTGAAGCCCCCCTCAAGGAGACCCTGGCCGCCGCCATGCTCGCCGCGGCCGACTGGCAGGGGCGCCCCGAAGACGGCCCCCTGCTCGACCCCTGCTGTGGTGCGGGCACCATCCCCATCGAGGCCGCGCAGATCGCATGCGGCATTGCGCCCGGCCTGCAGCGCCGCTTCGCCTTCGAAAAGCTCCTGCCCTTCAAGCCCCACCAAGGCTTGTGGCAACAACTCAAGCAAGCGGCCAAAGCCCGCCAGCACCCGCCCCGCGTGCCCATCTTTGCCGGCGACGTGTCTTTCCGCATGACCGACTTCGCCACCCGCAACGCCGAGCGCGCGGGCGTGCGTCACGCCATCGAGTTCAAGACCGCCGACGCCTTGCAGCGCCCTGTGCCTGCCGATCGCGGCGTCATGCTCTTCAACCCGCCCTATGGCGAGCGCATCGACACCAAAGGCACGGCCGGTCGCACCTACCAGGCGCGCCAGCAGTGGCAATCGTCAGACGACAGCGACTTCGACGCACCAACTGAGGCGCCGGCCGCACGGCCACAACTGGCCGACGACCCCGAGGCCAGCGGCTTCTTCCAGGCTTTGTCGGCCCACTGGAAAAAGAACTACACCGGCTGGACCGCCTGGATCCTCAGCCCGGACTTGAGTCTGCCTGGCGCCATGCGCTTGAAGGAAAGCCGTCGCACCGTCATGTACAACGGCCCCATCGAATGCCGACTGTTCCGCTTCGACCTCGTGGCCGGCAGCATGAAACGGCGCCCTGCCGCAGCCGGCGATGCCAACGTGCCGCCCGAGTCGCCTGCCGAAGGCGGCTGAAGCCGCTCAGTCCTCCAGGGCGGAGCCCAGCACCGCCAACATCGCCAGCGGTGCGGTGTCTGCCCGCAAAACCCGGGGCCCCAGCCGCACCGGCGTGGCCCCCAGCTTCACCAATTGCGCCACCTCGGCATCGGACAGCCCGCCCTCGGGGCCGCTGACCACCTGCCAACTTGCCGCAGCGACCGGTTCGACCTGACGTTGCGCCGCCAGCCAGTCTTGAAGCGAGCGCTCGGCCCTCGGGTCCAACACGAGCGTGGTCACCGCCAGGCGACCGTCAACCTGCGACCCCGCGCACCAGCCCTGCAGCGTAGCCAGTGGCGCAACCACAGGCACCACCATCCGGCCGCTTTGCTCCGCAGCGGCTTGGGCCACCCCTTGCCAGTGCGCCACCTTCTTGTCAGCCCGGGCCCCGTCGGCACGCCACACCGCGCGCTCACACAACACAGGCTGAACCCGCCAGGCGCCCAGTTCGGTCGCCTTCTCTACCAGCGCGTCCATGCGGTCGTTGGCGGGCACCCCCACCACCAGCGTCACCCGGATCGGCAGCTCCACATCGCGCACCAAGGGCTCGACCAACGCCACCTCGGCCGACTTGCGGCCCATCTCCTGCACCGTGGCCACCCAGCCCGTACCCAAACCATCGAGCACCCACACCTCTTCGCCAGGCTGCATGCGCAGCACCTGCAAATGGCGCACCGCGCCTTCAGGCAATGGCAGCACCTGACCCGCCGTCACGCCACCCAACACATCTCCCACCACCAAACGCGGACGCACACCCATCTCCTCGGGCGGCCCGCGCGACCTCGCAGCGGCAGCCATGCCCACCGCATCGATTCTGCCTCTGCGCCCCACGCTGACGCACGGCTTCCCTCAGGGCCAATGAAGCGCCTCCGCCCCCTTCAGAAAGAATTTCACAAAAATGCGACGTCGGGCTGGCAAACGGCCCAAGTTCCATGCCATACTTGCGGGCTCCGCTGATGACGAAGCCCGAAACGGCAACGCAAAGCAGAGGTCGCCGGCCAGCGTTGAAAAACAAAAGCAGACGACAGCGCGAAAAGAAAGAAATTCAAAAAACTTTCAAAAAGCGCTTGACGAAGCGAAGAAATTCAGTAGATAATCTCGCTTCTGTGCTGATGACAACGCAGCGCAAACGACAGCAAGTCGAATGCAAGCGAGTCAGCCAATGTTCTTTAAAAATTGACAGCCGATAAGCGTGGGTGTCTGGTGGTTGAA
>JBEEJT010000112.1:0-4660 GCA_041169085.1 Pseudomonadota bacterium | reverse complement strand
ATTCACGACCGCCACGCTCGTCGGTGTGGCCTTCGATCACGACCTTCTGGCCAGCCTTGGCCGACAGGCGCTTGGCGTTGGCTTCGATGGTGGCGCGGCTGTCGTCACGGATGGCGCTCTTGTCGAAGTCGAAGTACACGGTGTTGCCAGCGGCGTCTGCGCCAGCAGCGCCACCGTTGGCACCGCCGTTGGCGCCATTGCCGGCGCTCAGGTCCACAGGCTTGACGGTGGTCGAGGGCACGCCGCCATTGTTGGCGCCCGAAGCGTTGGCACCAGTGTTGGCGGGCTTGGCTTCGGTGATCGGCGCCGGGCCCGTGGTTTCAGCCTTGTTCGACGTGGTGCTGCAACCAGCCATCCACAGCGAAGCGGCGGTGGCGGCGGCCAGAGCGGTCAGACGCAGAACGGAGCGGGAGGTCGTGTTTTGCATTGTGGGTTCTCCGGGAAACGGCAATCAGATTTTTCAGGACGTGATTATCAACGGCGCAAGCCACCGGCAGGCGGGGCCCAGACGGGTTCCCGCACGTCGGCGGCAGGGGTGGCCAGTTTGGCCTTGATGCGACCATCCAGCGAGGTCATCATCAACACATCGCGGCCTTGAGACCGCGTGGCGTAGATGATTTCTCGGCTGTTTGGCGCAAAACTGGGGCTCTCGTCGTCGCGGGTGTCGGTCAAAGCGCGCACATTGCCCGTGGACAAATCCATGACATGCACGCGAAACGCATCGGCCACCCGACTGATGTAGGCCATGCTGCGGCCATCGGGGCTGATGGCCGGGCTGATGTTGTAGTCGCCCTGGAAGGTCACGCGCTGCGGCTCGCCGCCTTGGGCCGAGATCTTGTAGATCTGGGGGCTGCCCCCACGGTCGCTCACGAAGTACAGGGTGCCGCCGTCGGGCGACCAGGCCGCTTCGGTGTCGATCGCCGTGCTCTGCGTCAGGCGTCGCACGCCTTCACCGTCGGGCGTCAGCAGGTGCAGTTGAGAGCCGCCGTCTCGGCTGAGCGTGACGGCCAGCAGACGACCATCGGGCGACCAGGCCGGGGCGCTGTTGCTGCCCTTGAAGTTCGCCACGACGCGGCGGCGGCCGGACAGGACGTCCTGGGCGAAGACCTCGGCCTTGCCGCGCTCGAACGACACGTAGGCCAGTTGGTTGCCGTCGGCCGACCAGGCTGGCGAAATGATGGGCTGGTTGCTGGTCAGGGCGTTCTGGGCACCCTCGCCATCTGAATCGGCGATGACCAGGTTGTAGCGGGGGCCGGTCTTGGCCACATAGGCGATGCGGGAGGCGAAATAGCCTTTGTCCCGCGTCATGTGCTCGTAGATGTCGTCGGCGATGCGGTGGGCAGCCTGCCTCAGGTCGCTGGCTGGCACCACGATGCTCAGGCCGCCCAGGCCCTTGCCCTTGAGCACGTCCCACAGTTGGTAGCGGATGTCGTAGCGGCCGTCGGCCAGCGGCGTCACGGAGCCGGCGGCCAGTGCGTCGGCGCCTTTGGTGCGCCAGTCGGCGAAGGCGGGGCGGCCGTTTTCGTCCAGGCGGTCGGCGCTCGCGTCGAGCAGCTTGAACAGGCCCGCACGCTCCAGGTCGGCCCGGATGATGGCCGACAGGGGTTGGGGCGAACGGGCCTCGTCCTTGAACTTGCCCAGCGCCACCGGGATCTGGGTGCCCCCCACGCCGGTGATGTCGATGCGGAACTCGGCGCGGCTGGTCAGGGGTGCGAGAGCCAGCAGCACAGCGGCTGCGCCCCCCAACCACAGGCGGCGGGCAGAAGACAGGGCTTGAGGTCGCATCAGGGGGTCGGCAAAGCTAGGGTGGTGAGGCAGGCGCCGCATTTTGGCGCACCTGCCCCATGTTTCTTGGCCCGAGATTGTGCCGCGTCTTGAAACAAAGTTCCGCGGACAGGCTGTAAAGCCCGACGCCCTCGCGGCGCTCAGAGCAGCACGATGTCGTATTGCTCCGGCGACATCGACGGCTCGGTCTGCAGCGACACCGGCTTGCCGATGAAATCGCTCAGGCCGGCCAGGTGGGCGCTCTCTTCGTCGAGCAACATTTCCACGACCGCAGCGCTGGCCACCACCCGGAATTCCTTGGGGTTGAACTGGCGGGCCTCGCGCAAGATCTCGCGCAGGATGTTGTAGCAAACGGTGCGCGCGGTGCGCACCTGGCCCCGGCCTTCGCACGTGGGGCAAGGCTCGCACAGCATGTGGGCAAGCGATTCGCGGGTGCGCTTGCGGGTCATTTCGACCAGGCCCAGTGGCGAGAAGCCACTGACCGTGACCTTGGTGCGGTCGCGCCCCAATTGCTTGCGGAACTCAGCGAGCACGTTGTCGCGGTGGTCTTCGCGCAGCATGTCGATGAAGTCGATGATGATGATGCCGCCCAGGTTGCGCAGCCGCAGCTGGCGGGCAATGGCCTGGGCCGCTTCCAGGTTGGTCTTGAAGATGGTGTCGTCGAAGTTGCGCGCGCCCACGTAGCCGCCGGTGTTCACGTCCACCGTGGTGAGGGCTTCGGTTTGGTCGATGATCAGGTAGCCACCCGATTTCAAGTCCACCCGGCGTGCCAGCGCCCGCTCGATCTCCGTGTCGATGTTGTAGAGGTCGAAAATGGGGCGCTCGCCCTTGTAGTGCTGCAGACGTTCGACGGCAGACGGCGTGTATTCCTTGCCAAAGGCCTGGAGGATGTCGTGCTGCATCAAGGAGTCGATGCGGATGGTGGCCACTTGATCCGTGACCAGGTCGCGCAACACGCGCTGGGCCAGGTTGAGTTCCTGGTAGAGCAAGGTGCCCGGCGGCGACTTGATGCCCAACTCACGGATGTGGGCCCAGGTCTTGCGCAAGTAAGCGATGTCCAGCGCCAGCTCCTCGTCGGTGGCGTCTTCGGCGTTGGTGCGCAAGATGAAGCCGCCCGAGCGGTTGCGGCCTTCACGCACATCGGCTTCAGCGATCAGGCGGGTCATGCGCTCGCGCAGTTGCTCGCGCTGTTCCGGCGAGCCGATCTTTTGCGAGATGCCCAGGTGGTCATCCTGGGGCAGGAAGACCAGCAAGCGCCCCGCCACGCTGACCTGCGTGGACAGGCGGGCGCCCTTGGTGCCGATCGGGTCCTTGATGACTTGCACCATCAAGGTCTGGCCTTCGTGCACGCGCTTTTCAATGGGCACCTGGCTGTCGGGTGAACGGGCGATGCGCGGGCCACCGTCTTCGCGGTGCAAGTCGGCGACGTGCAGGAAGGCCGCCCGCTCCAGGCCGATGTCGATGAAGGCGCTTTGCATGCCCGGCAACACGCGCACGACTTTGCCTGCGTAAATGTTGCCGACCAGCCCCCGCTCCAGGGTGCGTTCGACGTGCAGTTCTTGCACGGCGCCGGCTTCGACGATGGCGACGCGGGTTTCCTGGGGGGTCCAGTTGATGAGGATGTCTTGGGCTTGGGGCATGGCGGCAATTTACCGCATGCGTCAAAAGCGCCAGCCCAGCGGTTTCAGCAGTTCGGCCGTTTCGAACAAAGGCAGGCCCATGATGCCGCTGTAACTGCCTTCGATGCGCTCCGTCCAGGCGCCAGAACGCCCCTGGATGGCATAGGCCCCGGCCTTGCCCATGGGCTCGCCACTGTCCACATAACGGGTGACTTCGTCGGCGTCGAGCACGCGCCAGGTGACGTCGGACACGCTGACGGCCAGGCGCCCCTGCACCACCACGGCCGTGAGCACTTGGTGGCGCTGGCCCGACAGGGCCGTCAGCATGGCGGCGGCATCGGCCGCGTCGCGCGGTTTGCCCAAGATGCGCGAGCCCAGGGCCACGGTGGTGTCGGCACACAACACCGGCGCGCCCGGCCAGGCGTCATCGCCCTCGGCGCCGGGGGGCTGGGCCGCCTGGCGGCGCTGCAGGCGCGCCACGGCGGCCTCCCACTTGGCCATCGTCACCCGTTGCACATAGGCCAGCGGCAGCTCGCCCGCACGCTCGGCCTCCAGGCCTTCGGCGTCCTCGTGGTCGTCGGGCAACAACAGGCGGTGGGCCACCCCAAGTTGGTCGAGCAACTGGCGGCGACGCGGGCTTTGCGAGGCCAGGTAAAGCCAGGCGGCAGGCGTGGCAGCGGGTTTGGAGGTGGGGGCAGGCATGCCCGCATCCTAACGTTGCGGCCGCTCAATCCTTGGGGATCTGCTGCTCCAGCTTGCCAAACAGGTCGATGGCCTGCTGCGGGTCCACCCCTTGTTGCTTCATCACCGCCGCGCCCACCGGGTTGATCGAACCATAGGCGCACTTGGCGGCCGCCATCATGGCCCGCTGCTGTTCGCTGATGCTTTCTGCCCCGCCACCCTGGGTGAAGGGCTTGGCGGCTTCGCAGTTTCGGGCGGTGGCTGCCGCTTCCTGGGTCTTTTTCTCGGACCAGGGCGCCACTTGGGTGACGGCGTAAAGCGCCACGGCGGCAAAGGCGATGGCCAGCGTGTAAGGTCTCATGTCGGTGCTCCCCGTCGTTCGTATGGCTGTGATGGACCTGCTCAGTGTGCCGGCTTCAAGGCCAGGCGCTGCATCATCCAGACGGACTCCCGCTGCTGCTCGGCCGCCATCACGGCGGCGAACTGCTTCACGGCGGGCTGTTCGCCAAACTGGTAGACAAATCGCCCCATGACGATGGCCGCCTCGTGGTGGCGCAGCATCAAGGTGAGGAACT
>JBEEJT010000111.1:0-6857 GCA_041169085.1 Pseudomonadota bacterium | reverse complement strand
GCCCGCCTACGACGCGCTGCTGAAGACGCTCTGACACCGGTTTTGCCATGCTGAAGAACGCCCACCTGCCTCTGGCCGAGCTGGAGAACCCCAGCGAGTTCGTCGCCCGTCACATCGGCCCCTCGGCCGCCGACGAAGCGGCGATGCTGTCGACCCTCGGCGCGGCCTCGCGCCGCGCGCTGATCGAGGCCATCGTGCCGGCGGGCATCCGCCGTGCGCAGCCCATGGCGCTGCCCGCGCCGCTGTCGGAGGCCCAGGCGCTGGCCGAGCTGCGCGCCATCGCCGGCCGCAACCGCCAGATGAAGAGCTTCATCGGTCAGGGCTACCACGGCACCTTCACGCCCGGCGTCATCCTGCGCAACATCCTCGAGAACCCCGCCTGGTACACCGCCTACACGCCCTACCAGGCCGAGATCTCGCAAGGCCGCATGGAAGCGCTGATCAACTTCCAGACCATGGTCACCGACCTGACGGGCATGGCCATCGCCAACGCCTCGATGCTGGACGAGGCCACCGCTGCGGCCGAAGCCATGACCTTGGCCGCCCGCGCCGGCAAGAGCAAGAGCACCCGTTTCGTGGTCTGCCACGACGTGTTCCCGCAGACGCTGGAAGTGATCCAGACCCGCGCCCATCCTCTGGGCATCCAGGTCGATGTGGTCCACGCCGCCAAGCTGGCCGAGCACCTGCAAGCCAACGACTGCTTCGGCGCGCTGATGCAATACCCCGGCGCCAACGGCCAGGTACGTGATTTGAAGCCCCTGATAGACGCCCTGCACGCCAAAGGCGCGCTGGCCATCGTCGCGGCCGACCTGCTCGCCCTGACCCTGCTGGCGTCGCCTGGCGAACAAGGCGCCGACATCGCCTGCGGCACCACCCAGCGCTTCGGCATGCCCATGGGCAACGGCGGCCCGCACGCCGGCTACCTCGCCACCAAAGACGAGTTCAAGCGCTCCATGCCCGGCCGCCTGGTGGGCGTGAGCGTGGACAGCCATGGCAACCCCGCCTACCGCCTGGCCCTGCAGACCCGCGAACAGCACATCCGCCGCGAAAAGGCCACCTCCAACATCTGCACCGCCCAGGTGCTGCCGGCCGTCGTGGCCAGCATGTACGCCGTCTACCACGGCCCGGATGGCCTCAAGCGCATCGCCCAGCGCACCGCCGTGATGGCCGCCACGCTGGCCCGTGGCCTGCAACAGCTGGGTCGCACCATCATCCACACCACCTGGTTCGACACCATCCAGGTGCTGGCCGCCGACCGCGACGCCGTGCTGGCCCGCGCCGAAGCCGCTGGCTACAACCTGCGTGCCGCCAGCGCCGACAGCGTCACCATCTCGCTGGATGAGACCACCACCCGCGCCGACCTGGCCGCCCTGTGGGCCGTGTTCGCCCAAGGCAAGGCGCTGCCCGATGTGGACGCCCTCCAAGCCGGCCTGACGCTGGCCATCCCGGCTGAGCTGCAGCGCACCAGCGCCTACCTCACGCACCCGATCTTCAACACGCACCACTCGGAAACCGAGATGCTGCGCTACCTGCGCACCCTGGCCGACAAGGACCTGGCGCTGGACCGCAGCATGATCCCGCTGGGTTCGTGCACCATGAAGCTCAACGCCACCAGCGAGATGATCCCCATCACCTGGCCGGAGTTCGCGCACATCCACCCCTTCGCACCGCGCGCCCAGCTGGCCGGCTACGACGAGCTCAACCGCCTGCTGTGCGGCTGGCTGTCGCAAGCCACCGGTTATGCCGGCATCAGCCTGCAGCCCAACGCCGGCTCGCAAGGTGAATACGCCGGCCTGCTGGTCATCAAGGCCTACCACGAGAGCCGTGGCGAAGGCCACCGCGACATCTGCCTGATCCCTGAGAGCGCCCACGGCACCAACCCCGCGTCGGCCCAGATGGTGGGCATGAAGGTGGTGGTCACCAAGTGCGACGCCGACGGCAACGTCGACCTCGACGACCTGAAGGCCAAGTGTGAAAAGCACAGCGCCAACCTGGCCTGCGTGATGATCACTTACCCATCCACCTACGGCGTGTTCGAGACCCGTGTGACCGAGCTGTGCCAGCTCATCCACAGCCACGGTGGCCGCGTCTACGTGGACGGCGCCAACATGAACGCCCTGGTCGGCCTGGCCGCACCCGGCCAGTTCGGCGGCGACGTGAGCCACTTGAACCTGCACAAGACCTTCTGCATCCCTCACGGCGGTGGCGGCCCCGGCGTGGGCCCCGTCTGCGTGGTCGAAGACCTCGTGCCCTTCCTGCCCGCCCACCGCTCGGCCGGCCTGGGTGAAGCCAAACAAGTGGGCGCCGTCAGCGCCGCCCCGCTGGGCAACGCCGCCGTGCTGCCCATCAGCTGGATGTACATCCGCATGATGGGCGCCGACGGCCTGAAGGCCGCCACCGAAGTGGCCATCCTCAACGCCAACTATGTGGCCGCCCGCCTGGCCGACCATTACGACATCCACTTCAGCGGCGGCAGTGCCAGCGTGAAGGGTGGCGGCGTGGCCCACGAGTGCATCCTCGACTTGCGCCCCCTGAAGGACGGCAGCGGCGTCGGCGCCGAAGACGTGGCCAAGCGCCTCATCGACTACGGCTTCCACGCGCCCACGCTCAGCTTCCCCGTGGCCGGCACGCTGATGGTGGAACCCACCGAAAGCGAATCCAAGGTCGAGCTGGACCGCTTCTGCGACGCCATGATCGCCATCCGCGAAGAAATTCGCCAGGTCGAACAGGGCAAGCTGCCGCAGGAAGACAACCCGCTGAAGAACGCGCCTCACACGGCCGCCAGCCTCCTGGCCGCCGACTGGGCGCACGCCTACAGCCGCGAACAGGCCGCCTACCCTGTGGCCAGCCTCAAGCAGGTGAAGTACTGGTCGCCTGTGGGCCGCGTGGACAACGTCCACGGTGACCGAAACTTGTTCTGCTCGTGCGTGCCCGTGGGCCCGGCCGACGCGAACTGAGGTTTCCGGTCGATGGGTGTTGCCGCCACGGCATGGGGGCGGCAACATCCTGTTGCAACGCAGCAAAAGTCAGGTTAATGTTGCAGCGCACACCCCGTGCGTTGCGCCAGGCGTCAGCCAGCGCCGCATCGGGTGACTGAGGTCACCGCCATGGGCTGAACGGTGAACGACAGGCAGTTGCGCAGGACCAGGCCCAATCTCGACGCCGGTAACCGCCGCCCCTGGGTGTGCAAGCCGGCTCTCCTGAGGGAGCACCATGCCGGGAATGCCTGTCCTCGCGACCCACCGTCGCCCCTATGCGCCGTCGCCAGACACCTTGCGTCTGGCCTTGCGTGCAGCGAGGGTCGGCATTTGGGAATGGCACCTCGACACCAACCACTGTGACTGGTCAGCCGAGATCTGGGATCTCTATGGGCTACCGCGCAGCGTCCCGCCCAGTTTCGACGCCTGGCTGGCCGGCATCCACCCCGATGACCAGGCGAAAACCTGCGAAGCCCTGATTCAGGCCAGCCAGCTCAGGCAGCCCTTCGAGGTCGAATGGCGCACCCACCCGCTTGGCGGCCCGCAGAGGTGGTTGCAGGCCAGAGGGGAACCTGTCGCCGGCCACAAGAGCCCCACTCGCTACGTCGGCATGGTGGTGGACATCACCGACCGCAAACGTGCAGAACAATCGGTCCAAGACCTCAACACCAACCTCGAGCGCCACGTGGTCGAGCGCACCCAGGCCGTGCGCGAGCACGAACGGCTGCTGCAGACCATCCTCGACGGCATGCCCGGCATGGTGGGCTACTGGACCCAAGCGCAGCGCAACCAGTTTGCCAACCAGGCCTACAGCGATTGGATAGGCAAGGCCCCCGCCGCGCTGCGCCACTGCCACCTGCGTGAGGCACTGGGCGAAGAGGCCTACCAAAGCAACCTGCCCCACATCGAAGGCGCATTGAGGGGCGAGGCCCAGCGCTTCGAGCGCAGCTTCCCGGTCCCGGGTCAACCAGGCAAATGTCGCTTGGGCGAAGTCCATTACCTGCCCGACGTGGACGGTGGCGAAGTGCGGGGCTTCCTGGTTCTGGTGTTTGACACCACGGAGGCACGCAAAGCCGAGCTGGCCGCCGAAGCCGCCAGTGAAGCCAAGAGCGAGTTCCTGGCTGCCATCAGCCACGAGGTCCGCACGCCACTCAACGCCATGTTCGGCCTGGCCCAGTTGGGCGCCCGTCAAGGCGCGGGCCTCGCCACGCAGCGCACCTTCGAACAGATCCTCGACGCTGCCCAGCACCTCCTGGCGCGGGGCCACGACATGCTGGAGTTTTCCAAGATCGAAGCGGGCCAGCTCACCCTGCCCCCGGCGCGGGGCCCCGGGGCGCAAGTCCTGGAACATGTGCTGTCGCTCAAGTCGGGGCGCGCACACGCCAAGGGCCTTCAGCTGCGCGTCCTGGAAGGCGCCCAGGTTCCCCAGTACTGCGAAGGCGACAGCACCCGCCTGTCCCAGATCCTGCTCAATCTCTTGTCCAACGCCATCCGCTACACCGACCACGGCGAGATCGTCCTGCGGCTCGACGTGCAAGACCATCACCTGTGTTGCGAAGTCACCGACACGGGCATTGGCATGGGGCCTGAGCAGATCGACAAGCTGTTCAAGCCCTTCAGCCAGGTGCACACCCGCCCTGCCAGCCAAGTCGAAGGCTTCGGTCTGGGCCTGGCCATCACCCAGCGCCTCGTCCGCCTGATGAACGGCGATATCCAGGTGCATTCGTCACCAGGGGCGGGCAGCCAGTTCAGCGTCAGGCTGCCCCTCAACGCTGCGGAGCCCGCCGACCTGCGTCACCTGCGCACCGTGGCGCTGGTCGGGCTGGAAGCCGACGAGCGCGAGTGCCTCCAGTCCGAGCTGTCCCAACGCGGATGCGAAGTGCATGACGCCCAGACCGCGCCAGAGCCCCCGCAACCCATGCCTCAGGTGATCGTGTTGGGCCCGGTGGCCGCGCGCATGACCGACGCTCAGCAGATGTGCCAATGGGTGGACGCGGGGGTGACGGTCTTGCTGTCGGGCCCACCCGGCGCCACGCCCGATTTGCCACCCCGCCTGCACGACGACGCCTTCCTCGCCGGCCCGCTGTCCGCGCTGCGCCTGGCCAACGCCGTTGAACGCCAACTGCGCACCCCAGCGCCCAATGCCTCCGGGCGTCTCCTGGACCTGCGGGTGCTGGCTGCCGAGGACAACCCCGTCAACCGGATGGTGCTGGGTCAGATGCTGGAACAGGAAGGCGCACATGTGACCTTTGCCACCGATGGCGAAGAAGCCGTGGCGGC
This sequence comes from Pseudomonadota bacterium, assembly GCA_041169085.1. Classification (GTDB taxonomy): domain Bacteria; phylum Pseudomonadota; class Gammaproteobacteria; order Burkholderiales; family Burkholderiaceae_C; genus Aquabacterium. Next base: position 1,599 of record JBEEJT010000111.1, on the reverse strand, counting down.
CGTCCGCGAGCAAGGCGCTGCGGCCTTTGATCTGATGCTTTGCGACATCCAGATGCCCATCATGGATGGCTACGAAGCCACTCGCCTGATTCATGACCTGGCCCCCCATTTGCCCGTGGTGGGCTTGACCGCCCATGCCTTCGCTTCAGCCAAGCGACAAGCGCGCGAGGCCGGCATGGTCGACTATGTCACCAAGCCCTATCTGCTCGATACACTGGTGGACGTCGTGCGGCGCCATGTGGGTGCGCCCAGACCCACCGCCCTTCCCTGCCCCGTGAACAGCAGCCCTCCTTCATCCCCTGTGTCGCCCTTCTCGCCGTTCCCGAAGGCGGCGAGTGCAAACGCGGCTCACCTGACGCCGGTCAACACGACGACCGCGCCAACTTTGTGCACCTCTGATTTTCAGCAGATGCAAAAGCACTTCAGTTCGCAGCCCTTGTTGCTGGAGCGTCTGGTCGGCATGCTGAGCCGCACCCTCAACGAGCTCGACGCCGAACTTGGCGCCGCCTTGAGTGCTCGCAACTTCACCACCTTGAGCAAGGTCGCCCACAACATCAAAGGCACGGCCCTCAACCTGCACGCCCCCGAGCTGACTCGCCTGGCCATGCAAACCCAGGACGAGGCGCGGCAAACCCAGGATCAAGCCTGGCAAAGCGGCCACGCCTTGCAGGCCAGCCTGAGGCAATTCCTCTCCGAGGCCGCTCAGTAAATCAGGCGATCAGGCCGGATGTCGCGCAAGATGGTCGTTGCGATTTCTTCGATCGACTTGTGGGTCGAAGACAGCCAGGAAATGCCTTCCCGGCGCATCATCGACTCGGCCTGAGACACTTCCAGGCGGCAATTTTCCAGCGCTGCGTACTTGCTGCCGGGGCGCCGCTCGTTGCGGATCTGGCTGAGGCGGTCGGGGTCGATGGTCAGGCCGAAGCACTTCTTCTTGTAAGGCTTGAGCATCGAAGGCAGGAAGCCTCGGTCAAAGTCTTCCGGGATGAGCGGCACGTTGGCCGCCTTGATGCCGTGCTGCATCGCCAGGTAGAGCGACGTGGGCGTCTTGCCACAACGGCTCACGCCCACCAACACCACGTCGGCGTCGTCCAGGCTGCGAGAAGACTGACCGTCGTCGTGTTCCAGCGCGAAATTGATGGCCGCGATGCGCTCGTTGTATTCGCGGTCTTCGCTGGCGTCGTTGAAGCGGCCCACGCGGTGGTTGGAGCGCATGTTGAGCTCCTCTTCCAGCGGGTCCACGAATGACTTCATCACGTCGAACACCCTGGCGTCGCAGCCATGCAGGATGCCCAGTACCTCTTCGTTGGCCAGCGTGGTGAACACGATCGGGCGCTTGCCTTCGCGCACACCAGCGGCGTTGATTTCGCGCACCACCTGGTGGGCCTTGTCCACCGTGTCGATGAAGGGCTTGCGGATGTGGCGCGGCTTGATGGCGAACTGCGCCAGGATGGCGTTGCCCATGGTTTCGGCGGTGATGCCGGTGCCATCGGAAACAAAAAACACGCTGCGGTCTGACATGGGACAAATCTACCGGGAAGGGCCAGGGGGAGCGGCCATTGTCACCCCATCTGCGGGGGGCTGCGCACGCCAAACTGG
>JBEEJT010000110.1:0-8811 GCA_041169085.1 Pseudomonadota bacterium | reverse complement strand
CGTGACCATGTCGTCGCAAGCCGTGCCGGGCATTTCGGCCATCCGGGTCGCGGGCTACCGGCCACCGGTGTCGGCCTTCACCAGCGTGTCGGGGGTGATCACCACCGCGCTCGCGCCGTTTGGCGGCTACGCCTTCAACCTGGCGGCCATCACCGCAGCGATCGTGCTCAGCCCCCACGCGCACCCCGACCCGGACAAGCGCTATTCAGCCGCCATCATGGCCGGCGTTTTCTACTTCCTGCTGGCGCTCCTGGGCGGCGCGGTGGCAGGCGTGCTCAACGCCTTCCCCACGGCCCTGGTGATGGGCGTGGCCGGTCTGGCCTTGCTGGGCACCATCGGCAACGGCCTGGCCGTGGGCCTGGCCGACCCCAAACACCGCGAGCCGGCCCTCATCACCTTCCTGGTGACGCTGTCGGGCGTCACCCTGTGGGGCGTGAATTCGGCCTTCTGGGGCCTTGTTGCCGGCGTGGTTGCGCTGTTCGTGGAAAACTACCGGCTCCGCACCGACACCCGTGACACGCCATGAAGCTGCTGTTCGTCGCCGACCCGCTCGAAACCTTCAAGACCCACAAGGACAGCACCTTCGCGATGATGCGCGAAGCGGCCCGACGCGGGCACGAGCTGTGGGCCTGTGAGCCGCACCAGTTGCGCTGGCAGCGCGGTGGCCGGGTGCAGGCCCTGTGCCGCCACATCACGTTGACGGCCAACACGCAAGACTGGTTTCGCGTGGCACAGCAAAGCGTGTTGACGCTGGCTGATGCCAACGCCGTCCTGATGCGCAAAGACCCGCCGTTCGACGCCGAATACCTCTACACCACGCACCTGTTGACGCAGGCCGAACGCGAAGGTGCACGCGTGTTCAACCGCCCTCAAGCGCTGCGCGAACACCCCGAAAAGCTGGCCATCCTGGCCCACCCTGAGCTGATCGCCCCCACCTTGGTCACACGCGAGATCGAGGCCATCCGCACCTTCCATGCCGAGCACCGCGACATCATCCTCAAGCCGCTGGACGGCATGGGCGGCATGGGCATCTTCCGCGTGAAGGACGACGGCCTGAACCTGGGCAGCATCGCCGAAACGCTCACGGCGGACGGCACGCAGACCATCATGGTGCAAGGCTTCCTGCCCGCCATCGCCCAAGGCGACAAGCGGGTGCTGCTGATCGATGGCGAACCCGTGCCCTACGCCCTGGCCCGCATCCCGCAAGGCGGTGAAGTGCGCGGCAACCTGGCCGCAGGCGGCAAGGGCGTGGCCCAGCCACTGAGCGAATCGGATTGGCGGATCGCGCGTCAGTTGGGCCCGCAACTGGCTGCCCAAGGGCTGCTGCTGGTGGGCTTGGACATCATTGGCGAACACCTCACCGAGATCAACGTCACCAGCCCGACCTGCTTCCAGGAGATCACCGATCAAACGGGCTGGGACGTGGCCAAGCGTTTCGTGGACGCGCTGGAAGCCCAGCTCAGCGGAACTGCTGGCTGAAGGTGTTGAGCAAGCCCAGGCGGTTGGCCTGGAACACGGCCTCGCTGCGCGAGTGCACGGCCAGCTTGCCGTAGAGCTTCTTGATGTAGGTTTGCACCGTGTGCACGGTGATGCCCTGCTCGCGTGCGATCTCGGCATACGAGAACCCGCGGGCGATGTACTCGAGCACCTCTTGTTCGCGGCGGCTGAGCACCACCGCAGATTCGGCCTCGGCCGGCTCGGCCGCGGCCTCGGTGGCCGCTGCCACCGACAGGCGCACGGGGGCCTCCGCCACGGGGGCGGCAGCGTGGGGCGCTTCTGGCGCCGCCGCGCGCACCGGCTGCATGCGACGCAGCAAGTGGCGAGCGATCATGGGCGAGATGGGCGACGCGCCTTGCTTCACGGCCTTGAGGGTTTCGGCGATGTCGGCGGCGTCGTCGTCTTTGTGGACATAGCCCACGGCGCCCGCTTCGATGCTGGCCACCACGTTTTCTTCGTCGCCGAACATCGACACCACCAGCATGTCGCAACTGGGGCATTGGCGGCGCACTTGCCGCAACAGCGACAGCCCACTGCCATCGGGCAGGCCCAGGTCCACCAGCAACAGGTCAGCCTGGTGCGCGTCAAACCAGACCTGGGCGGGGGCCAAGGTGCCAAAAGAAGCGGCCAGCGTGAGTTGAGGCTGGTCCTTGATGCAGGATTCGAGGTAGCTGCGCGTGGCGTGGTTGTCTTCGACGACCACCACCTTCCACGGGCCCGGGACGATGTCGTTCATGCTGCGGAGGATAAGTCAAGCTGCGCGTCTTGCTGCAAAGGCAAGACGATGCGGAGATCGGTGCCACGGCCAGGCTCGCCGTGCAGGTGCAACGCTGCCCCGATGACTTTGGCTCGCGCCCGCATGGTCTGGATGCCGGCGCCCTCGGCCTCGCCGTTCCAGCCACGCCCATCGTCGGTCAGGCTCACTTCTATGCCTTCTGGCGTGCGCCTCGCCGACAGCGTCAGGCGCGTGGCGCCAGAGTGCTGCAAGACGTTGCTCAAGCCTTCAAAGAGAATGTATTGCAATTGCCGCAGGAAAGGCGGCTGGCCTTCGGGCCAATGGGGCAGATCCTGCACGTTCCAGGCGAGATCCAGGCCGGCGGCCTTCAGCCTTGGCGCAATGCGAAAACGCAGGCTGGCCAACAGGCCCACCACGTCGCCGGGCGCGAGGGTGAGGGCGTCCACCGACAGCTTGAGCTGGTCCAGCGAATCGCGCAGCGTCTGGATCACCAGCCCCAGGTCGACTTGGCCGTCTCGGGGGGCTTGGAGCTGACGAAGCGCCGAGCTCAGGTGGGCCCCCACGCCATCGTGCATGTCGCGCAAGATGCGACTGCGCTCGGCCTGAACGGCCTGGGCCCGCTCCAGCTCGGCGACCCGCTCGAACGACTCGCGCAGTGCGGCTTCACGCTCGGCCACCTGCGAGGCCAGGGTGCTGTTGAGGTGGGCAAGCTCGTGGCGCGAGCGCGCGTGGTCACCCGCCAGGATGTAGAAGGTGCAGTACATCAGCATGGGCCCGGCGAAGGCCAGCCAGAACACGCTGTCATAGGGCAGGAGGTTGGCCTCGAAGGCCAGGTCGTGCGCGGCCACCGGCAGGGCCAGCAGGCAGCCGGCCACCAGAACGCGGCCGTCGGGTCGGCGGGTGCGCACCACGTGCACCAGGGCGTGGCCGGCGCTGATGGCCATCAGGATGAAGTTGGCCAGGTAGGTGCCAAAGAACTGGAGGCCCGTGGGGTGCACGAAGGTGAGCACGGGCGTGAGCAGCAGCAAGGTGTAGATGCTCCAGTCGATGACGCGCATGCGCCGGCCGATGAAGCGCCAGAAGAACAGGCAGATCAGCAACTGGGAGGTGACCACCAGCACGAACGCCAGGCCAGCCCAGATCAGCTGTGGCAGGAAAGGTGGGTCCGGCGCCCAGGACGCCATGTTGCCGATGCCCCAGCAGATCGCAGCCAGGCCCTGCAAGCCGATGGCCCCCTGAGAGCGGTCCCGCAACCAGACGAGGGCCATGAACAGGCCCAGGGCGATGAGCGACACGTTGGCGATGCGCGGCCCGTCGACCTGCGCCAGGGTGCGCCACTGGAAGCCTTCCTGCAGCGTGTCTTTGGGGCCGACTTCGATGGCGGCCAGGCCGTTGCGGGTGAGGTAGCCCCCCACGACCCGGATCTTGATGTCGTTTTCGCCTTGGTGCCAGAGCTCCGCCGGGACCTGCACCAGCTGCGGGACATACCAGTTGCGCGTCACGGGGGCTTTCAGCGAGCCACTGTGGGGCAAGGCCACCCCATTGACCCACACTTGCGCGTTCATGATCACGCGCGGCATGTAGATGGCCCAGGGCTGCTGCGGCACGGTGGTGAGCCGCACCTTGAATCGGTACCACATGGTGCCGCTGTAGCCGGGGTGGGTGACGTGCCAACGGTGGGGCAAGTCCACCACCATCCAGGCCGAATCGGGCCCGGGTGGCGTGTCGCCACCCGGGGCGATCATGGCCCCAGGCAGGGTGTTGCCCGCCGTCATCGTCAGCGTCACCACTTTGTCGTTGGCCCAGGGCTGCACCGGCTCGCCGTCACCGCTGACTGCGGCCACGGGCGCCACAACCGGAGCCTCCGCCCAGGACTGCGCCGGCCAGCCCCAAAGGCACAGGCCCAAGCACACCCAGACGAGGCGCAAAACTGCGTACACCTTCATACCCGGAATTGTCACCCGAGCGGCGACAATGCGCGACGGTGTTCACCCCCCGTGAACCCGTTTCTTTCATCATCTGCACCGCGATTTCACGCGCTCCCTCATGGCCGTACTCACCCTGTCCCAGGCTTGCCTGGCCTTCGGACACGTTCCCCTGCTCGACCACACCGACTTCGCCCTGGAGCCGGGAGAGCGCATCGGCTTGATTGGCCGCAACGGCACGGGCAAGTCGTCTCTGCTCAAGATCATGGCCGGCCTGGAGAAGATGGACGACGGCACCTTGCACTGGCAAAGCGGCCTGGCGGTGTCCTATGTGCACCAGGAGCCCAGCTTCGAAGCCGGCGCCAGCGTGTTCGACGCGGTGAGCGAAGGCCTGGGAGAAATCCGGTCCTTGCGCGCCCGCTTCGAAGCACACGCCGATGGCGACGACCTGGACGCGCTGATGACCCAGATCGAAGCGCGCGATGGCTGGAACTGGGAGCAGCGGGTGGACGAAACCCTGCAGCGCCTGCGACTGAGTGCAGAGCAGCCGGTCGACAAGCTCTCCGGCGGCCTCAAGAAGCGCGTGGCCCTGGCCCGGGCCTTGGTGGCCCGCCCCGACGTTTTGCTGCTTGACGAGCCCACCAACCACCTGGACCTGGACGCCATCACCTGGCTGGAAGACCTGTTGCTGGCCTACGGCGGCTCCATCGTGCTGATCAGCCACGACCGCGCCTTCCTCGATCGCGTGTGCACCCGCATCGTCGAACTGGACCGCGGCACGCTGCGCAGCTACCCGGGCAACTTCGCCGCCTACGAAGAATTGAAGGCACGCGAGCTGGCCGACGAAGCCCTGGCCAACGCCCGCTTCGACAAGCTGCTCGCCCAGGAAGAGGTGTGGATCCGCAAGGGCGTGGAAGCCCGCCGCACCCGATCGGTGGCCCGCGTGGCTCGGCTGCACGACCTGCGCGAAGCGCGCGCCCAGCGCCGCGACATCGTCGGCCGGGCCAAGATGGAGGTCTCGCAGGGCGACCGCAGCGGCAAGATCGTGGCCGAACTGGCGGGCGTGGGCAAGCGTTACGGCGACCGCTGGATCGTCCAGGGCCTGGACTACACGGTGCTGCGTGGCGACAAGGTGGGCCTCGTGGGCCCCAACGGTGCCGGCAAGACCACCCTGCTCAAGATCATCCTCGGCGACCTGGCCCCGGACGAAGGCACCGTGCGTCAGGGCGCACGCATCGAAGTGGCCTATTTCGACCAGATGCGCGACCACCTCAACCTCGACGCCACCCTGGCCGATTTCATCAGCCCGGGCAGCGAGTGGATCGACATCAACGGCAGCCGCAAACACGTGATGGGCTACCTGCAGGACTTCCTGTTCTCGCCGGCCCGTGCCAACTCGCCCGTGCGCACGCTCAGTGGCGGCGAGCGCAACCGCCTGCTGCTGGCGCGTCTGTTCGCCAAACCCAGCAACGTACTGGTGCTCGACGAACCCACCAATGACCTCGACATCGAGACCCTCGACCTGCTGGAAGACCTGTTGGCGCAATACCCCGGCACCGTCTTCCTGGTCAGCCACGACCGCCGCTTCCTCGACAACGTGGTCACCAGCACCCTGGTGAGCGAAGGCGAAGGCCGCTGGCGGGAGTACGAGGGCGGCGTGGAAGACTGGCTGACGCAGTCGAAGCGCGCGGCAGCGCTGGCGGCAAGCCAACAGGCCAGCGACAAGCGCAAAGCGGCAGCAGAGCCCGCCCCGAAAGCGCAACCGGCGGCAGAGCCGCCCCAGGCTGCCCCGCGCAAGCTCAGCTACAAGGAACAACGGGAGCTGGAGCAGTTGCCAGCCCGCATCGAGCAGCTGGAGCAAGAGCAAAAGGCGCTGGCCGTGCGCCTGGGTGACCCGCAGGCCTACCAAAAGGAAGCAGGCAAGCTGGGTGAACTCCAGGCCCGTCACGACGCCATCGACGAAGAACTGCTGACGCTGCTGGAGCGCTGGGAGGCGCTGGGACAACGTTGAAGTCGCCTGCCTGACCGGAATCCTGCAGCGGTTACTTGGCCTTGCAAATGTGTCAGTAAAAACCCTAGATTGATACACGCCCCCCGTCTACCGTGACAAGCATCACGAACGACAAGCGGGGGCCCCGTGCGGACCAGCCACATCGACATCACCCGGGCCGTGGCGATCACGCTGGTGGTGCTGGGCCACGGCCCGATCGGTCAGTTTCACCCTGTGTTGCAAGAGGCGCTGGGCAATTTGCGCATGCCCTTTCTGCTGATGCTCGCGGGCATGCACTTCCGGCCCGAGGCGCCTTGGTGGACCACGGTGCGCCAAAAGGCCGATGCGCTGCTCAAACCTTACTTGAGCATGGCCCTGCTGCTGGCGGGCCACGCCTGGTGGAGCGGCCTGGCCACCGACCCGTGGCGCTACGTCACCGACGTCTTGAGTTTCAACGGCCTGCAGATGCCCGGCTGGCTCTTCCCGATGTGGTTCATCACCTTGCTGTGGGCGCTGCACGTGGCGGCCAACGCCTGGTGGCGACTGAGCGCCATGGCCACCTGGCGGCCCGCAGGCCACTGGGCTTTTGCGGCCATGTTGGGCGTGGTGGGCTTCCTGTGGCTGCCTTCTGCCGGGCTGGACGCCTCGCGCTGTGTGCATGCCGGGCTGGGCTACGTGGGCGCCCCCTTCAACCTGGACCTGCTGCCCTTGGCGGGCATGTGGTTCTGCCTGGGCCATTTCCTGGCCAGCGACTGGTCACGGCCCGACGCCTCCTGGCGCCAGGCGTGGCTGTGGAGCCTGCTGTGCGTGGCCATCTTCCTGGCCTGGCGCCCGCACCTCGACCTGCTGGACCGCGACGCGCGCGCCCCCTTGGCCAGCGTGGCCATGGCCATGGCAGGCGCCCAGGCCTTGCTGGCCTGGGGCAGGCTGGCTCAACGCGAGGCGCGGCTGGCCGCCTGGCTGCGGCCTCTGGGCCAGCACAGCCTGTACATCCTGCTGTTCCACGCACCCATCCAGTCGCTGCTGAGCCATTTCCTGGCGGCCACCCTGCCCGGCCCTCTGGAAGCCCACGCTTGGGTGAGTTCGGCCATCGTGTTGCCGCTGTGTGTGGAATTGGGCATGTTGGCCAAGCGCCGCGTCTGGCTGTTGGCGGCCTTTGAACCCATGAGCCGGGTGCAAGCCTTGCGCCAACGCCGCCTCGACACCGCCCGCGACCTCGCGACGGCTCGGGCCGCGCAAATCGGCTGAGCGAAACCGCCGCTCAGGAACCGTAGGCGGCCACCCGGCCGCCAGGGGCCGCAGCGGCACCGGCCAGGCTGGCAAAGGCCTCGCCACACGCCGCTTCAGGGTCTTCGCTGTTCATCACCTGCCCCAGCAAGGGCGCCAGGCGTCGGGTGTCGGCGCGCAAGATGCGCTGTTTGATCGATGCCACCTGGCTGGGGTGCATCGAAAACGCCCGCAAGCCCATGGACAACAGCAACTCGGTGAAAGCCGGGTCGCCCGCCATTTCACCGCACACGCTCACACCCTTGCCCGCCGCTCGGGCCTGCGAGATCGTGGAAGCGATGAGTTGCAACACGGCAGGGTGCCAGGGGTCGTACAGGTGGGCCACGGCCTCGTCGGCCCGGTCGATGGCCAGGGTGTACTGGATCAGGTCGTTGGTGCCGATCGACACGAAGTCGAAGTGCTTGAGGAAGATGGGCAAGGTCAGCGCGGCCGCGGGCACTTCGATCATGGCGCCCAACTGCGCCTCACCACATGGCTTGCCGGCGTCTTGCAGTTGCCGCTTGACGTGCGCGATGTTGTCCAGGGTCTGGCGGATCTCGCGCTGGCTGGCCAGCATGGGGATCAGGATCTTGACCGGGCCATGGTGCGCCGCACGGAACAAGGCGCGCAACTGGCGCCTGAACATGCTGGGCTCCGACAGGCTCCAGCGGATGGCCCGCAGCCCCAACGCCGGGTTGAGCACCGATTCGTGGCGCAACTCGCTGGGCGTCATGCCTTCGAGGGGCTTGTCGGCGCCAATGTCGACGGTGCGGATCGTGACCGGCAGGCCCTTCATCGACTCCACCGCCTTGCGGTAGGCCTCGTACTGCTCGTCTTCGTCCGGCAGGTTGCCGGCGCGGTTCATGAACAGGAACTCGGAGCGGAACAGGCCCACGCCCACAGCCCCGGCCTCCAGGGCGGCCGGGCCGTCATCCGGCAACTCGATGTTGGCCAGCAACTCGACGCGCTCGCCGTCCAGCGTGACCGCCGGGGTGTGGCGCAAGCGGGCCAGACGGCTGCGTTCCAGCTCGGCTTGACGCTGGCGGAAGCGGTATTCCTCCAGCACGATGGGCGATGGGTCGACGATCACCAGGCCGGCGTCGCCGTCGATGATGATGCAGTCGTCCTGGCGAATCAGGCTCGACGCCTGCCGCGCGCCCACCACCGCCGGGATGTCCATGCTGCGCGCCACGATGGCCGTGTGGGACGTCTTGCCGCCCACATCGGTCACGAAGCCCGTGAACACGCTGCGCTTGAAGTGAATCATGTCAGCCGGCGCGATGTCGCTGGCCACCAGCACCAGGGGCTCGTCGCCCCCGAAATCGCGCGAAGCCGCGCCCACACCGGGCTCGGGCTGGGGCGTGCCGCGGCTCATGCTGCGCAACATGCGCTCAACC
>JBEEJT010000109.1:0-5144 GCA_041169085.1 Pseudomonadota bacterium | reverse complement strand
CGGGGTGGCGCGCACCACGCGCATCTGGGACCCGGCCACATCGGAGTGGAGCGACGGCCCCACGGCCGCCAAGATGCGGCTCTACCACTCGACTTCGCTGCTCTTGCCCGATGGCCGCGTGTTCACGGGCGGTGGGGGCGCGCCAGGCCCACAGACCAACCTCAACGCAGAGATCTACACGCCGCCTTACCTGTACAAGCAGGACGGTTCGGGTGCGCTGGCGCCTCGGCCCCACATCCTTTCGGCGCCCAACCTGGCCACCTGGGGGCAGGAGATCACGCTCTTGACCGACGTTGAAAAGGTCAGCCGCGTCACGATGCTCAAGATGGGCTCGGCCACCCACACCGTGGACTTCGATCAGCGCTTCATGCCCTTGCACTTCCAGTCCCTGGGGCCGGTGGTGTTCGCCACCCTGCCTGCCTCCGCCAACCTGGCACCGCCGGGCTATTACATGGTGTTCGTGTTCAACGAGGCGGGCGTGCCGTCCGAAGCGCGCATCGTGAAGCTGAGCAAGTGATGGGGGCAGGCGCCAGCGGCGCGCCATGAAAAAGGGGCCCCGTGGGGCCCCTTCGCGTGGTGGGAGACGGCCGCAGCCGCCTGCTCACATCACGGCCTTGATGGCGTCAGCCACGTACTTGATGTTGCCGGTGTTCAGCGCGGCCACGCAGATGCGGCCCGAATCGACGCCGTACACGCCGAAGTCGGCGCGCAGGCGTTGCATCTGGGCGGCGTTCAGGCCGGAGTAGCTGAACATGCCTTTTTGGCGGGTGATGTAGCTCAGGTCGCCTTGCACGCCTGCGGCGGCCAGTTGCTCGACCAGGGCGCCGCGCATGACCTTGATGCGGTCACGCATCTCGGCCAGCTCGTCTTCCCACATCTTGCGCAGCTCAGGGCTGGTCAGCACGGTGGCGACCACTTGGGCGCCGTGCGTGGGCGGGTTGGAGTAGTTGGTGCGGATGACGCGCTTGAGCTGGCTCAGCACGCGGCCGCATTCTTCGGCGGTTTCGCTCACGATGCTCAGGGCGCCCACGCGCTCGCCGTACAGCGAGAAGCTCTTCGAGAACGAGGTGGACACGAAGTAGCTCAGGCCAGCGTCCAGGAACTTGATGACCACGGCGCCGTCTTCAGCGATGCCGTTGCCAAAGCCTTGGTAGGCCATGTCCAGGAAGGGGATCAGGCCCTGGGCCTTGATCACGGCGATGACTTCATCCCATTGGGCGTCGGTCAGGTCGTAGCCGGTCGGGTTGTGGCAGCAAGCGTGCAGCAGCACGATGGTGCCGGCAGCGGCCGACTTCAGCTTGGCGATCATGCCCTCGAAGTTGATGCCACGGTTGGCGGCATCGTAGTAGGGGTACACGTCGACGGGGAAGCCGGCGGTTTCGAACAGGGCGCGGTGGTTTTCCCAGCTCGGGTCCGAGATCAGGACCTGGGCGTTGGGTTGCAGGCGCTTGAGGAAGTCGGCGCCCAGCTTCAGGCCGCCGGTGCCGCCGATGGCCTGGGCCGTGGCGATGCGGCCACCCTTGACGGCAGCGTGGTCTGCGCCGAACACCAGGCCTTGCACGGCCTTGTCGTAGGCCACGATGCCGTCGATGGGCAGGTAGCCACGGGCCTTGGGGGCTTCCGACATTTGCTTTTCAGCAGCGGCCACGCACTTCAGCAGGGGCAGCTTGCCAGCGTCGTCGGTGTACACGCCCACACCCAGGTTCACCTTCTTGGGGTTGGGGTCGGCGTTGAATTGTTCGTTGAGGCCCAGGATGGGGTCGCGGGGGGCCATTTCAACGGAAGCGAACAGCGAAGCCATGCGGCAGTCTCCGGCAAGGGAAAAGGGTCAAACGTCGGGGCGCCTGGACTGGTTGACCCGCCGCTCGTGACGGCGCGATGAACCAAATCGGGCAAACCCTTTATTTTATCGGCCGATTGGGTCAGCGCGTGGCGCGATCCGCGTGTCGAGCCTGAAAAAGTGCGCAACTTGCAGGGTGGGGGCCCGATTGCGGGGGGCTTTCGGGCCAGGCGCCGCGCCGCCGGGCCTTCGGCGTAAAGTGACAGGTTTGGTCTTTGCCCGCACTTCGCCATGCCTGTCTCTCGCCCGCCTTCTGCCGACACCGACCCGGTGACCCGCCCGGTGGACGCCACGCCTGACGCGGAGCCGCCCCAGGGCGAGTTCGTGGCCTTTCCCGATTCGCCCTTCCAGCTCTTCCAGCCTTACCCGCCGGCGGGTGACCAGCCCACCGCGATCGCGCAGTTGGTGGAGGGCGTGGAAGACGGCCTGAGCTACCAGACCTTGCTGGGTGTGACCGGCTCGGGCAAGACCTTCACCATGGCCAACGTGATCGCCCGCGTGGGGCGCCCGGCCATCGTGTTCGCGCCCAACAAGACGCTGGCCGCGCAGCTGTATGCCGAGTTCCGCGAGTTCTTCCCCAAGAACGCGGTCGAGTACTTCGTCAGCTACTACGACTACTACCAGCCAGAAGCCTACGTGCCGCAGCGCGACCTTTTCATCGAGAAGGACAGCGCCATCAACGAGGCCATCGAGCAGATGCGGCTGTCGGCCACCAAGAGCATCCTGGAGCGGCGTGACGTGGTGATCGTGGCCACCGTGTCGGCCATCTACGGCATTGGCAAGCCCGAGGACTACACGCAGATGCGCTTCATCGTGCGCGTGGGCGACAAGATGGGCCAGCGTGACGTGATCGCGCAGCTGATCCGCATGCAGTACAAGCGCAACGACATGGACTTCTCGCGCGGGGCCTTCCGTGTGCGCGGCGACACCATCGACATCTTCCCAGCCGAACACTCTGAGCTGGCCTTGCGGGTGGAGCTGTTTGATGACGAGGTCGAGACCCTGTCGCTGTTCGACCCGCTCACCGGCAAGGTGCGCCAGAAGATCCCACGCTTCGTGGTCTACCCCTCCAGCCACTACGTGACGCCGCGCGAGCAGGTGCTCAAGGCCATCGAGGGCATCAAGGCCGAGTTGAACGAGCGCGTCAAGCAGCTGGTGGGCGACAACAAGCTGGTCGAAGCTCAGCGCCTGGAGCAGCGCACCCGGTTTGATTTGGAGATGCTGCAAGAGGTCGGCCACTGCAAGGGCATCGAGAACTACACGCGGCACCTGTCGGGCGCGGCGCCGGGCGACCCGCCGCCCACGATGGTGGATTACATGCCACCTGATTCGCTGATGTTCCTCGACGAGAGCCACGTGATGATTGGCCAGTTGGGCGGCATGTACAACGGCGACCGTGCACGCAAGACCACGCTGGTGGAATATGGCTTCCGCCTGCCGTCGGCCATGGACAACCGCCCGCTGAAGTTCGAAGAGTTCGAAAAGAAGATGCGCCAGGTGGTGTTCGTCACCGCCACGCCGGCCGACTACGAAAAGACCCACAGCGGTGCCGTGGTGGAGCAGGTGGTGCGGCCCACGGGCCTGGTCGACCCCATCGTGGAGGTGCGCCCCGCCACCCACCAGGTGGACGACGTGCTGCAAGAGATCCGCATCCGCGTCGAGAAAAACGAGCGCGTGCTCATCACCACGCTGACCAAGCGCATGGCCGAGCAGCTCACCGACTACCTGACCGACAACGGCGTGAAGGTGCGCTACCTGCACTCGGACATCGACACCGTCGAGCGGGTGGAGATCCTGCGCGACCTGCGCCTGGGCGTGTTCGACGTGCTGGTGGGCATCAACCTGCTGCGCGAAGGCCTGGACATCCCCGAGGTGTCGCTGGTGGCCATCCTGGACGCCGACAAGGAAGGCTTCCTGCGCGCCGAGCGCAGCCTGATCCAGACCATCGGCCGCGCGGCCCGCAACCAGAATGGCCAGGCCATCCTCTACGCCGACAAGATCACCGAGTCCATGCGCAAGGCCATGGGCGAGACCGAACGTCGCCGCGCCAAGCAGATGGCGCACAACGAGGCCCACGGCATCACGCCGCGCACCGTCAACAAGAAGGTCAAGGAGCTGATCGATGGCGTGATGTCCAACGCCGCCAAGGACGACCTGCGCGCCGCCGAGGCCCTGGCCCGCTCGGTGGAAGACGTGGGCGGCATGTCCGAGAAGGACCTTTCCAAGCGCATGAAGCAGCTCGAAAAAGACATGTTGGAAGCCGCGCGCAACCTGGAGTTCGAGAAGGCCGCCCGCCTGCGCGACCAGCTCGCCCTGCTCAAGGAGCAGGCCTTCGGGGCGCCAGGCGGTGACCACATCGTGCCCATTTCGGCAGGCAAGTCGGCCTGAGTCAACCCAGGGGCAGGCCTGCGTATCGTCCGCATGGCCTCAATGTGTCTGAAGATTTACCGAAGAGACACCTGTTACCCTGTGAAACCCCTCATGGGGGGCGAGAGGGCGTCTCCATAGGATGTCTCCATCCCCGATGAAGTTGAAGTCATGACGACACACACCTTGCTGCAAAAGCGCTTGTGGGCCTTGAATGTGGGCCTGGTTTGGGCAGCGGTGGCTGCCCCCCTCGGTGCGCAGGGCTTGCCCGACATCCGCAGGGCCGACGCGCAGGTGAGACGCGTCGACACCACGGACAGGGTTCTGGTTCGTTACAAGGACGCCGATGCCGCTCGCGCGCCCGACGAGGCACACCTTCGGCACGCGCGAGCAGCGGGGACCCAGTCAGGCTTGACCTTGAGCCACCATCGACGCATGGGCAATGGCACCGACGTGTTCCAGATCAGCCGCAAGCTGGGGACGCGTGACATGCGGGCGTTGATGGACGAGATGAAGCGGCAGGACGCTGCGATCGACAGCATCGAGCCCGATGTGCGCGTCTATGCCATGGCCACGCGCGCGGCTGACCCTGACCAGTGGCGCCAATGGGCCTTGTGGGACTACGCGGGCATTTGGGCCATCAACGCCTGGAACTATTCTCGAGGCACCAGCAGCGTGGTGGCAGTGTTGGACTCAGGCGTTTTGCCCCACCCGGACCTCCAGGCCAACTTGCTGCCCGGCTATGACTTCATCGGCAACCTGGTCAACACGCAGGATGGCGATGGGCGTGATGCCGATGCCAGTGACCCTGGAGATTGGGCCGAGGCGGGACGTTGTGACGCCAGCGCGGGGGCTTCTTCAAGCTCATGGCATGGCACCCATGTCGCGGGCATCATCGCGGCAGCCGGCTACAACGGCTTGGGTGTGACCGGTATCG
>JBEEJT010000108.1:0-13361 GCA_041169085.1 Pseudomonadota bacterium | reverse complement strand
TGGCAGCGTCGAGGAGCACGACCCACGGTTCGCAGTGGATGTCCAGGCCGGTGGCCAAGTCGAGCCGGGTCGGGGCTGCCAAAGCCTGCAAGGCGCTGGCCTGGGCAGGCAGGTGGCGCCGCGTGAGGGCCAAGGGGTGAGCGCCCATGAGTTCGAAACCGGTGAGCTGGGCGTCGAGGGTGCGGCGGGCCGCTTGCAGCAAGGCCAAGGCGGCCGCCAGGTCAGGGCAGGCCAACAAGGCGGCTTGCTGGCTCCGAGGCGCAGGGAAGAGTTTGACCGTGGCTGCGGTGATGATGCCCAGGGTGCCTTCGCTGCCCATGAGCAGGTGGCGCAGGTCGTAGCCGGTGTTGTCTTTGCGCAGCCCGTGAAGCCCGTGCCAGACCTCGCCTTGCGCCGAGACGGCTTCGAGGCCCAGGCACAGGTCGCGCGCATTGCCGTAGCGCAACACCTGGGTGCCGCCCGCGTTGGTGGCCAGGTTGCCACCCAAAGTGCAACTGCCTTCGGACGCCAGGCTCAACGGGAAGCACAAACCGGCTTGCGAGGCGGCGGCTTGCACGTCGGCCAGCAGGCAGCCCGCCTGGGCTGTGAGCGTCAGGTTGCCGGGGTCGATGTCGAGCACGCGGTTCATGCGCGTCAGGCTCAACACCACCTGCTGGCGGTGGGCATCGGGCACGCCGCCACCGACCAAACCGGTGTGGCCGCCTTGCGGCACGAGGGACACCTGGTGTGCAGCACAAGCGCGCACGACGGCCGCCACTTCTTCGGTGCTTGCCGGCTGAACGATGGCCAGCGCCCAACCTTGGTACCGGCCTCGCCAGTCGTGTTGTTGCCGATGCCAGTCGGGGTCGTCCGGGCCTGAAGGGCAATGGACATGGCTGGGGCCCACGGCAGCGCTCAAGGCCTGCAGCAAGGCGGCTGTGCCCGTTGGGGCAGGGCCAGAGGTGTGGGCGGCGTCCATGGTCAGGCGGGGCGGCAGCCGTGCGCCGTCAGGGGGCTTTGGCCGGTGGGGCGGTTTCGCCCTTGCCCGGCTTGGGCGGCAAGACTTTCAGGCGCAAGCGAACGTAGACGGAGCAGCCGATGAACAAGCCCGTGGCCAGGGCCACTTCAACCCAGGCACAGGCTTGAGACAGGCCGCTTTCGCTCGTGCCGCGCAGCAGGCCTTCGGTGACGTAGAGCCACACCAGCAGAGACAGCCAGCGGTAGGTGTAGAGGCGGTGCTTGAGCACGCCGACCAGGCCCAGACTCAAGGGCAGGACTTTCCACGCCAGGGCGCCGGTGCCGCCAGCCAGGGGCGCGAGCCGCAACTCCCAGGCCAGGCCCAGGACGATCAGGCCCGACAACAGGGCGAAATTGAGCAGGCGGACCTGCTGGATGCGGGCCAGACGCTCGGGCGGGTGGTGAGCGTGGAAATCATCGGAAACGGGGGCATCAATGGGGGCGCGGAGCATGCTGGCATCATAGCCACCATGAATGCGGCCATGACCACCATCGCCCGCTGGCGCGCGCGCTGGACCCTGTTTGTTGCCACCCTCCAGCAATGGCCGTGGCTACAGACCTATCAAACTTTGCGGCAGCGCTTCCGAGAGGACCACCTGGGCGTGACGGCCGGCAGCCTGACCTTCACCACCACCATCGCCCTGGTGCCCTTGTTCACGGTGATGCTGGCTTTGTTCAGCGCCTTCCCGGTTTTTTCGCGATTCAGGAAAATGCTGGAGCAGCAGGTGCTCACGGACATGGTGCCGGAGGCCATCGCCAAGCCCGTGCTGTTGTCCCTGACGAAGTTTTCCGGCAAGGCCAGCCAACTCGGCGGCGTGGGCTTGATCGTGCTGGGGCTCACCGCCATGTCGCTGATGCTCACCATCGACCACACGCTCAACGGCATCTGGCGGGTCAAGGCGGTGCGCCCCATCGCCCAGCGGGTGCTGGTCTACTGGGCTGCCCTCACGTTGGGCCCTTTGGTGGTGGGCGCCAGTTTGTCGCTCACGTCCTACCTGATTTCGGCGTCGGGCGGGCTGGTCGAAGAGTTGCCCGGCGGTGTGGGCTTCATGCTCAGCCTGGCGGTGTTCGCTTTGCAAACAGCGGGCTTCGCGGCGCTCTACAAGTTTGTGCCCAACACCTTCGTGCGCTGGGAACACGCCTGGGCTGGGGCCATCTTTGCTTCGACCTGCCTGGAGCTGGGGCAGAAGGTCTTGGCCATTTACCTGGGCAAGGTGCCGGTGTACGCCACCATCTACGGCGCGTTCGCGGCGGTGCCCATCATGCTGATCTGGATGTACGTGAGCTGGCTGATCGTGTTGTTGGGCGCCGTGATCGCCGCCTACACGCCGAGCCTGCTGTCTCAGGTGAAGCGGTGGCCTGACGCGCCTGGCCACCGATTCGCACTGGCGCTGGCCATGTTGCGCCTCCTGCATGGGGCCCGGGACGGTGAGCGTCGTGGTTTGAGCCTGGCTCAACTGGCGCACCGCCTGAAAACCGACCCCTTGCAGATCGAGCCTTTGGCCGAGGTGTTGCGGGGTTTGGACTGGGTGGGGCTGCTGGAAGAAGCCGATGGCGACCAGGCCGGGCGCCTGGTGTTGATGTGCGATCCGCACGGCACGCCCGTGGGGCCACTGGCCCGCGCCTTGTTGTTGCGAGACGATGGGGTGAGCGCAGCCTTCTGGCAGCGCGCTGGCCTGCGCGAGATGACGCTGGCCGAAGCGCTGGGCGATTGAGCCGGCAGGGGGGCGCAAGCCCCTTGAAAGCGCCCCTTTGTCCTTGGCGGGGCGTGCAGATGGGGCTATATTGAGCGACACTGAGCCCCCCCCACGTTCGAGGAGACCGACCATGAAAGTCAGCGACATCCTGCGCGTCAAAGGCAACACCCTGTTCACCGTGCACCCTGAGCAACCTCTGTCTGACGCCACCGCCACGATGGCCGAGCACGACATCGGTTCGCTGGTGGCCATGGAGCACGGCGACCTTGTCGGCATGCTGACTTTCCGCGAAGTGATCCAGGGCGTGGTGCGCAATGGTGGCCGCGTCGATGGCTTGTTCGTGCGCTCCGTGATGGACGACCACCCGCTGACCTGCACGCCAGAGACCGAGATCGACGAAGTGCGCCGCATGATGCTCAATCGCCATGCGCGCTACATGCCGGTCATGACCCAGAAGACGCTGATGGGGGTCATTTCGTTCTACGACGTGGCCAAGGCGGTGGTCGACGGCCAGGACTTCGAGAACCGCATGCTCAAGGCTTACATCCGCGACTGGCCGGTTGACGAAGCCGGCGAGGGCGGTCAAGCCCAGGAGCGTCCGGCCCTGCTGTGAGCGGTGGCCGGCTTCGTGGGACAATCTCGGGTTTCTTGAACCCTTTTGCCCCCGGATTGATATGGCTGGCAGCACCTTCGGTCACCTGTTTGCGGTCACGAACTTTGGCGAGTCGCATGGCCCGGCCATTGGCTGCGTCATCGATGGCTGCCCGCCCGGCCTGGCCTTGACGGAAGCCGACATCCAGGGTGACCTGGATCGTCGTCGCCCTGGCACGTCGCGTCACGTCACCCAGCGCAACGAGCCCGATGCCGTGCAGATCCTCAGTGGCGTCTACGAGGGCAAGACCACGGGCGCCCCGATCGCCCTGCTGATCCAGAACACCGACCAGCGCAGCAAGGACTACGGCAACATCCTCCAGACCTTCCGCCCTGGTCACGCCGACTACACCTACTGGCACAAGTACGGCATCCGCGACCCGCGCGGCGGTGGCCGTTCTTCGGCCCGCCTGACGGCGCCGATGGTGGCGGCGGGCGCCGTGGCCAAGAAGTGGCTCAAGGAGCAGCTGGGGGTGGCGGTGCGCGGCTGCATGACGCAGATCGGCACCGAGGCCATCGCGTTCGAAGGTTGGGAGCACGTGCCCAACAACCCCTTCTTCGCGGCCAACGCCAGCCAGATCCCTCAGCTTGAGGCCTACATGGACGCGCTGCGCAAGTCGGGCGATTCGTGCGGGGCCAAGCTCGTCGTCGAGGCGTCGGGCATGCCCGTGGGCCTGGGTGAGCCGTTGTTTGACAAGCTGGACGCCGACATTGCCTACGCCATGATGGGCATCAACGCGGTGAAGGGTGTGGAGATCGGCGCGGGCTTCGGTTGCGTGACCCAGCTCGGCAGCGAACACGGCGATGGCCTCACCCCGGAGGGCTTCCTGTCCAACCACGCGGGCGGGGTGCTGGGTGGCATCTCCACCGGGCAAGACCTGCGGGTGGCGATCGCCATCAAGCCGACGAGCTCGATCCGCCTGCCGCGTCCATCCATCGACTTGAGCGGCGCGCCCGCGACGGTGGAGACCCATGGTCGCCACGACCCCTGCGTGGGCATCCGTGCCACGCCCATCGCCGAAGCCATGTTGGCACTGGTCATCATCGACCACGTGATGCGCCACCGTGCCCAGTGTGGCGACGTGCAGGTCGAGACCCCGGTGATCGCGGCGCAAAAGCCCTGAGCCAACGCGTCTGCACGGCGCCTGGAACAAAGGCCACCCTGGGGTGGCCTTTTTGCCGTCATAGGGTGCCGTTCTGGATCAGTTCGACCTTGTAGCCGTCCGGGTCCGTGATGAAGGCGATGATGGTGTTGCCGCCCTTGACCGGGCCCGCTTCGCGGGTGACGCCGCCACCCAGCTCGGCGGCCTTGACGCGCACGGCGTCGCAGGTGGCCGCCGCATCGGGCACACCGATGGCGATGTGGCCATAGGCGCCGCCCATGTCGTACTTCTCCACGCCGTAGTTGTAGGTCAACTCCAGCTCGGCGTGCTCGGGGTTGCGGCCGTAGCCCAGGAAGGCCAGCGTGTACTGCTGGTCCGGGCGGTCGGTGGTGCGGATGAGCTGCATGCCCATCACCTGGGTGTAGAAGTCGATCGAGCGTTGGAGGTTGCCCACGCGGAGCATGGTGTGCAGCAGTCGCATGCGAGGCCTTTCAGGTGGATGGGTGGGGAAGCTGAGCCTGCAGGTGGGCCAGGTCGACCGGCAGCCAACCTCTCACGCTGTTGATCAGGGCGGCGCCCTTGGCGCGGCGCAGGTGGTCCAGGGTCAGCACGGCTTCGGTCAATTGGCCTGACGCCAGCAACTCGCCACGCATCACGCCGGGCAGCAAGCCACTGCTCAGCGCAGGGGTGAGCCAGTGGCCGTCCACGTCCAGCGCCAGGTTGCCGATGGTGAACTCGGTCAATTCGCCACGGGCGTTGTGCAGCAGCGTGTCGAAGCAGCCTGCGGGTGGCTTGTGCGCTTCATAGGCACGGCGGTGCGTGGTCTTGTGGCGGATGAAGGCATCGGGCTCCGGCATGGGCTGGCCGGCCCAGTGCACGGCAATGGCCGCAGGTGAGGCGTTCAGCGGCTGGACTTCGACGGTGGGCTTACCTTGAGCGGGCACCAGCAGGCGCACCTTGGCCACGCCGGCAGCTTCGGCCGCCTGGGCGTTCAGGCGCTGGTGGGCCGCGAGGGCAGTGCTCAGGGCTTGGCGGACGCGGGCGTCGAGCACGGGCCAGTCGGCTTCACGCGTGTAGCCAAAGTACAGGGCCGCGCGGCGCAGGCGGGCGAGGTGGGCGTCCAGCCTCAGCAGCTGACCTGCTTCCAGCCGCAAGGATTCGAGCAACTGGAAGGGCGCTTCTGCGCGCAGCAAGAAGGCGCGCTTGTGGCGCCATTCGGCGATTTCGCCGTCGGCCTGGGCGTCGAGGGTGATGCCGCTGCCGATGCCGCAATGGGCCCGCCAAGGGGCAGCGGGCGGCGGGGTGTGGACGCTCACGGTGCGGATGGGCACGTTGAGCGTGACCCGGCCACCCGGCGCCATGACCCCGGCCGCACCGCAGTAGACGCCCCGTGGCGCGCTTTCCAGGCGGGCAATGTGGTGCATGGCCTGGCGCTTGGGGGCACCGGTGACCGAACCGCAGGGGAACAGCGCCGCCATCAGTTCGCTGAGCTTCAGGCCTGGGCGAGCCTGGGCTGTGACGGTCGAGGTCATTTGCCACACCGTGGGCAGAGCTTGCACATCAAACAGGCTGGGCACCTTCACGCTGCCCGTGGCGGCCACGCGCGAGAGGTCGTTGCGCAGCAGGTCCACGATCATGAGGTTCTCGGCGCGCTCTTTGTCGGAGCGCCGCAGGTGCTCGGCCTGCGCCTGGTCATCGGCGTGGTCCCAGCGCCGCGGGGCGGTGCCTTTCATGGGGCGGGTGGTCAGGGTGTCGCCTTGCCAGTCCACGAACAGCTCGGGCGACACGCTCATCACCACGCCGGGCTGGCGGGTGGCGTGCCGGCCATCGAGGTACAAGGCAAAGCCGTCGGGCTGGCTGCGGTGCAAGGCCTCGAAGCAAGACAGCAGGGCTGGCGTGGGCTGGGTGGCGTCGCCAGCCGCCCACGGGGCGCTCAGCGATTCGGTCAGGTTGATCTGGTAAACCTCGCCGGCGCGGATCAAGTCGTGGATGGCGTGGATGCGGCTGCGGGCCTGCGCATCGCTCCAGGGCGCAGACCAGGGCCCCATGTGCCAGCCGGGCGCAGGCCCCGAAGCACGGGCTTCACCCTGGGCTGAGGGCCAGCCCGCTTCGGCTTCGTCGAACACGGCCCAGACCGCGTGCACGGCACCCGGTGAGGTGGCCTTGACGGGCAGGGTGGGGTTGAGGCCAGGGGCTGCCTCATAGGCCAGCCAGCCGACACACCAGCGGCCGGCCAGGGCATGGGCGTGGGCGGCGTCGAGCAGGGCAGGCACCTGCATCGGGTCATGGGCGACCAGCCATTGACGCGGACGGCGGAAGGTGTGGCGCCGCCGCTGGCCGTCTTCTCCGGGGAAGTCGACCAGGGCGACCGGGCTCAAGGGGTCAAGGTCGAGCATCGGTGCGGGCCAGGGCGTGGGCCAAGGCCAGGGCGGCGAGCACGGCGAACAAGCCCAGGCTCCAGATCTCGAACGGCACGCCGAGGATGGCGATGGCCGCGTCGGCGCAGTTGCCGCGCACCTCAAAGACCTCGGGGTAACGGGTGTCGAGCCCGGTGGCTTGCATGACGCGGTCGGCCAAGGTCAGGTCACACGACGACGACTTGGCGGCCACGAAGTGCATCCACAGGGCCGCAGCCATGCCGCAGCCAGCCGGCACCGCTGCCAACCCCGTCCACAGCCTTTGCAAGCCCGAACGCGGCCACAAGGCCGAGACGGCCAACCAGGCCGCGAGCACGAGGAACAGGAAGCGCTGCAGGATGCACCAGGGGCAGGGCTGCATGTCAAAGCGGTGCTGGGCCACCAGGGCCAGCGCCACCGAGGCGACACAGGCGGCAGCCCCCAGCGCGGGCCACAGGCGTGAGGCGGGTGAACGCACCATGACTTCAGCGCAGCTCGGCGATCAGCTCGATTTCGACGCAGGCCCCCAAGGGGATCTGGGCCACGCCAAAGGCACTGCGGGCGTGGATGCCGGCTTCGCCCAGCACTTCAGCGAGCAGTTCGGAACAGCCGTTGGCGACCAGGTGGTGTTCGGTGAAGTCGGGGCTGCTGTTGACCAGGGCCATGACCTTGACCACGCGCACCACTTTGTCGAGGCCACCTGCGGCGGCGCTCAAGGTGCCGAGCAGGTCAATGGCCACGGCTCGGGCGGCGTCCTTGCCTTCTGCGGTGGCCATGTTCTTGCCCAGTTGGCCGGTCCAGACCTGGCCGTTGCGCTTGGCGATGTGACCGGCCAGGAAGACCTGGTTGCCCGAGCGCACGAAAGGCACATAAGCGGCGGCGGGGGTGGAAGCGGGGGGCAGGGTGATGCCCAGGGCCTGCAGGCGTTGTTCGATCGACATGGTGCGATGGGGTGGGGATGGACCGCAGGCAGTCTAGCGCAGCAGGCTGGCCTGCGCTGGGCCAAGGGCAGTCGGCAGCGTGGGGTGCATCCCCCGCTGGTGCGGGTGGACGCACCGACCTTTGCGGGTGTTGCATCACAGCCTGTTTCTGCAGACTGCCGCCGGGCTGGTTTGACGTGTTCAGGGCAGGGGGCGAGGTGCAAGCTGTGTGGGGTGGTGGTGGGGTGTGGCCGGCGGGCCTGGTCGTGCCCGTGGCATGGCTGGCGGGCGTGGCCGGCCTGGTGGCGGCCCCGGGCTTGTGGCCCTCTGCGGCGGTGTATGCGGTGCTGGCCTTGGGTGCGGGCGGCCTGCTGGCAGTGGCCTGCCTGGCCCGCAGGGCAAACCTGGCGGCGCCGTGGCTGCGTCTGGCCTTGCTGGGCGTGGCCGTGGCGCTGTTGGCCGCGGGCAGCACCGCCTGGCGCAGTGCGGCCCGAGCGCAGGCCATGTGGCCCGCCGACCTGGCGCCCGGCAGGGCGCAAGCCTTGCTGCGCATCGACAGCTTGCCCACGCCCCTGGACAACGGGGCCTGGCAGGTCGATGCCGACGTGTTGGCCTGGTCGGCAGCCCCCCGCAGCGCTTCACCTCGTCGGCCTGCGGCCCATGCATGGGGCGAAGAGCCTGTGAACGCGGCGGGGTTGGCACGCCTGGGCGCCATCCAGCGTGTTCGCCTGTATTGGCCGGCCGGTGCGCCGCCAACGCCCGGCGACACCTGGCAGGCGGCCGCCCGTTGGCACCGCCCCGATGGCGCCCTCAACCCTGGCGGCCCTGACCCGGAACTGTTCGCCTGGGAGCGCGGCAACGGGGCGGTGGGACAGGTCAAGGCTGGTGACCTGAACCTGGTGGCAGCCGCGCACGGGTGGACAGTCCATGGCGCCATCGCCCGCTGGCGGGCTGGGCTGCGTGAACGCATCCAGTCGCGGGTGACCGACCGGGTGTCGGCCGGTGTGTTGGCAGGCCTCACGGTGGGCGACCAGTCCGCCATGGACCAGCGCGATTGGGAGGTGTTTCGACGCACGGGGGTGGCCCACCTCATGGCCATCAGTGGCTCGCACATCGCCGTGGTGGGGTGGTGGGTGGCCTGGGTGGTGCGGCGCACGTGGGGCAGGTCACACCGGCTGGTTCACCTGTGGCCGGCACACCAGGCGGCGATGGTGGCGGCTTGCCTGGCCTGCACGGCCTATGCCTTGCTCGCAGGTTGGGGCTTGCCTGCCCAGCGCACGGTGTGGACCATGGTCGTCCTCACGGGGCTGAGCCTGTCCGGGCGCTCATGGCCTTGGCCGCTCACTGCTTTGTGGGTCATGGCCTGGGTCACCTTGTTCGACCCCTGGGCCTTGTGGCAACCCGGGTTCTGGTTGTCTTTTCTGTGTGTGATGGTGTTGATGGCTGCAGGTGACGGCCCGGCGTCGTCTGAAGCCGAGTCACCCGGCGGCCCCATGGGGTGGCTGGCCCTGTGGCGCCCCTTCGTCCAACTGGCGCGGGTGCAGGTGGTGTTGTCGGTCGCCATGGCGCCGGTGGCGGTCTTGTGTTTCCACCAGGTGTCGTTGGCCGGTGTGTTGGTCAACCTGGCGGCGGTGCCTTGGTTCGACCTGCTCATCACGCCATTGGCCTTGCTGGGCATGGCGATGCCACCTTTGTGGTCGCTCGACGCGAGCTTGGTGCAAGCCACCCTGGACGCCTTGTCCTGGGCGGCAACATGGCCGGCCGCCGTGTCCACCTGGGCGGCACCCCCGGCGTGGCTGGGCATCTGGGCGGCGGTGGCCGGCTTGCTGTGGGCTTGGTCAGGGCCGCGCGGCTGGCGTTGGGGCTGGGCGCTGGTCATGCTGCCTGTGTTGCTGGTGCCACCGATGTGGCGCTTGTTGCCAGCGCCGGCGGCGGGCCAATTCACCGCGCTGGCGCTCGACGTGGGCCAGGGCACGGCGGTGCTGGTGCAGACCCAAGGTCATGCCTTGCTGTTCGACACGGGGCCGCGCCTGGGCGAGCACGACGACGCAGGTCGGCGCCACATCGTGCCGACGCTGGAGGCACTGGGCGTGGCCCGCCTGGACACGCTGGTGCTCAGCCACGAAGACAGCGACCACGTGGGGGGCGCGCCATCGGTGTTGGCGGGCCTGGATGTGGCGCAGGTCGTGGGCAGCTTGCCGGTGGATCACCCCTTGCGCCGAGCGGCCCCCAGGCTTGGCGCCGCTCCTTTGCCATTTCGCGATTGCGTGGCTGGCCAGAGCTGGACCTGGGACGGCGTGCGCTTCGAGTGGTTGCACCCCTTGCGGCCCGGCGCCGAGGGCGAGCCCAATGCGCATGCCTGCGTGTTGAAGGTCCAGGCGCAAGCGACCGCGGGCATGCCCCGGGGCGCCAGTGCCGAGGCCGGCGGCAACAGCCTGCTGCTGACCGCCGACATCGAGGCCGATCAGGAAGCCGACCTGGTGGCTCGCCACTCGCCGCTGAAGGCCACGGTGCTGGTGGCGCCTCACCACGGCAGCCAGACATCGTCGACGCTGCCGTTTCTGTCTGCCGTGCAACCCGAACAGGTGGTGGTGCAGGCGGGGCGCCGCAACCGCTATGGCCACCCCTCGCCGCAGGTCACGGCACGCTACGAGGCCTTGGGGCTGGCGTGGGCCGCCACACCCGCTTGTGGCGCCTGGTGGTGGCGCAGCGATGAACCTGCCCGCAGGCCCCTGGTGCCGCCCGCCGGCCAGAAAGCGCCTCAGCGCGGCCAAGTGGTGCGCGGCCACTGCTGGCGGGCAGAGCACCCCCACCCCTGGTCTGCTGCGCCTGTGGACACAGAATCCTGATCGCTTCGCGCAATCGGTCACGGTGCAGGTGCGACACCGCGGGGAATTCAGGTGCATGGGAGGTGAACGAACTGCGATATTCGCAGCATGTCCATTTTCGCCCGTCTCTCGCGCATCCGATTGCCCCGTCCAGGGTCGATCACGCTCGACGGTCGCAGCCAGGGTGGCCCCATGGGCGAGGAAGTGGCGGCCCGGGTGAAGGCCGCTCAGCTGCGTGCGTTGCACGAACTCATCCCGGTGGCCATGGCGACGTCGATCGTCGCCACAGTGGCCTTGTACGTGATTTTGCGCACACGCGTCGATGTCACCGATCTCCAAGCTTGGGCTGTTCTGCGCGTGTTGATCGCGTCGGCACGGATGGCGGTGTCCGTGTTGGTGCTGCGGGGAGCATGGCTCAACGAGGTGAGCAGCACCAGGGCCTTGATGACCTTGACGGTGATCGACGGCATTTCCTGGGGGGCCATGGGCTGGTGGCTCACGCCGGTCACCCGATTGGACGTGGCCGTGGTCACGCTGAGTGTGGGCATCGGCGTGGGCTCCATGGGGGTGATGGGCACCTACATGTACCGTCCTGCCGCCTTGGCCTTCGTGGCGCCGAACCTGCTGCCCAATGCCATCTATTCGCTCAACCGGCACGACGACCTGGGCGTGTTCAGTTGCCTGGCCCTGGCCGGCCTCACCCTGATCTGGCTGGACGAGAGTGTGCGCAGCAACCGCCGCACGCGTGAGCTGTTGCGGCTGCGCTTCGAGAGCGAAGAAAGCGAACTCGCCAAGTCGCAGGCCTTGCGTCAGGCGCGTGAGCTGGCCGAGACCCGCAGCCGCTTCGTGGCCATCATGAGTCACGAGATGCGCACCCCGTTGCACGGCATCCTCGGGCTGATGCGCTTGGTGCGCGAAGACACGACCCACCCGCGTTCGGCCAGGCACCTGGAGCTCATGCAGGGCTCGGGTGAGCACCTGCTCAACGTGATCAACGAGGTCCTGGAATATTCGAAGCTGGAGACGACGGGCTTGCCTGTTCACGCGCAAGCCTTCCGGCTGGACGCCTTGCTCGACGACCTGGTCGACACCATGCGGGTGACGTGTGAGGACAAAGGCCTGGCGCTGCAGCTGGACTCGACCCTCCCCCCTGACGCCTGGGTGCATGGCGACGCCACGCGCATCCGCCAGGTGCTCAGCAACCTCCTGGGCAACGCGGTGAAGTTCACCAAGCAAGGCGGCGTGACCATCCGCGCCACGAGGTCAGCAGAAACCGGTCTGGTGAGGCTGGCGGTGCGCGACACGGGAGTGGGCATCCCCGAGCATGAACTGGAGCGCGTGTTCGAGCCTTTCCACCAGGCCGAAGGCACTTACCAGCGCCGGTTTGGCGGCACAGGGCTGGGGCTGACCATTTCGCGTGAGCTGTGTGTGGCCATGGGCGGCAGCCTGACCTGCACCAGCCAGGAAGGCCAGGGCTCTGAATTCGTCTGCGAGTTGCCTTTGCCGGCCTTGCAGCCTTCGGGGCCGGCGCCGAGCGTGGTTTCGCTTTCCCAGCCTGCCGCGCCCACCAAGGTTGGGCGCCCTGGCCTGACGCACCATGTGCTGCTGGTCGATGACAACCCCGTCAACACGCTGGTGGCCGAAGCCGAATTGCGTCGGCTGGGCATGCAGGTCACGTCGGTGGACAGTGGCGCCGCCGCGCTGGCCTGGCTGAGCCGTCAGCGCCCGGACCTCATCCTCATGGACTGCGAGATGCCCGAGATGGACGGCATCGAAGCCACACGGCAGATCCGCGCGGCCGAGCGCCAGGAGGGCCGCAGCGCCGTGCCCATCGTGGCGCTCACCGCCAACGGGCTGGACACCTTCAACGAACGGTGCGTCCCCGCAGGCATGAACGACTTCCTCAGCAAGCCATTTGAGCGCGAAGACCTGTGCAGCGTGCTCAAGCGGCAGCTGAAGCTCGAGCACTTGGGCGAGGTGGAGGGCGAACTCGCCCCCGGTTGACGCCGAACCTCAGTGAGTCGAATGGAGCTGGGTGGCCAGCACCTTGTCGATGCGCTTGCCGTCCATGTCGACCACCTCGAATCGCCAGTCGTCCCACTCGACAGCGTCGGTGGTGCGCGGCAGGCGGCCCAAGAGCAGCATGACCATGCCGGCCACGGTGTTGTAGCGGCCGCGGTCTTCATCGGGCAGGGCCTTGATGCCCAACCGGTCCTTCAGCTCAGGCACGGGGATGAGGCCGTCGATCAGCCAAGAGCCGTCGTCGCGCTGGATGGCCCAGGCGTCTTCGGGCTCGGGCGGCTTGAATTCTCCCGTGATGGCTTCGAGCAGGTCGCGCAGCGTGATCACGCCCTGGATCTCGCCGTATTCGTCCACCACGAACACCATCTGCGTGTCCGAGCCACGGAAGTGCTCCAGCAGCTCCATGCCCGACAGCGTTTCGGGCACGAACACGGCGGGCAACAGGCCTTGTTGCAGGTCGATTTCGCGGGTCTGCGACAACTGGTGCAAGAGCGATTGCGCCGTCGCCACGCCCATCACGTCGTCGAGGCCACCACGGCACACCGGGTAACGCGAGTAGCCGTGTTCGGCGATGGTGGCGAGGTTGTCGGTCACCGTGGTGTCGACGTTGAGCCAGGCGATGTCGCTGCGCGGGATCATCATCGAGCCGATCTGGCGGTCGTCCAGGCGGAACACGTTGCGCACCATCTGGTGCTCGTGGGCCTCGATCACGCCGGCGTCCAGGCCTTCTTCCAGCTGCGCCGCGATC
>JBEEJT010000107.1:0-23957 GCA_041169085.1 Pseudomonadota bacterium | reverse complement strand
CGCCACGCTGATCTTCTCGGCCCACGGCGTGAGCAAGGCGGTGCAGCAGGAGGCCCGCGAGCGGGGCTTCCAGATCTTCGACGCCACCTGCCCGCTGGTCACCAAGGTGCATGTGGAGGTGGCCAAGATCTCGAAGGAGGGCTATGAGTTCATCATGATCGGCCACAAGGGCCACCCCGAGGTGGAAGGCACGATGGGCCAGTTGCATCAGGGCATCTACCTGGTGGAAGACGAAGACGACGTGCACCGCGTCGAGGTCACCGACCCGACCAAGTTGGCCGTCGTCACCCAGACCACCTTGAGCGTGGACGACGCGGCCAACATCCTGGCGGCCATCAAGCGCCGCTTCCCCGATGTGCGCGAGCCCAAGCAGCAAGATATTTGCTACGCCACACAGAACCGCCAGGACGCCGTGAAGATCATGGCGCCGCAGGTGGACGTGGTCATCGTGGTGGGCAGCCCCACCAGCTCCAACAGCAACCGGTTGCGCGAACTGGCCGAGAGGCTGGGCACCCCGGCCTACATGGTCGATTGCCCCGAAGACCTGCAGGAAGCCTGGTTCGACCACCGCCCCCGCGTGGGCCTCACGGCGGGCGCTTCGGCCCCGGACGTGCTGGTGCAGCGCGTGATCAGCCGCCTGCGTGACCTGGGCGCCGTGTCGGTGCGCCGCATGCAAGGCGTGGAAGAGCACGTGCGCTTCCCGCTGCCCAAGGGCCTGGGCGGCACGGGTCTGGACCGCCCCCTGCCCACCGAGCGCAGCGCTGGCTGACGCTATCCTCCTACACAGAATTCCAAACGCTCAAACCATGCTCGACATCGCCCTGCTGCGCAAAGACCTCGACAGCGCCGTCGCCCGCCTCAACAAGCGCAAGTCGCCCCAGCCCTTCCTGGACGTGGAGCGCTTCAAGGCCCTGGAGGCCGAGCGCAAGACCTTGCAGACGCGCACCGAAGAACTGCAGGCCCAGCGCAACAGCCTGTCCAAGCAAATCGGCATGCTCAAGGGCAAGGCCGCCAAGGGCGAAGACACCGCGGCCCAGGTGGAGTCGGTGATGGCCCAGGTGGCCGGCATAGGCGACGAATTGCGCGCCAGTGCCGACCGACTGGAAGTCATCCAGATCGAGTTGCAAGCCCTGCTGATGTCGGTGCCCAACCTGCCGCAAGACGGCGTGCCCGAAGGCGCGGACGAATCTGGCAACGTGGAAGTGCGCCGCTGGGGCACGCCCGGCACCTACGCCTTCGACGTGAAAGACCACGTGGACCTGGGCGAAGCCCTGGGCCTGGACTTCGAAATGGGGGCCAAGCTTTCGGGTGCGCGCTTCACCTTCTTGAAGGGCCACATCGCCCGCCTGCACCGCGCGCTGGCCGCCTTCATGCTTGACGTGCAAACGCAGAAGCACGGCTACACCGAGTGCTACACGCCTTACCTGGTCAAGGCCCCGGCGCTGCAGGGCACGGGCCAGTTGCCCAAGTTCGAGCAAGACCTCTTCCACGTCACGTCGGGCGACGGGGAAGCCGCCGACAGCAAGTGGTACCTGATCCCCACCAGCGAGGTCACGCTCACGAACACCGTGGCCGACACCATCGTGCCGCTGGAGCAGTTGCCCATCAAGCTCACGGGCCACACGCCGTGCTTCCGCTCCGAAGCGGGCAGCGCCGGCCGCGACACCCGCGGCATGATCCGCCAGCACCAGTTCGACAAGGTGGAGATGGTGCAGATCACCACGCCCGAGCAGAGCAACGCCGCGCTCGACGCCATGGTGGGCCACGCCGAAGCCATCCTGCAAAAGCTGGAACTGCCTTACCGCGTGATGGCGCTGTGCACCGGCGACATGGGCTTTGGCGCCGCCCGCACCTACGACCTGGAAGTGTGGCTGCCCGCGCAGAACACCTACCGCGAGATCAGCTCGTGCTCGAACTGCGAAGCCTTCCAGTCGCGCCGCATGCAAGCGCGCTTCCGCAACGCAGCGGGCAAAACCGAACTGGTGCACACCCTCAACGGCTCGGGCCTGGCCGTGGGCCGTGCGCTGGTGGCCGTGTTGGAAAACCACCAACAGGCAGATGGCTCGATCCGTGTGCCGACGGCTCTGCGCCCCTATCTGGGTGGCGCTGAAGTGCTCAAGCCTTGAAACGAGGCTGAATTTCCTGTTATAGTCTTGAGCTTCAGCCGACGAGACCCCGGCGCCCCAGTTTAGGAGAGGTGGCAGAGTGGTCGAATGTACCTGACTCGAAATCAGGCGTACGGTTTTCCCGTACCGTGGGTTCGAATCCCACCCTCTCCGCCAGTTGAAGCCCAAGTGATGCAAGTCACTTGGGCTTTTTGGTTCTTGCGCAGGTGTTGAGGTGGGCGCAGGGCGGAGGGCGCAGGGCGCCGTGGGCAGGGTTTTGGTTTCATGGAAGTTGCATGCGTCAAGTCTGTTGGATGGCCGTGTTGATGTCGGGCCTGGCTTTGCTGGGTGGGTGTGGTGACGACGCGTCTGTGCAGTCGGCCCAAGCGTTTGCCCAAATGATGGTGTGCCCTTTGCCCCATGGCGTGGTCGAGCGGCCGTTCTTGCGAGACATCGACCCTCGGGATCAGGCCAAGATCAACCTCGGGGTGCGTGCCATTGAAGTCCTCCGCCGCAGGAATCCGGGGGCTGGTTGGGATTTCGCTGGCTTGGACTTCTTCACGACCCAAACGCCCATCTTGGTGGCGAAGGGCTTGATGCAGGAGGACGTGGCCAAGGTCGGCACCTGGATTGAGCTGGAGCGGCAAGGCAAAAAGCAGTTCAAGGCGCCCATCAACGAGGTCGTTTCCGGTGTTGTGAACGACTACCTGGCGCAATGCCACCGCTACGTGGATGGCCTCAAGTGGCTGGATGGCGTCCTGGTGGAGGCAGAAAAGATCGACCCTGAAGTGGCGCAAGCGCTCCTGAAGTCAGGCAAGCGCATCCCCTGCGGTGTGTCGAACGTGCCCAAGTGCAGGCCGTGAACCTGATTTGGCCGCTCAACAGTGCGGTGCAGCCGGTGCCGCAAGCCTGAGCTTGTTTGCCAAGCCGCAGCTCAGTGAGCGGGGCGGCCTGGTGCCTGGCGGCCGTCGGCTCGCGCGGTCAGGTAAGCGTGCACGTCCACGATGTGGGCGTTCACGCTGGGCTCGCCCTGCCACGCGGGCATGGTCAACTTGGGTGCGCGACCGGATGTGGCCGCTTCAACCTGCTCGTCGTGCGCAGGACCAAGGCTGCGGGCTTGGTTGGCTTGCCCCCAGTCGTAGCGCAACAGCACCAGGCTGGTGAATTGCTTGACGCCCATGGTTCGAAGGCGAGGCAACAGGTCGGGCCCCTGGGCCGACCCGGTGGCGTCGCTGCCGTGGCAGCTGGCGCACTTGGCCTCAAACACCCGCCAGCCCGCATAAAGGTTGCCTGGCTGCTGGCGCTCGGCGGACAAGGTTTGCGCAGCCTGCTTGTTTTCCAAAATCAGGGTGCAGCCGCTGAGGCCAACGGACGCGACCAGAGCGGTGGCGCAGGCCCATCGGACAAGGCCTGGAAGAGCGTGTGGGGCGTGGGTCATGGGAAGATTCTCGCCTCGTTGCGCTGCGCCGATTTGCTTCAGGTTAAAGGGGCGTGGCGTATCCTGCCGATGGCGTCATTCGTGTTTCCCATGTCAAACAAGCTCACTTCCTTCCTCGTTCATTGGGCCAGCACTTCTCTGTCGCTCTGGGCTGCCACGCGGATATTCGAAGGCCTGCAGTTCAAGGACGGGGAGACCTTGCTCGTTTCTGCGCTGGTGCTCGGTTTGGCGAACGCGGTGGTCAAGCCCCTGCTGATCTTGCTCACCCTGCCCTTGACGGTTTTCAGCCTGGGCTTGTTCCTGCTGGTGATCAACGGTGCCGTGCTGATGATGGTGTCCAGGCTGGTGCAGGGCTTCACCATCGACGGTTTCGGCACGGCCTTGCTGGCCAGCCTGTTCATCTCCATGTTGAGCACCTTCATTGCCGGCTTCGTGCCTGGCTCGGGCAGTCAGGTGCGTGTGCATTGGCACCGCGGTGACGGCAACGACGGTCCGCCCATGAGGTGACCGGAAGAATCGGGGCTTTCACGAATCTTTACGGCCTCACCACAGCCGGTTTACCGCCAGGCAAGAAGATGCGCTCATGCCCTGAAGCGAGGGCAACGCCCGAAGCGGCCCCAGGAGAGGCCGAGGGGCGAACACCCGGGAATTGGAGCGCACGATGTCTGCCTCAACCACACGTTCAACACGAGTTCCTCCCACTGCCGTCACCAAGCGGCAGTGGGCGTGGCGCGCTGCTGCGGTCGCCGCCGGCGCCACGGTCATTTTCTCGGCCGGGGCCTGGGCCGATGGCTCGACGGCCGCCAAGGCGGGCGCCCCCGCCGATCCGGCTGTGGGCGAGCATTGCCCCCACGCCGGCGGCCCGGGCGGTCATGCACACCCCGGCAAGGGCGGTGAGATGCGCGGCCCGATGGCTGCTCCCGGCATGATGCCCATGGTGGGCCCGCACCTCGACCGCATGCTCGACGAGGTCAAGGCCACCGATGCGCAACGCAAGCAGATCCGCGCCATCGCCGACAAGGCCAGGGGCGATCTGCAGGCCTTGCACGAAGAAGGCCGCAAGTTGCACGAGCAAGGCCTCAAGCTGTGGTCGGCGGCCAAGATCGACGACAAGGCCATCGAGGCCAACCGCCAGCAGTCGCTGGCGCTGCATGACCGGGTCAGCCAGCGCTTCAGCCAGGCCATGTTGGAGGCGGGCAAGGTGTTGCAGCCTGAACAACGTTTGGCCCTGGCTCAGCACATGCAGGAACGCGCCAGCCGCTTTGAGCACATGAAGGCCCATTGGCGCGAACGCATGGGTGGCGCGCCGCGTCCGGCCCCCGGGGCGAGCGGCGTGGCCGCTTCGTCGGCCAGCTGAGGCCGGCGTGCACGTGCCTCAATTCATGCAAGCTCTTGCTCAACCTGTTGGAGAAAGCCTGTGGAACGCGCCAAAATGCCGGACATGAGTGAACACATCCTGCTGATCGATGACGACCTGCGGCTCAGCGCGATGGTGGGCGACTACCTGCGCAGCCACGGCTACCAGGTGTCCAATGCGCCCACGCTGAACGCCGGCCGCGAAATGTTGGCACGTCAGGCGTGTGACGCCCTGGTGCTCGACCTCATGTTGCCCGATGGCGATGGCCTGAGCTTGTGCAAGGAGCTGCGCGCATCGCCCCGCACGCGGGCCTTGCCCTTGCTGATGTTGTCGGCCCGTGGTGAACCCACCGACCGCATCGTGGGCCTGGAAGTGGGAGCGGACGACTACCTGCCCAAGCCGTTCGAGCCGCGCGAGTTGCTGGCCCGCTTGCGTGCCTTGCTGCGCCGCACGGGGGCTCAGGCCGATGGCGATGACATCTGGCGCTTTGGTCGCCTGGAGATCGATGCCGGCCTGCGCCAGGTTCGCCTGGATGGCAAGCCTTGCGAACTCACCTCGTACCAGTTCGATTTGCTGACGGTGTTGGCGCAGCACCCCGGCCGTGTGCTCAGCCGTGACCAGATCATGGACGCGCTCAAAGGCCACCCACTGGAAGCGTTTGACCGCTCGATCGACGTGCACATCTCCCGCATCCGCGCCGCGATCGAAGACGACCCCAAGGAGCCTCGCCGGATCTTGACCGTGCGCGGCGTGGGCTATGTCTTCGCCAAGAAGCAAGACGCCGATCAGGACGCCGCCTGACTTTTGTCCGCATGAAGACCCTTGCGCTGCGCATTTACCTGGCCGTGGTGGCCGTGCTGCTGGTGTTCGCCTTGTTCACCGCCTGGCTGGCCCAGCGGCACATGGAAAGCGAGCGCAACCAGGTGCAAAGCCAGGCGGCCTGGACCGAGCGTGCAGCGGCCTGGGGTGAGTTGATCGAGAACAGCCTGCCGCCGATCACCGACAGCGAGACCGAACAGGCCCGCGTGTTCCTCGATTGGGCCGAACGCCTGCGGCTGCCCATGGCGCTTGACAACATGCAAGGGGGGCGGATCGCCACGGCCCCCATGCTGGAAGATTT
This sequence comes from Pseudomonadota bacterium, assembly GCA_041169085.1. Classification (GTDB taxonomy): domain Bacteria; phylum Pseudomonadota; class Gammaproteobacteria; order Burkholderiales; family Burkholderiaceae_C; genus Aquabacterium. The sequence goes on along the minus strand of JBEEJT010000107.1, from coordinate 17,937 downwards.
GCTGGCGCACCGGCCGGAGCTGCGGGTGCGCCTGCAAAGCACGCGCTTGTCCGACGGGCGGGTGTTGTGGGTGGTGCGGCCCGTGGCTTTGCGCAACCCACAGTTGACCATCGGCCTCTTGGGGCCACCGCCCTACCGTGACCACCCGCCGGGCATCGGGCCTGGCGATGGGCCACCTGGCGGGCGACATGGTTTGGGTGGGCCCAACCACGACCTGCCTTGGCTGGCGCCCTTGGGTTTGATGATCCCGCCCTGGCTGGCCCATGGCCTGCCGGCGCTGGCCCTGTCGCTCTTGCTGCTGTTTGTGGCGGTGGCGATCGGCGCCTGGCCTGTGGCCAACCGGCTCACGCGTCGCCTGCAAGCTTTGCGCGACGGCGTGGAGACGTTCGGCTCGGGCCAGTTGCAACACCGCGTGGCGGTGGAAGGCAAGGACGAGGTGGCCGAAGTGGCATCGAGTTTCAACGAAGCGGCGCAGCGCATCGAGGACTTGATCACGTCCAACCGCAGCTTGCTGGCCAACGCCAGCCACGAGTTGCGCTCACCCCTGGCGCGGCTGAAGATGGCCGTGTCCATGTTGGGCGAAATGCCACCGGAACAGGCCACGCAACTCAAGAAGGAAATCCACCAGGACATCCGCGAGCTCGACGCCTTGGTCGAAGAGTTGCTCTTGGCCAGCCGGCTGGAGACCCGGCCGACGCTGGAGCGTGCGCCCGTGGACTTGGTGGGCTTGCTCGCCGAAGAGAGCAGCCGTGTGAACGCCGAGTTGGCCCTGGGCAATGTGTCTGATGTGCCGGCATTCGCTGGTGACGAGCGCCTGCTGCGCCGGGCCGTGCGCAACCTGCTGGAAAACGCGCGGCGTTATGGCGGGGCCGAAGTCGAGGCGAGCCTGGTGGTGTCACCCGACAAACTGGAAATCGCGGTGCGGGACCGGGGGCCAGGGGTGCCGGAAGACCAGCGCGAACGCATCTTCGAGCCCTTCTACCGCATGCCCGGTCACGCCGAACATGCAGGCGGCGTGGGGCTGGGGCTCAGCTTGGTGCGCCAGATCGCGACCCAGCACAACGGCACGGTGCGCTGCGAGGCCCGCGAGGGTGGCGGCACCAGCTTCGTGATCAGCCTGCCTCGTTTTTGAGCCACTGGCAGGCTGAAGTCTTCAGCCTGTTCAAGGTCAGCCCAGGAAGCCGATGTTGTGGCTGCTGGCGTCGAAGTTGGCGAGGTTGGGGCAGGAAGCCTTCAAGTTGACGTCGGCCACCCCCATCCAGCGGCCCAAGGTGTAGACGTATTGGTCCAGGCTGATCTGCGGCAGCAGGATGCCCCCGGCCAGCAAATCTTGACTGTAGAAGTCGCCCTCGCCATCGAAGGCGCGGAAGTCCGGGTAGGCGCCGTAAACGTCTGCGCCCTTGACGGCGTCGCCGATCACGAAGTGGTGGCCACCCCAGCCGTGGTCGGTGCCGTCGCCATTGTTGAGCAGCGCACGACCGAACTCCGAGGCCGTGAAAGTCGTGACCTGGCTGCGCATGTTCACGCTGCCAGGCATGTTGCCCAACACGTTGTAGAAGTAGCCGATGGCGTGGTCCAGCTTGGCCAGCAGGTCGGCGTGTTGCGTCATCTGGTTGCTGTGGGTGTCGAAGCCACCCAGTTGCACCATGAAGACCTGGCGCTTGGCCCCGATGCGGCTGTCGTTGCGCGCTGCGATCATGCGGGCCACCAACTGCAGCTGAGCCGCCAGGGGGTTGAACGCGCTGACTTGCGTGTTCGGGTTGGTGTATTTGAGCAAGGGGTCGGTGGCCTGGGCGGTCACACCGGCCGTGCCCCAGGGGGCCATGCTGGAGGCGGGCAGGGCGGCCTTCAGGATGGTCTCGGCGCTGATGGCGCGGTTGATCACGCGGGCGTAGTCCTGCGCGAACGGGTCATTGCTGGCGGCCAGGCCTGCGGCCGTGCGCACGCCTTGGTAGAGGGCGGCGCTGCCCAGGATGCTGCCGGTCTCGCCACCCAGGGTGAAAACACCCGCGTTGCCGATCTGGTAGGGGATCACGGCGTTGCCGGCCAGCCAGACCGCTGGGGCGCCCACACCCACGGCGGAGAACATGCCATTGCCGTTGCTCACGCCGAGGCTGTCCATGAAGCGCCCGCCCCAGCCGCCGGTGGCGCCTTCGGTCTGGAAGGATTGCCAGGTCGAGGTCTGGTCGTTGTGGGAGTACAGCTTGGCGGGCAGTGGGAAGCTCGGTGTGAGTGCTTCGTATTTGGCCGTGGGGCGGATCAGGGGGCCCACGTTGGCCACGATGGCGGCCTTGCCGCTGGCATAGATCTGCTTGATCTGCTTGAGTTGCGGGTTCAGGGCGAAGGTCCGGCCGGTGTTCAGGCCCGCCTTGTTGGCGTGCGTGATGCCCAGCAGGGAACTTTGGGGCAGCGCCAGCGAGGACGTCGAGGCTGTGGCATCGGCTTGCGTCTGGGCCAGCGCTGCACGCAAAGCCGGGTCACGCGTGCCTTGGTAGCAGCGCCAGGACACGGCGTCTGTCGGGATGACGGTGTTGTGGGCGTCGTTGCCCCCGGACAGGAAGATGCACACCAGCGCCTTGTAGTCCGAGGTCGTGGTCTGCGCCACGGCTTGCCCCAGATGGGCCAGGTTGAGGCCCCAAGGGGTGGCTGCCAAGCCGCCCAGCGCTGCGCCGTGACGGAGGAAATCGCGACGTTGATGGAATCGAGACATGGCTAACCTGCTTCAGCGCTGGATGAGGAACTCGGGAGACACGGCGACCAACATGATCGCTGCGCGGGTGCGTTGATCGAGCACGGCATTGCGCGCATCGATGCTGGCCTGGGTGTCACCGGCGGCCGGCACAGGCATGGTTTGCAGCACGCCCGTGATGGTTTGGGTCAGCGCAGGCGAAATCGTGCCGCCCAGCAAGCGTTCGGCCACATGGGCCACCAAGGTGTCGTCAGCCTGAGAAGCTGCGCGTTGCTCGGACAGCTCAAGCTTCGGGCCCGTCAGTTTTTGCTCCAGGTAGCTGACCGAGGGCGTGCCATTGCTGACCAGGTTGACCATGAAGTTGGTGTAACCGGCCACGGAGTTCTCGGTGACCATCTGGAACTCGGGCGCCACCAGGTTGGCTTGAGCCGACTGGCTGCCTGGCATGACGTAACCCGGCCGATAGAAGTTGAAAACCGAAGGGGCAAAGAACGGCGACTGACCCAGGGACGTGGCGGTGTCGCTGGTCAAGGCAATCGTGGCGTGGGACAGCTTGCCCGCTGCGTTCAGGCGCTCGCCAGTGGCACCGAGGTTGCTGTCGGTGTAGTTGAAGGCGCGCAGCACGGCCGTCATGCGCAAAACGGGTTCGCGCAGCTTGCCGAAATTGACCATGGTCGGCGCCAGCAGGCTGCGGGCGTCGGTGTCTTGCAGCACGGCCTTCACGGTCGCGCCCAAGTTGCCATTGGTCGCTTGGAATCTCGCCACCACGCGGCTGACGTAAGCCGGGCTGGGGTTGCTGGTCACGAGCTTCTGGATGAGCTGGCGGCAGAAGAAGGGGGCCGTGTTGGGGTGGTTGGCCAGTGTGTCCAGGGCGGCTTTGAGGTCACCTTCGGGGTCCGGCGTGCCTTGCGGCGCGATGGTGACCCCCAGGAACGCCTTCTCACTCACGCTGTGGAAGTCGTTGTAAGCCACCATCGGCAGGTAGCGACCCGACATGTCTGCGCATTGGGGGAAGCCGTAGAAGCACTTCCAGCGGTCGCTGGTGTTCACGCCGGGGCCATGGTCGCGCGTCCAGCCCGTGAACACCTTGGCCAGGCCCTTGACGTCGGCCATGGTGTAGCTTTCGATGGGCTTGCCACTGCCGTCGACCTGGACCGTGCCGTCCGGGTTGAGTTGGTACAGGCCCACTGAGAACAGCTGCATGATCTCGCGGGCGTAATTCTCGTCCGGGCTGCTGCCGAAAATGGGGTTTTCCTTGGCGTTGGAGGCGAACGTCAGGTACTGGCCCATGGCGGGCGAGCGCGAGACCGCTTCGAGCAGGTCTCGATAGCTGCCGTCGAGCGCCTTGTCCAGCAGGTCAAGGTAGCCGGCCATCAGCTCCGGGCCTTGCAGCAACACGGCGTCCTGGAACGACACCACGAAAATTTCGGACAAGGCCAGCAGCACGCGGTTGCGCAATTGGGCTTTGCTGGTCAGAGCGCGCGTGTAGAAGGCTTCGTAGATCTGGTCGATGTTGACCGAACCCATTTCTGCGCGGCGACCCTCCAGGTAAGCCTGGAAGGTGATCTCGGACGGGGTGGCCAGCTGTTCGTTGATCCACTGGGTGTAGCCCAGGGCCGTGACGCTGCTGATCTCTGCCTCTGAAGGGCCAAAGCTGGCCTCATTGAGGAAACGGTAGGCCTCTTGTCGGCTTTGCGGGTGGTCGGCACCTGGGAAATCGCATCCGCCCAGGTGGGTGGCCAGCAGGCCGCCCAGCATGACGGTCAATCCGGCTCGTCGCCATGTCGTAGGGAGTGTCGGGAGTCGCATGCCGCCAACCATTGGTTTGAATCTGATCAGAGGTATAGCGTAGTCACATGAAGGTCGGCGGCCATTGGGATTACCTTGGCCACTTCTCATGATTCGAGACAAACCCCCCTTGAACGTGGGGGGGTGAGGTTGGGGGCGTGCGGGTGCCGTGTTCAGGGTAAGCCCGCTGGGACGCTCAGGCACGGTTGTGGCGCCGCGTCGTTGGGGCTTGCTTCGACCTGACAGGGTGCATTCCCGCCCCTGGGATTCAGGGTGACTCGGGTTGTTCCCATGACCAAGTCGGGTGATCTGCCTGCGCAGTAGGGGTGAACGGGCGGGCGGCGCGTCTGCGGCTGCCTTGATAATCGAGCGCCATGAAAACCTCGGCGTTGAGCAGCGCTGCTCCTAACCCCACCCCTGCCTGGCGCCGCGCACTCGTCTATGGCGTCACGCTGGCATTCCTGGCGTGGTGCATCAGCGCCTTCTCGCACGACATCGCTCAGATCGATGTGCACCCGCTGAAGGCCGGCTGGCTGGCGGTGCTGGCTGCAGGCCTGCTGTCGCTGGGCAATTACGTGCTGCGCATCGTGAGGTGGCAGATGTACTTGCGACGCCTGGGCCACGATTTGCCCGGGCGGTTTGTCAGCCTGACCTTCATGGCTGGCTTTGCTTTCACGCTGTCACCCGGCAAGCTGGGGGAGATGGTGCGGGCCCGCTACTACCAGCCTCTGGGTGTGCCGCTGTCTCAGGTCTCTGGTGCGTTCTTCGTCGAGCGCTTGCTGGACTTGCTGGCCATGATCTTGCTGGCTGTGCTGGTGTTGGCCGATCTGCAGGCCTACCAGGCTTTTTTGTGGGTGGCCGTGGGCCTGGTGGTCGGCTTGTTGGCCGGCGTGGCCGTGGTGCCTTGGCAGCGCGTGGTGGCTGGGTTGCAGTCGCGGCAACAGGTGCCAGGTGCTTCGGCGCTTTGGCAGGCCATGGCCGGCGTGGCCAACATGTTCGCGAGTGCCCAAACTTTTCTGTCGCCCGGTTTGCTGACGAGTGGCTTGGCCATCGGCTTGGTGGCCTGGGGTGCCGAAGCCTATGGCCTCAAGCTCGTGGCCGATGCCGTGATGCCTGGGCAGTTGACGGTGGCTGGTGCGATGGCTTGCTACGCCATTGCCATCATCGTTGGCGCGTTGTCTTTCTTGCCTGGCGGTCTGGGCAGCACCGAAGCGGTCATGGCCGGGTTGCTGGTGGCCCATGGTTTTGCCAAGCCGCAAGCCATCTTGTTGACCCTGGTCTGCCGCTTGTTGACCTTGTGGCTTGCCGTGCTGATCGGCTGGCTCAGTGTCTGGCGCCTGAAGTTCGAACCTCACCCGACTCGCCACTAGTACCCCATGAACTCCGCTGATCGCACCCCTGTGTGCGTTGACCTCGACGGCTCCCTCATCCACAGCGACTTGCTGCTGGAGTCGTTCCTGCTGCTGATCAAGCGCAACCCGCTGTTCTTGTTTTGGGTGCCCATCTGGCTGCTGGGTGGCAAGGCCAAGCTCAAGTCGGAGATCGCGAGCCGTGTCAAGCTCAACGGCGCTGCCTTGCCTTACACCAAGCCCTTGCTGAGCTGGTTGGAGGCCCAGAAAGCGGCAGGGCGGCCGCTGTGGTTGTGCACCGCCTCCGACCATCGCCTGGCCCAGGCTGTGGCCGATCACGTCGGCCTCTTTGACGGCGTGATGGCCAGCGACGGTCGGGTGAACCTGGCCGGGGGCAACAAGGCGGCCGAGTTGGTGCGCCGCTTTGGCGACAAGGGCTTCGACTACGTGGGCAACCACCGGGTGGACTTGCAGGTGTGGGCCCGTGCTCGCCGGGCCATCGTGGTCAACGCGGATGCGGGCCTGCAGGCCCAGGCTGCCAAGGTGGCCACGGTGGACCACGTGGTGCCGCCCATGGCCGGCGGCATCAAGGTGGTGGCCAAAGCGCTGCGCGTGCACCAGTGGGCCAAGAACGCGCTGATCTTCGTGCCGCTGTTGGCGGCCCATCGCTTGAGTGACGGCGCCACCTGGCTGAACGCCTTGATCGCGTTCGGGGCTTTCAGCTTGTGTGCCTCGTCGGTCTACCTGCTCAACGACATGCTCGACCTGGAGGCCGACCGCCAACACCACTCCAAGTGCAACCGGCCTTTTGCCGCCGGGCGCTTGAGCTTGTTGTTCGGGCTGGGCGCCACGCCGGTGCTGTTGGCGCTGGCAGGGGGGCTGTGTGCCGTGCTGCCATTCAAGTTCTTTGGCGTGCTGGTGGCTTACTACATCGCCACGCTGGCCTATTCGTTTGGCCTGAAGAAGGTGGTGATGATCGACGTGCTGGCCCTGGCTGGCCTCTACACGATCCGCATCGTGGCCGGTGCCGCGGCCACGGCCATCCCGCTGTCGTTCTGGCTGTTGATGTTCGCCGTGTTCATCTTCCTGAGCCTGGCCATCGTCAAGCGCTACGCCGAGTTGTTCACCATGCGTCAGCAAGGCAAGCTCAAAGCCAAGGGCCGGGGCTACCAGGTCGAAGACATTTCGCTGTTGCAAAGCCTGGGCACGTCGGCGGGCTACCTGAGCATGCTGGTGTTGGCGCTCTACCTGAACTCGCCCGACATCGCCCTCATGTACCACTACCCCAAGTTGGTCTGGGGCCTGGTGCCCATCATGCTGTACTGGATCAGCCGCATCTGGATGGAGACCCACCGTGGTCACATGCACGACGACCCGCTCGTTTATGCCCTGAAAGACCGCACCAGCCTGTTGACGGGCGTGGCCGCAGCGGTGTTGCTTTACTTCGCGGCCTGATCCGCCATGGCCGCACAGGTCTTCACGTCTTGGGGCCGGGTGACGCCCGGCTCGCACGAGGCTCTGGGGCTGGCCAGTCGCCACCAGGCCTTGCCTGCCCCTGCAGGTGGGCTCCGGCTGCTGCCTTACGGCAATGGGCGCAGTTACGGCGACAGCAACCTCAACCCTGGCGGCGCGCTGTTGCTCGCGCGCCAGCTGGACCGCTTCATCTCGTTTGATGCGGCCACGGGTGTCTTGCGATGCGAAGCCGGTGTGCTGCTCGAAGAGATCATCAAGCTGGCCTTGCCGCAGGGGTGGTTCCTGCCCGTCACGCCGGGCACCCAGTTCGTGACGGTGGGCGGGGCGATCGCCAACGACGTTCATGGCAAGAACCACCACGCGGCGGGCTCCTTTGGCAACCATGTCCAGGGCTTCGAGTTGCTGCGCTCAGATGGTTCACGCCGCTGGTGTTCTCCGCAAGACGAAGCAGCGCTGTACGCGGCGACCATTGGTGGCCTGGGGCTCACGGGCCTCATCACCTGGGCCGAGATCCAGTTGCGCCGCGTGGCCAACCCATTGATGGACTCGGAGACCGTCAAGTTCCGCAACCTGGGCGAGTTCTTCGAGCTCAGCCAGGCGTCTGAGCGCGACTTCGAATACACCGTCAGCTGGATCGATTGCGCATTCACGGGCAAGCGGCTCGGGCGAGGCCTGTTCAACCGCGCGAACCACGCGCCTGCGGTGATGGACACCTCTCAGTTGCCCGCCAACTTGCCCAGTGGCGTGGCCGACCGCAGCCTCAAGGTGCCGATCACGCCGCCGCTGTCGCTGATCAACACCTTGTCGCTCAAGAGCTTCAACACGCTGTACTTCCACAAGCAGCGCCAGGATGTGGTGCGGGGCGTGCAGCATTACCGCCCCTTCTTCTACCCGCTCGATGCGCTGCAAGAGTGGAACCGCATCTACGGGCCGCGCGGCTTCTACCAGTACCAATGCGTGGTGCCCCATGCCAAGGCCTACACGGCGACGGCCCAATTGCTCGACACCATCGCGCGCAGTGGCCAAGGCTCCTTCCTGGCGGTGCTCAAACAGTTTGGCGAGCCGGCTTCACGCGGCTTGCTGTCTTTCCCCAGCCCCGGCACGACGCTGGCGCTTGACTTCCCCAACACCGGCCCCAAGGTGCACCGACTCTTTGCCGAGTTGGACCGCATCGTGTCGGATGCAGGGGGGCGTTTGTATGTGGCCAAGGACGGCCGCATGACCGGCGCGATGTTCAAGGCCGGCTACCCCAGGCTCCCCGAATTCCTGCCTCATGTCGACCCGCAATTCAGCTCAGGCTGGTGGCGCCGGGTCATGGAGAACCGATGAACAAGATCTTGATCGTGGGCGCCTCGTCCGCCATTGCCGAAGCCTGTGCCCGCCGATGGGCGCAGCGCGGTGACATGCTCTTTCTGGCTGCCCGTGGTGAGCCGGCACTGAAGGCGATCGCCGACGACCTCAAGACCCGTGGGGCCAACAAGGTGGGCTTCAAGGTGTTTGACGCGAACGCCTTTGACCAGCACGGCGCGCTGTTGGCCGAGGCCACCGCCAGCATGGGCGGCCTGGACACCGTGCTGATCGCCCATGGCACCTTGACCGACCAGGCCAAGGGCCAGGCCGACGTGGCCTATGCCTTGCGAGAAGTCGCCACCAATGGCACGTCGGTGGTGTCGCTCATGACGCTGGCGGGCGAGCAGTTCGCCGCGCAGAAGAAGGGCACGATCGCGGTGATCTCGTCGGTGGCCGGCGACCGTGGCCGCCAGAGCAACTACGTCTATGGCAGCGCCAAGGCCCTGGTCAGCGCCTTCGCGTCGGGGCAACGTCAGCGCTTGCGCAAGTTGGGCGTCAACGTGATGACCATCAAGCCAGGCTTTGTGGACACGCCCATGACGGCGTCGTTCAAGAAGGGGGCCCTGTGGGCCAAGCCTGACCAGGTCGCGCGCGACATCGTGGGCGGCGTGGACAAGGGGGCCAGCGTGGTCTACACGCCGGGCTTCTGGCGTTTCATCATGCTGATCATCAAGCACATCCCGGAGTTCGTGTTCGTCAAGATCGCGCTCTGATCGTCAGCGCAGGCTGCCGCTTGCAACGACAAGGGGCCCCGCGGGGCCCCTTGGTCATGGTGTGGCCGTGGCCGCGGTTCAGCCGCGGGCATCGCCCCAGCGGAAGGGCGCGCCTTCTTCGCCTTGGTAGGTCGTCTGACCATGGCGGTCGACCACGTAATTGGGCGAAGCGATGACGTCGCGCAGCGCGCTTTCAGCGTTCACGCGTGTGTAATCGAACAAGACGCTGCGGCTGACGCGGCTGTGCGCACGCAACTGGCAGCCGTGGCCGATCCAGGTGGGGCCTTCGATCTTCACGCCTGGCTCGATGCACGTGCCGGAACCCACATAGACCGGCCCGGTGATGCTCACGTTGTCCCAGTCGATGCGGGTGTTGAGGCCCACCCAGACGCCGGGCCGCACTTCGCGGCCAGGCATCTTCATGTCCTTGATCTCGCCGGCCAGCACGCGCTGCAACACCGTCCAGTAGTCGCTCACTCGGCCGATGTCGATCCAGTGGAAGGGGCGGCTTTGGGCGTAGAAGGGCAGGTGCTTGTCCACCAGCATGGGGAACAGCTCGCTGCCGATGTCGAACTCCTGGTTGCGGGGCACCAGTTCAAGCACCGCCGGCTCGAAGATGTAGATGCCGGTGGAGGCGAGGTTGGAGCGCGCCTCTTCGGGCGACGGCTTTTCCTGGAAGGACTGGACCTTGCCTTCGCCATCGGCCACCACGATGCCGTAGTTCTTGACCTGGTCCATGGGCACTTCCAGCGTGATGACGCTGGCCATGGCCTTCTTGGCGTGGTGCTCGGCCAGAGCGGCCGTGATGTCGAGGTCGATGATGGCGTCGCCGCACATCACCAGCGTGGTCTCGTCGAAGAAGCCGGAGAAGTCCTGGATCTTGCGCATGCCGCCAGCCGAACCTTGGGGCTTGGGCACGATCTCGCCGTGCTCACGCACGCCTTCATACGAATAGCCGATCTCGACGCCCCAGCGGCTGCCGTCACCAAAGTAGCTCTCGATCTTCCAGTGGTGGTAAGCCACGTTGATCATGATCTGTTTGATGCCGTGGCGGGCCAGATGCTCGATCAGGTACTCCAGCACGGGCTTGCCGAGGATGGGGATCATCGGCTTGGGCATGCCCTTGGTGAGTGGCCGGATGCGGGTTCCCTGCCCCGCAGCGAGGATCATGGCTTTGGTCATGTTGCTGGCTGAATTGAAGTCTTGCTTCGCGCGCTGGAAGGGCTGGGCCCGCCTGTGCTCGCTGAAATGGTGCGTTGCCACACCGCAGGGGTGAAGCATATGCAAGCCACGGTGACAGCGGCGTGATTTGGCACCTTCGAATAGGTGGGCAGATCACACACCTGTGTGGTATTCCCGGTACCAGTTGGCGAAATGGGCCACGCCGTCACGCAAATGGGTGGTCGGGTGAATCCCAGTGACCCCCGCCAGACGCGCGGTGTCGGCAAAGGTCGCCGGCACGTCGCCGGGCTGCATGGGCCGGAAGTCCTTGATGGCCTTCACCCCCAGCGCGGCCTCCAGCGTGTCCACGAAATCCATCAGCGCCACCGGCTCGCTGTGGCCGATGTTGAACACGCGGTAAGGTGCCCACGAGGTGCCCGGGTCGGGCTGTTCGCGGTTGAACGCCCCATCAGGTTGCGGGATGTGGTCGAGCGAGGCCACCACGCCATCGACGATGTCGTCGATGTAGGTGAAGTCTCGACGCATCTGGCCGTGGTTGAAGATCTGGATGGGCTCGCCCGCCAGCATGGCACGCGCAAACAGCATGGGCGCCATGTCGGGCCGGCCCCAGGGGCCGTAGACGGTGAAGAAACGCAGGCCGGTGGTGGGCAAACCGTACAGGTGGCTGTAGGTGTGGGCCATCAGCTCATTGGCCTTCTTGGTGGCCGCGTACAGGCTCACCGGGTGGTCCACCGGGTCGCTCTCGGCAAAAGGCATCTTGACGTTGCCGCCGTACACGCTGGAGCTGCTGGCGTACACCAGGTGCCGCACGCCATGGTGGCGGCAGCCTTCCAGCACGTTGACGAAGCCCACCAGGTTGCTTTGCGCGTAGGCATGCGGGTTCTGCAGCGAATAGCGCACACCGGCCTGGGCGGCCAGGTGCACCACGCCGTCGAAGTGCTCGGCTTCGAACAACGCCAGCAAGCCGGCGGTGTCGGCCACGTCCAGCTCGACGAAGCGAAAGGGCCGCCCCGGTTCGCGGGCGGCGATGTGGGCCAGCCGGTCGCGCTTGAGCTGCGGCGTGTAGTAGTCGTTGAGGTTGTCGAGCCCCACCACCTCGTCGCCTCGCGCGAGCAGCGCGAGGCAGGTGTGCATCCCGATGAAACCGGCTGCGCCGGTGACCAACACCTTCATGCGGTTCAGCGGCCCCGGCCGATGCTTTCGTAATCGAGGCCGGCTGCGCGCGGCAGTGCCGGGTCGTACAGGTTGCGGCCGTCGAAAATCACCGGCGACTTCAGCGTGGCCTTGATGCGGTCAAAGTCCGGGCTGCGGAACTCCTTCCACTCGGTCACGATGACCAGGGCGTCGGCGCCTTCGAGCGCGGCCATGGGGTTCTCGGCGTAGCTCAGGCGGGCGTCGTCGCCAAAGATCCGTTGGGCTTCGTCCATGGCCACCGGGTCGTAGGCGCAGACGGTGGCACCACGCTTGAACAGCTCGGCGAGCACCACGCGGCTGGTGGCTTCACGCATGTCGTCGGTGTTGGGCTTGAAGGCCAGGCCCCACAGCGCGATGCGCTTGCCGCTCAGGTCGTTGCCGAAGCGGCGGGTGACCTTGTCAACGAGCACGTATTTCTGGCGCTCGTTGGCGTCTTCCACGGCCTTGAGCACCAGCAGTTCCTGGCCTTCGTCGCTGGCCGTCTTGATCAGGGCCTTGACGTCCTTCGGGAAGCAGCTGCCACCGTAGCCGCAACCGGCATACAGGAAGTGCGTGCCAATGCGCGGGTCGGAGCCGATGCCCAGGCGCACCTGCTCGATGTCGGCGCCCATCTTCTCGGCCAGCAGCGCCAGTTCGTTCATGAAGCTGATGCGGGTGGCGAGCATGGCGTTGGCCGCGTATTTGGTCAGCTCGGCGCTGCGCACGTCCATCACCACCAGGCGTTCGTGGTTGCGCTGGAAGGGCGCGTACAGGGCGCGCATCAGCAAAATGGCCTGGTCGTCGTCGGCGCCCACCACGATGCGGTCGGGGCGCATGAAGTCTTCCACCGCTGCGCCTTCCTTGAGGAACTCGGGGTTGGAGACCACGGCGAACTTCACGTCGCTGCCGCGCTTGGCCACTTCTTCGGCCACGGCTGCGCGCACCTTGTCGGCGGTGCCCACGGGCACGGTGGACTTGTCGACGATGACCTTGTAGTCGGTCATCAGGCGGCCGATGTTGCGGGCGGCGGCCAGCACGTATTGCAGGTCGGCCGAGCCGTCTTCGTCGGGGGGCGTGCCCACGGCGATGAACTGGATGGTGCCGTGGGCCACGGCGCGGGCAATGTCGGTGGTGAAGTGCAGGCGGCCAGCCTTCACGTTGCGGGCCACGACCAGGTCCAGGCCCGGCTCGTGGATGGGGATGCCGCCGTTTTCGAGGATTTCGATCTTGCGCGGGTCGACGTCCAGGCAAAGCACATCGTTGCCCATTTCAGCCAGGCAAGCGCCCGTGACCAGACCGACGTAGCCGGTGCCGACAACAGAAATCTTCATAGCAAGTCCAGATCAGTTCTTGACAAGTCCAGCAGGCCTGGCGGCCGTGTCAACGGGCGGCGCAGGCCGGGAGAGGGGGGAACAATGGGTGAGTAGACCACAGGCCGTGGCCGCCGATTCAGCAATAACGCCGGAGGAAATCCTGGTAAGCCAGGGCTATCCCGTCGCGCAACGAGACCTGAGCTTGCCAGCCCAATGCGCGGAGTTTGCTGACGTCCATCAACTTGCGAGGCGTGCCGTCGGGCTTGGAAGCGTCGAACACCAGTTCGCCCTGGAAGCCCACCACCTCAGCCACCAGCGTGGCCAGGTCGCGGATCGAGATGTCCGTGCCGGTGCCGATGTTCACCAAGGTGCCGTCGTAGCCCTTTTCCATGAGGTAGACGCAGGCGTCGGCCAACTCGGTGGCGTAGAGGAACTCGCGCAGGGGCGAGCCCGAGCCCCAGACCACCAGTTGCTGGTCATCGCGCTGCTTGGCTTCGTGGGCCTTGCGGATCAGGGCGGGCAGCACGTGGCTGTTGTTCAGGTCGTAGTTGTCGTTCGGGCCGTACAAGTTGGTGGGCATCACGCTCACGTACTGGCGGCCGAACTGGTGGTTGTAGGCCTCGCACAACTTGATGCCGGCGATCTTGGCGATGGCGTACGGCTCGTTGGTGGGCTCCAGCGGCCCGGTGAGCAGGCTGTCTTCCTGGAGAGGCTGCGGCGCCATCTTGGGGTAAATGCAGCTCGAGCCCAGGAACATCAGGCGTTGAACGCCAGCCAAATGCGCACCGTGGATCAGGTTGGCCTCGATCATGAGATTCTGATAGAGGAAATCGGCGCGGTAGGTGTTGTTGGCGTGGATGCCGCCCACCTTGGCCGCCGCGATGAACAGGTAATCGGGCCGTTCGTCGGCCAGGAACTGCTGCACCTGGTCCTGGCGGGTGAGGTCGACCTCGGTGCGGTCACGCGTGATGACCTGCGTGTAGCCACTTTGCTTCAGGCGCGCCACGATGGCGGAGCCCACCATGCCCTTGTGGCCGGCGACGAAGATCTTCGATTGGAAATTCAAGGCGGAATCGGTCATGGGTGCAGATGGGGCAGGTTTGGCGCGCATGGTAATTCAGCCCGGCGCGGCCGTCGTCGTCTGAACAAGGGGTGGTGCCGCAAACAAAATGGCCGCCAGGTCATGGCGGCCAAATGCGGGTTCGCCTCAGCGGCGGGCCATCAAGGCGAGTTGTTGGGGCCGCAATCGTTCTGGTTGCCCAGCAACCAGGTTTTCACCATGCGCAAGATGAACACCGAGTTGGTGCGGGTGTAGCGGCCCAGCAGGCGGCTGGGTTCGCACAGCAGGCGGAAGGCCCACTCCATGCCGATGCGCTGCATCCACAGGGGCGCACGACGCAAGGTGCCGGCGTGGTAGTCGAACGCGGCGCCCACGCCCACCATCACCGCCTGGACGCGGCCACGGTGCGAAGCCATCCAGGCTTCCTGCTTGGGGCAGCCCAGGCCCACGAACAGCACGTTCGCGCCCGAGTTGTTGATCATGTCCACGTCGGCCTGGTCTTCCTCTGCGGACAGCGTGCGGAAGGGGGGCGACACCATGCCGGCGATGCGCAGCTTGGGGAACACGGTCTCGATGCGGGCGCGCAACTTGTTGAGCGTGTCGTCGCTGCTGCCGTAGAAGAAAACGCTTTGCCCCAGTCGCTCGGCGGCGGCCAGGTAACGCCAGGTCAGGTCGGGGCCGTTGATGCGCTGCTGTTCAGCAAACCCCTCGCGGCGCAAGGCCCAGGCCACCGGCGCGCCGTCGGGCAGGGCCAGGTCAGCTTGGGCGATCACCTTGTTGTGGGCGTCGTCTTGCGAAGCCGTGACCACAGAGTGCACATTGCACAAGGCGATGTAGCGTGACTGGTGCTGCGAAGCCCAGGACACCATGCGGGCGATCACGTCGTCCCAGCTGATGGCGTCAATGTGAGAGTCGAGGACAAAGGCGCCGCGGCGCATGAAAGACTTCCCGTGGGTCTGGGCGTTCCCAAGTGTGCGCTGGTGTTCGGACAACATCAGCGACGGGTAACGAAAGTTCGGATCAGGGTGTCTCATTGCGCGCCCCTGGGGGGTCGGGATTATGGCGACGGCCGCCTGGGTCGAGCCTTGAGAACGGATTTTAGGGCGCCACACTTTACGATGACTTCAGGGAAAGCGCGGCCCTAGGGTTGACCACCGCCAAATATTGGCAACAGTTCGCAACGAAAGACTGGCCCGATGAGGGAAAGTTCCCCGCGCAAGGGTTTTCTCGGGGAGTGCAGGGTAAGAACGGGGGGGCAACCCACGGAACTAATTCAGGGCCTGAAGGCACAATGCAGGGCCACCTTTTGAGGGTGGCCTTTACCCTTGATGTGACGATGAGTTCTTCTTCGCTGTTGTCATTGCCGCCAGGCACCAATGCGCGCGGCCTGCTGATCCTGGCGGTCGGCCTGCTGGCCCTTTTCGTGCCCACCTACCGGGATCTGGCCGCAGGCGTGTGGGTCGAAGACGTGCACAGCCACGGTCCGATGATCCTCGGCGTCTGCCTGTGGCTGCTTTGGTATGACCGGGCCAAAATCTTTGCTTCTGAAGTGAAGCCGTCGCCTGTGCTGGGTGGTGTCGTGTTGCTCCTGGGGCTGGCCTTGCACTTCTTCGGCCGCTCTCAGTCGATCATCATGTTGGAGGCCGCCGCGCAGCCATTGCTGTTCAGCGCTTGCCTGTTGCTGGTGCACGGCCGGGCCGCGCTGAAGGCCGCCTGGTTCCCGATCTTCTTCATGCTCTTCATGATCCCGTGGCCGGAGGTCATGGTTCAGGCCATCACCATGCCGCTCAAGCACGCGGTGTCCGTGGTGACCGAGATCGTGCTGTTCCACACGGGCTACCCGATTGGCCGCTCCGGGGTGACCTTGAGCATCGGGCCCTACCGCCTGCTGGTGGCCGACGCCTGCTCGGGCATGAATTCGCTGCTGACGCTGGAGTCGCTGGGCTTGCTGTACATGCGGATCATGAATTACCGCGATGTGCGCCGCAATACCTTGCTGGCCCTGGCCATCATCCCCACCTCATTCGTGGCCAACGTTTTGCGGGTCGTGGTGCTGGTTTTGGTTACTTATTATTACGGCGACGAGGTCGGTCAGGGTTTTGTCCACAATTTCTCCGGCCTGATGCTGTTCGTGGTTTCGCTGGTTTCGATTTACGGGATCGATCAATTGCTCGGGTTCTTTTTCGATGGGGCGCGCCGTGAGCCCGCCGTCCCGGCTGGTGTGCAGGAGGGGCAGGCATGACGTTGGCGAGTTCGAGGTGGTTGGTCGTCGCTGCGCTGTCCATGGCCGCCGTGTCGTGGGCTGGTTTCGCGGCCAGGCCCCATACCCTGTTGGTGGACGTGGAGGCGCGCGCGGCGCTGGACAACGCCTTCCCTGAGCGCATTGGGGATTGGCGCTTGGTGACAGACCAGGTCAATGTGCCGCTGTCGCCCGATGTGGCGGCTCAGGTGGAGCGCATCTACACCCAGGTCTATGACCGCACCTATGTCAACAGCAAGGGTGAGCGCATCTTCCTGATGGTCGCGTACGGCAAAGACCAGTCCGATGGCTTCAAGGTTCACCGTCCTGAGGTGTGTTACGCCGCACAGGGCTACACCGTGAGCGAACCGCGCGCCGATGGCTTGTCCATCTTGGGTCACGACGTGCCGGTGCGGCGCGTGGACACCTCGCTGCCCGGTCGAGACGAACCGGTGACCTACTGGATGGTGATCGGCGACAAGCCCGTGATCCAGCCTTTGCGCCACAAGGTCTATCAGATCGAGTACGCCTTCAAAGGCTTGATCGCGGACGGCTTGCTGGTGCGCGTGTCGACCATCGCCCGGCCCACGGCAGAGTCCTACCGTGTTCAGGACGAATTCATCCGGCAGTGGAGCCAACTGGTTCCCGCTGCCCAGAAACCACGCCTCTTTGGCGCGTAATCCCCAGTCTCATGACCAAAAAAGTTGCACTGATCACCGGCGTGACCGGCCAAGACGGCTCCTACCTGGCCGAGTTCCTGCTGAAGAAGGGCTACGAAGTCCACGGCATCAAGCGCCGTTCGTCGCTGTTCAACACCGACCGCATCGACCACCTCTACCAAGACCCGCACGTCGACAACCGCAACTTCGTGCTGCACTACGGTGACCTGACCGACTCCACCAGCCTGGTGCGCATCGTGCAAAAGGTGCAGCCGGACGAGATCTACAACCTGGCGGCCCAAAGCCACGTGGCCGTGAGCTTCGAAGAGCCCGAGTACACGGCCAACGCCGACGGCATCGGCGCGCTGCGCCTGCTGGAGGCCATCCGCATCCTGGGCCTGGAAAAGAAGACCAAGTTCTACCAGGCCTCCACCAGCGAGCTCTATGGCCTGGTGCAAGAGATCCCGCAAAAGGAAACCACGCCTTTCTACCCGCGCAGCCCTTACGCGGTGGCCAAGATGTACGCCTACTGGATCACGGTGAACTACCGTGAGGCCTATGGCATGTACGCCTGCAACGGCATCTTGTTCAACCACGAGAGCCCGGTGCGCGGCGAGACCTTCGTCACCCGCAAGATCACCCGCGCCATCAGCCGCATCGCCCTGGGCCTGCAAGACTGCCTGTACCTGGGCAACATGAGCGCGCTGCGCGACTGGGGCCACGCCAAGGACTACGTCGAGATGCAGTGGCTGATGTTGCAACAAGACAAGGCGGAAGACTTCGTGATCGCCACGGGCGTGCAGTACAGCGTGCGCCAGTTCGTCGAGTTCGCCGCCAAGGAGCTGGGCGTGAGCCTGAAGTTCGAAGGCGAAGCCGAAGCCGAGGTGGGCATCGTCACGGCGGTCGAGCCGGTCAATGGCGAGTTGCTGGCCAAGTGCAAGGTGGGCGA
>JBEEJT010000106.1:0-38767 GCA_041169085.1 Pseudomonadota bacterium | reverse complement strand
GCCGTGTGGGCGGCGGCTTGCCGTGCGGCCAGGGTGGGGGGGCGTGGCGCCACGCGCTGTTGGGCGCTGCTGTCTTCGACTTGCAGGCAGCCACCTTGGGCGCGGCCCGTCTTGAGCGCGTAGGTGCGGGCGGCCACCGCCAGGGCTTGCGCGGCGGCGGTGGCCTCGGCTTGGCCTTCGCGGTCCACGACGCGGGCCACGTAATCGTCGAGCGTGTGGCGGCCACTCAAAGCGCCTGCTGCCCCACCCTTGGGCACCGCGCGCCAGGACAGCTCGCCCTGGCTGCGGACGGCCAGCCGGTGGCCCGGGCGGAACTCGGCGCTGTAATCGCCCGCGGGCAGGGGGGCCTCGGTGGGCGGCACCGCCCGGCCTTGGGCGTCCAGCAAGCGGGCGATCGGGTAGCGCTGCAAATAGGCCACCTGCACACAGGGCGACTGCGGGTGAGGCTTGGGCAGCACCACCCCATCGACCCGGTCGATGTGGCGCAAGGCCAAGGGCGCCCAGCGAGGCACCACCGCCTTGCTGCTGCCACGCGCCGCCAGCCACAGGGGGCGGCCATCGGCCAACCAGCCACTGGCGCCCGCCCAGCGCTCGGCGCTGCCGGAGGCCAAAGGCAGGGTGAAGGTCTTCACGCGCAGGCGGCTGCCCACGCTGGACAGGCTGTCGCGGCCGGGGCCCTGGAGCCAGTAAGGCAGCAGGTCGTCGGCCGCGGCTTGCTGCGTGGCGGGCGCCCACAGCGTGAGCCAGCGCAGCCAGTCGTTGAGCGGCACGGCGTCGCGCTCGCTGCGCAGATCGGCCTGGCGCAAAGCGGCCAGGCTGGGCGGCAGGGCGCTCAAGGTGTCGCCCAGCGCGGACGCGGGCAAGGCCAGGCGCTGCGCCCCGAAATACAGCCCGCACGAACGCCACAAGGCCGTGGCCCGGTCGATGCGCTGGCCCGCCTCGCAGCAATAGGCTTCTTCGCTCGATTGGCCGGTGCAGGTGTAGTCGGGCTCGCGAGGCAGCAGCGCGCTGCCCGCCACCGGCCGCGCCGTGACTTCGGTGAGCCGGGCGTAAGCGGCCAGCTTCCACAAGCTGCCCAGGGGCACTTCGGGCTCGGCCAGAGGCCAGGCGGCGCGCCGCACCTGGCCATGGGCGTCGAGCACCACGTGGTGCGGCTGGCCCTGGGCATCCAGCCAGGCCAGCTGCAACTCACCCGGGGCGGGCACGGGCAGCGTGGCCGCCTGAGCAGCGCCCAGCATGGCCACGGCCGCCCAGGTGGTCACCCCGAAGCGCGTCAGCGTCATTGCACCGTCCAGGTCTGGCGAGCCGGGCCCGCTTCGCTGGTCTGCGAGTCGGGCATGTACATGCGCCACATCCGGGCAGCGGGCAGCTGGTGGCGGCCCTTCTGGCCCAGGCGGATCAGGTGGCGCACGACCATCGGATGCCCCGGCTCCAGCAACTCGACGGGCACGGCGTAACCCGTGGGGCGGGCCTCGCCGGTGGCGGCCTCCAGGGCCGTGCCTTCCTTGCCTTCGTCCAGCGTGACGCCCCAGGTGCTGGGTTCGAGCGACCCGCCCGGCGGCAGCGCCAGTTCCACCAGGGCACGGCGCACGGTCTGGCTGGCCTGCAAGGTCAGCTCGTCGAGGTACAGCACGCCCGTCTGCAAGGGCGCGCCTGCAGCGACCGGCGTGGCGTGGTAGCGGCCGTCCTTGAGCGCCAGGGCGTACAGCTTGCGCTGCACGGTGGCCGGCAAGCGGCTGCTGTCGCCCGGCTGGGCCGTGGCCGACTGGTAGCGCACCAAGAGGCGAGCGGCAGCGGGCACCGGGGCCTGCCAGTCGATGGTGGCCGGGTAGGCGGGCGTGGCAGCGGGGGTGCTCACACCGCCCAAGGCCGCCGGCCAGCGCCACTCGGTCTGGCCGGACGGGCTGCTGACGCGTTGCCACGCCCCCGCTGGCGACAGCGCCTGGGTGACGGCCGGCGCACGCGGGGTGAGCTGGCGCGCCAACAGCGACAAGGCGAGGGCGCGGTCAAGCGTGGGCTCGGCCTCGGTGGCCTGTTGCAGGGCCTGGGTCATGGCCTCACCCTGCGCCGGGCGACGGCCGGTGGCCACCAGGAGCGCCTGGGCCAGCACGCTGGGCTCCGACTCCAGACGCACGCTGGCGGCCTCGAGCGGCGCAGCCAGGGCTGCGGGCCAGGGCTTGTTGTCGTGGCGAGCCAGTTCGCGGGCCAGCACCAGCGTCAGCGCTTGCTGGGCCGGGCCGGTCACGGCAAAGGGGCCCGGGCTGGTGAGGCGGCGCATGGCGGCCGGGCTGAGGGGCGACGTTGCCGGCGGGGCAGCCGATGTGGGCTGCGGGGCCGCAGCCGCCGAGGCAGCCGGCGCAGCGGCCGGAGCACCCAACACCTGCTCTTGCGCCAAGGTCTCGATCAGGCCTTCAACCATGTTGCCCGTGGGCAAGCCCAGGCCTTGCATGAACCACAGGCTCCAGGCGCGTTGCGGCAGGGTGTCCTGGCCATGCTGCTTGCTGTAGATGTCGAGCAGGCGCGCCCAGTGTTCGTCGGGCAACTTCAACCCCAAGGCCTCGGTGGCCAGGCGGTCGGCATGGTAGGCGTAGGCGCTCAGGAAGGCGCTGTCCGAGGTGCCTCGGCCCCACCAGCCGAACACGGCGTCGGGGCCGGACATGGCCACCAGGCGCAGGCGCGCGGCGTACAGGCGTTGGCGCAGCGGGTGCTCAGGCGAGGTCGCGCCCAAGCCCTGGATGGCCAGCGCCAGCGGCACCATGCGCGAAGCGGTTTGCTCCACACAACCGTAGGGGTAGTCGATCAGGCCGTCGGCGACCTGGGCCCAGGCGGCCTGGCCATCGCCCACCACCCGCACCCGCACCTGGCGGGCGTCGGCCGGCAAGCTCAAGGCGGTCTGGGTGGCGCCTGCGGCGAGCGGGAGGCTCAAGGCGCGCTCGCTCAACCAGGTCAGCGGCGCCACCGTCAGGCGGGTGAGCAACTGGTCGACCACCCGGCCACGCTGGCGCACCAGCACGGTCACGTCCTGACTGCGGGCCAGGGCCGGCAGCGGCAAGGCCACCTGGGTGGCGCCCGGCTCGGCCTTGAGCGCCTGGGTCAGCAGGGTCTGGCCTTCGGCCTGGGCCACGAGTTCCAGCTCGCTCGCCTGGCCCGTCTGGTTGAACACGGTGACGGTGGCCTGGGTCTGGTCACCTTCGCGCAGCCAGGTGGCGCCCGTCCAACGGGCGAAGAAGGGCTTGTCGGA
This sequence comes from Pseudomonadota bacterium, assembly GCA_041169085.1. Taxonomy (GTDB): domain Bacteria; phylum Pseudomonadota; class Gammaproteobacteria; order Burkholderiales; family Burkholderiaceae_C; genus Aquabacterium. Next base: position 35,526 of record JBEEJT010000106.1, on the reverse strand, counting down.
CTGCACGTAAGCCCGGCGCTCGCCCAACAGGCCGTCTGCCGCGCCCTGACCATAGCCCTTGGCGGTCAGGCGCCAGCGGGTCAAGGCGTCGGGCATGGTGAAGGTGACGCGGGCGTGGCCTTGGGCGTCGGTGCGCAGCGCCGGGTCGAAGAAGGCGGTGTCGCGCTCGTCGCGGCGCGGGCGCTCCAGCACCTTCACCGCACGCTCTTGCTGGCCACGCGCGATGGATTCGGCCTGGCGCGGGTCCACGGCTTCGTCGTAAGTGATGAAGGACAAGCTGCTGTGCGTGCGCACGTTGTTGCGCCGCAGGTGATAGAAGAACTGGTTCACCCCCGGCGCCAGTTCGGGCTGCAAGGCATAGACCATGTCGTCGACCACGCCCAGGCTGAGCACGGCCGGCACACCCTGGCCACCCGTGTTGCGCGTGTCGATGTCGACGGTGACCGTGTCGCCCGGCAGGTAGCTGGTGCGGTCGGTTTGGATGGCCACTTGCAGCTCAGGCTGGGCCACCACGATGCCGGCGTTCTGGAAGCCGAACTCGTGGTCGTTCAAATAAGCCACCGACAAGGTGATGTTGGGCGCGTGTTCGGCCTGGACCACGATGCTGGCTTCCCATTGGCGGTCGCTCAGGCGCTTGAGTCGGGCCAGCTTGCCCGGCTCGCCCAGGCGGCCGTGCTGCTCGACTTGGTCGCGCTCCAGGGTGAGCAGCGCGTCGGCCACAGCCACCGGGAAGGTGATGAGCGCACGGGCGGTGTCGCCCGCCTTGTAGGTGGTGCGGTCGAACACGATGTCGATGGCGCCCTGGGGCGGCTGCAGGCCCCCGCCCGACACCCAGAAGGGCGCGGCGCCCAACAGGCGGTCGTCGGCGTCGTGGACCTCGACGGTGTAGCTGCCCGGGCGGGCCAGCTGCAGCGTGAGGCTGCCGCCTTGCTCGGCAGGCGCGCCCGACGGCCGGGCAGGCAGCTCGCCCTGTTCCCGCGTCTGGCTTTCCTGGTGGATGGCCACCCACTTGGCCGGGCGCTGCGCGGCGGGCTTGCCCGGCTCGGCCAGGCTGTAGCGCCACGCCACAGCCTCTTTGGGGGCGGCGAACTGGCGGTCGGCTTGCAGGCGCCAAGCGGTGGCGGCGCGCTCGATCAGGAGGTCTTTGGTGCTGCGCACGCGCTGGGCTGCACCGTCGGTGGCCAGCACGGTCAGGATCAGCTTGCTGGGCTCTTTCAGCGCGGGCAACTCGAACTTGGCTTCGCCATCGCTGTCGGTGGTCAAGGTCTGGTTGTCGTCGATCTGCACGGGGAAGGCGCCGCCGTATTGCAGGTCACCGTCGACCATGGTGAGCGTCTGGGCGCGGGCACTGAGCGTGATCTCACCGTCGCGCACCGGCTTGCCGTCCGGGTAACGCAAGCGGATGCGGCCCTTGAGCGCCTGCCCCGTCTTGAAGGTGGCCTGGCCCGGCTCGATCAGCACTTCGAAATGAGGCTTGACGTAAGGGGCCACACGGAAGCTCGCGGTGTAGTCGTCGTCGCCGCGCTTCATCACGATGTCGTAGCCGCCCACAGGCGCGTTGGCCGGCAGGGTGAAGCGGGTGGCGGCCCCCACGTCGCTTTGGTAGTCGAGCGTGGCCTGGTGCACCGGGGTGCCCGTGGCGTCCATGACGGTGAGGCTCACCGGGCCACGTGCCATGGGCGTGGACCGGGTGGCCGACGTGAACTCGCGGCCATACAGGCGGATGTTCACCTCGTCGCCGGGGCGGTAGAGCGGCCGGTCGGTGTAGGCGTAGAGCTTGGTGTTGTAGATCTCGCTGTCGTAATAGAAGTTCTCGGTGATGAACACCCCGCCTGCCTGGTCTTGGCCAAACACATAGCTGGTCTCGGGCACGGCGTGGTCGGCGACGAACACGCCGTCGCGGTCGGTCTGGCCGCGGCCCAGCACGCCGTTGAGGTCAGACCACACCAGCTCGGCGCCGGCAGCAGGCCGCCCCCCGTTGCGCTGCGCGGTCCACACGAAGAGCTGGCGCGCCGAGGTCTTGGTCACGGCCAGGGTGTCGGTCACGAACAGCAGCGCGACCGCACGGTGGCGGCCCACGGCGGCTTCGACCACGTACAGGCCCGGCTTCTGCTGGCCCAGCGGGATGTAGACGTTGCCTTCGCGGGGCGAGGTGAACTCGCTGGACGAGCCATCGAGCTTCAAGTCCTGGGGCGGGGCGATCGGCTTGGCCTGGCCCACGGGGTAGCGGAAGCGGCTGACTTCGGTGAAGCCGGGCAAGGCCTGATAGGCGCCCTGGTGCACATAGACCGGCTTTTGGTGCAGCGTGGTGGGCGTCTTGAGTTGGGGGTTGGCCTGGGTGACGGCCTGGCGCAGCTTGCCGTCGAAAATGCCTTGCCAGGTCTGGCGCACACGGCGCCACCATTGGTCCCACAGGTAGCTCAAGGTGTTGGCCAGGCCTTCAGGACGGGCGGCGGCCTTGAGGTCGATGCGGTGCAGGTTGCGCTGCTTTTGCAAGAACTCCAGCGGTCGGTCCACCCGGTAGAGCGCCACCTCGGCGCCGTCGGCCTCGTCCACCTGGAACAGGTCTTCCGACTTCACCTCGAAGCGCACCTGGGCTTGCTCGTGGCTGCTGTAGCTGGTGTCGGTCAACAAGAAGAAGGGCGCACCACCGGGCGCGTTGAGCTCGTAGTCTTCTTCGGCGCGGGCCGACCCGACGGGCCACACCAGCATCACCCACAGCAAGGCCATGCCCAACCAATGGGCCCAGGCGGGCAGCCCGGCCCGGCGGGGCAGCGAAGACGAGGAAGGTGTCGGGGTCAAAGCGAAGTGGTGCATGGGGATCTCAGGTCGCGTCGGCCAGGAAGGCCAGGCGGTAGATGCCGGCGAAATTGGGGTTGTCGGCGCGGGGGCGCCAGCGGGTGTCGGGCCAGGTGAGCAACTTCTCCCACCGCTGCCAGCGCAAGCCGTTGTCGTCGGGGCGGGGCGCCGCCCCGGTGTGGTAGGCCACGGCGCGGCCTGTCCACACCATGAGGTGTTGGTCATCGCCCTGGTCAAAGAAGAGCAGGTCGCCGGGCTGGGCTGCGGTGCGGTCGCGGCCCACGAGGCGGGCGTTGAGCTGCACCAGGGCGATGGCCGACGCGAAGGCGCTGCGTTCGCCGCTGGCCGTGGCCCAACGTCGGCCCAAGGTCTGGCTGACCTCGGCCTGGTCGGCCCGCCAGGCCACGTCGGGCGGGGGCAACTGCCGGGCAGACCAGCCCATGGCGTGGCGCCAGCGGGCGTCGTGCGGCCGCAGGGCTTCGGCCACCGCAAAGCGCACCAGGCCCGCGCAATCGCGGTGCTGCCAGCGGGGGCTGGGGCGACGCACCTGGTCGTTGACGATGGCCACGAACCAGGCGCGGAAGGCGGCGGTTTGCGCGGCGTCCAGCCGCTCGGTCAGCCGAGGGGCGGGCACCAGCGTGGGCGGCGTGGCCCCGGCTGTCGCGGCGACGCCCAGGCCTGCGGTGGCCGCCCAAGTGCAGGCCTGCCCCAGCCAGGCCCGGCGGCCTGCGGCGGCAGGCGAGACCAGGTTCGCGGTCAAAGGCGCCATGGCCAGGCCCTCAACGCGCGCTGCGCACGGTCAGGTCCACCCAGCCCAGCTTGGCGTCGGGGCCATCGCCGCCTTGGGGGCGCAAGGCCGAAGTGGCGGGCAAGTTGACCTGCCAGCGGCCCAGCTCGCGCAAGGCCTTCAGGCGCGCGGGCAAGAGCTGACGCGCCACCCGGTTGAAGGTCGGTGCGGTGTCTGCGGACAGCACGCCAAAGGTTTCCATGTCGATGACCTGGGCCAACAGCGCGCTGTCGACCACCATCACCGGCACCTCGCCGTCCTGGAACTGGTCGGCCATGGCGGGGTAGCTGCGCTTGGCCACGGCCTGGGCCTGGGCCAGGGTGTCCTGGTCGATGCTGGCCATGAGGGTCTGGCCCAGACGCAAGGCGCTGACCTTGTGCAGATGGGTCTGTTTTTCGGTCACGTTGCCGAAGCCATGGGGCACCTTGCGCAGCCACAGTCGGCCCTGCCCGCCGGCCAGGGCCTGGCTGCTGACGGGCGCCACAGGCGCGCCTTGCGGCGCCCCGGAGCCCGGTCCGGCCCGCTTGCGGGTGACGCCGGCCACCAAGGCGGCCACGGCCTGGTCGTCGGCGGGGCGGGCCGGGTTGCGCAGGCGCGCCGCCAACATGGGCGCATCGAAGCCGCCGCCCCGGTTCCAGCACAGGCCCGCCACCGGGTCGAGCTGATCGAACAGCTTGAGCGTGTCGGGCTTGACCACCGACTTCAACACCGCGGTGCCCGGCTGCCACGCCATGGGCAGGGCCACGCACACGGCATGGCCGGCCGGCACGGTTTGCCACAGGCGGCGGCTGCCTTCCTGCCAGGCCTGCAAGGCGCTGGCGTTCAGGCGCGCGCTGAGCTGCCAGCCGCCCGCCTGGCTTTCGACCACGCGCAGGGCGTCGAGCCCGGGGAAGAACATCTGGTAGCCGAACGACAGGTAATCGGCGCGGGCGCTGATGTCCTGGCGGGCGCCTTGGAAGGGGCCCAGGCCCAGGCTGCGGGCCTGCACGCTGACGGCCGGCTCCCCCGACTTGGCCGCGGCCGCCCCCCGCAAGGCCTCGCTCAGGGCCTGCCGGGTGGCGCGGGTCATCTGGCTGCCGTCGAGCAGCATGCCCAGGTCGGACAACACCACCAGGCGATCGCCTTCGGCCACGAAAGCCCATTGGTGGTGGCGATCGAACTGCAACACGTAGACCCGGGCGTCGCCGTGGGCGCCTTGGATGGTGTCCAGGACGCTGAGCTGTTTGTCCGACAAGCTCAACTTGGCCAATTGCTGGGCGATCTGCGTGGCCAGGTTTTGCTGGAGCACGAGCATGAAGTACTCGGGGCGGCCCTTGGCGTCTCGCCACAACGAGAGCTCGCCCGGCGCGTCCATCAAGGTGGCGACCAGGCGATCGCTCCAGCTGAGGTCATGTTCAAAGGCCAGGCGCTTGAGCGTGCCCATCAGCGACAGGCGGGTGGGGTGATCCTGGTAGTAATGCACCACCTCGTCGGTCAACACGCCGCGCAGCAAGGGGGCTTGGACGAGGTCACGCGGCAAATCCGACAGGCGCGCCGACCGCACCAGGATGTCGGGCCGGTTGAGGTCGATGGCCAGCGCGTTGGCCGCCCCGGCGAAGTGCGCGCGCGTGAGCACCGCAAAGCCCAGGACGCCCGCCAGCGCGAGGCCAGCCAGGGTGAGACGTTTCCAGCGAGGGGTCATGGTGAACGGCCAGTGATGCGCCACAGGCCAGCCTGGCCAGCACAGCGCGCAGCGGACGGCGCGCAGCCGTCGCGCAAGCCTGAGCGACCGGGGTTCCCTGTGTTGTTGTGTGTGCGAAGCCGCCATTGTGCGCCCGGCTCGGGCTCGTGTGTTGCCCCCCAAAAATGGGGCTGGGGTCAACGCAACAGGGCCAGTCTTGCCCGCCAGGGCTGGTCAAGGGCAGGCGCGGGTGGCAGCATCCCACGCCACCACCTTGTCAGAGGAGAACGCCATGCCCCACCGTCCTGCCCCCCTGCGTCGCGCCGTCCTGGCGGTCTTGGTTTGCCTGGTCGGCTTGTCTGCGGGGGCGGCCTTCGCCCAAACGCCGTCGGGCTACACGGTCACCACCTTGCGTTCGACCTATGGCGACAACACCGGCTTCTTCGACCCGCAACGCTTCACCATCGACCACACCCACCGCGTGCTGGGTGCACGTAGCCAGTTCTCGCTGAGCCATTACCTGGCGGGCAGCCTGATCGGCCTGGGCCTGGCCAACGCTTACGTGGGTCGTCCGGCGACTTGGGCCGCGACCACCGCCACGAGCGTGGCGCCCACCACGCTGCCCCAAACCACCGACGACATGGTGCTGGCCGCTGCGAGCGACGACGGCCAATGGCAGGTGGTGCGCAGCACCGCCAGCACGCCCGTCTACCGCGTGTTGCACAACGGCGCCCTGACCCGGGTGAGCGCGCCCGCCAACACCCAGCTGGGGCTCACCGGCATCAACAACCAGGGCGTGGCCACAGGTTCGCTGCTCAACCTGGCCGACGGCACCCGCACCCCGGTGGTGTGGCGCGCCGGTCAGCTCACCCGTTTGCCCACCGGGGGCTTCGACTCCGGCCTGGGGGTGGCGCTCAACAACAGCGGCCAGGTGGTGGGGCAGGTGTTCAACAAAGAGGGGCAGGCGGCCGAGCTGGCCGTCTGGACCGACACCACCTTGGCCACCCCGCTGGCTGGCGTGACCGCCTGGTCGGCCGGCCGCCTGATCAACGACCGGGGCAGCATCGTCACCCTGCACGGGCCCACCGTGGGCCAAGGCCCCAGCCTGTGGGGCCTGCTGCGCCAGGGGCAACTCACCCCACTGGCCGACGCCGCCGACGTGACCGACCTCAACCACCTCGACACCGCCCTGGGCCGCAACGACAGTGGCCGCGCCAAGTTGTGGCTCAACGGCCAGGCCCAAGACCTGACCGATTGGCTGCTGGCCAAGGGCACGGCGCTGCCCGCTGGCGCCAAGGTGACCCAGGGGTTGGCGATCAACGACGCGGGCTCGATGGTCTTGCTCTACAGCGTGAACGGCAACGCCCAGCAACCCATGGTGCGGGTCACAGCCAAACCCTGAGGGGTTGACACACGTCTTTTCTCCCCTTTACGCTGGCTTACACAAATGTGCATTCAGCCCACTTAATATGGGGCTGAACGCGCCGAGTCACGAGCCCGGCGCCAAGAACAGAAGGTGAGCCATGACCCACTGGACCCGAACCGCCTCGGCTGTGGCCTGGGCGTTGAGCACGCTGGCCGCTGTGCCCCAGGCACATGCGGTGGCCGTGGGCGAGCCGGCGCCCGATTTCCAGCTGCCCTCAGCCACGGACGGACGGGGCCCCAACAGTTCCCTGGCCCTGCGCGATTTGCGCGGCCGGGTGGTCTACCTCGACTTCTGGGCCTCCTGGTGCGGCCCCTGCAAGCAATCGTTCCCATGGATGAACGCCTTGCAACAGCGTTTCGGCGCGCAAGGCTTGCAGGTGGTGGCCGTCAACCTCGACGAACACCGCGACGAGGCCCAGCGCTTCCTGGCCAAAGTGCCTGCGCAGTTCCGCGTGGCCTTCGACGGCCAGGGCGACACCCCACGCCGCTACGCCATCGCCGGCATGCCCACCTCGGTGCTGATCGGGCCGGACGGCCGTGTGCTGTTCGTGCACGCCGGCTTCCGCGACGACGACCGAGCCACCCTGGAGGCCGCCATCCAGCGCGCACTGACCCCATGAGCATGACCCGCGCCGCCGCCAAGGCCCTGGCCTGTGTCGCCCTGATCGCCACGCTGAGTGGTTGTGGCCTGTGGCAGCCGCCCCAGGCCTGGGAGAAGCGCAACCTCGCCCGCCCCGAAATGCTGATGGACAAGGACGGCCTCGAAGCCCGCTTCACGTCGCACACCTACTTCAGCAAGGAAGCCGCCAGTGGCGGCGACGGCGTGGGAGGAGGCGGCTGTGGCTGCAACTGAAGGCCGTGGCCCCGCTTGGGGCCGCATCGTGCTGGCCGCCTGCGCGCTGCCGGGCGTGGTCGGCCTGGCCGCGCCGCGCCCTGCCCGGGCCGACGAGGCGCCCGAGAAGGCCACGATCGAATTCAAGCTGTCGGGCTACAACGAGTGGCAAAACGACAGCAGCCACAGCAGCAGCTCAGCCTCGGGCTCGTCGGTGACGTCGGGCGGCATCGCCACCATTTCTGCCGCCAGCGGCGGGGGCTCGACCGGCGGCACCACCGGAGGCAGCACAGGCACCACCACGTCGTCGACCTCGTCAAGCGGCCGCGCCACCGTCGGCCGCGCCAAGGTCATTTCGCCCGCCATCGCCGTGCGTCTGCCCTTGGGCCGCGAATGGGCGCTCGAAGGCGCCGGCACCGTCGACCGGGTCTCGGGCGCCTCGCCCACCTATTACGCCGACCAAAGCAGCTTCGCCAACTTCGAAGACACGCGCCGGGCCATCGACGGCAAGCTCACCCGCTACTTCCGGCGCCAAAGCCTCACGGTGGGCGGCGCACGCTCCACCGAAGCCGACTACCGCTCACGCACGCTGTCCGCCGAGGGGCGCTGGGCCACCGAAGACCAGAACACCACCTTCAACGTGGGGCGGGGCTGGACCCGCGACGTGGTCAACCCCAGCACGCAGGTCGTGGTCGATGCCCGCAAGGCGGTGGACGACTGGCAAGTGGGCGTCACCCAGGCCTTCACCCGCGACGACCTGGTGCAACTGGCGTACACCCGCATCCAGCAGCAGGGCTACCTCAACGACCCCTACAAGGACTGGGACAGCCGACCCGGCACCCGCCTCGCCCACGTCGTGCAGCTGCGCTGGAACCACTGGTTGGGCGACAGCGCGCTCAAGTGGGGCTACCGCTGGTGGCATGACGACTGGGGCGTGCGTGCCCACACCGTCGAGCTGGCCTGGGCCCTGCCCGTGAGCGACGGCACCACGTTCACGCCCGAGCTTCGGTGGCACACCCAAAGCGCCGCGCGCTTTTATGTGCCTGTGGACACCAGTTCAGCCACCTACCCGCAACCGGCCGACACCAGTGGCTACACCACGCTGGACCAGCGGCTGTCCGCCTTCGGCGCCATCACGGCGGGCGCCAAGCTCGAATGGCCGGTGAGCGACAGCTGGTCGGCCAATGTGAAAGCCAGCTATTACCGCCAGGACAGCCGCCTGCGCCTCTTGGGCACAGGCTCCAGCGGCATCGAGCCCCTGTCGGCCGTCATCTGGCAAGTCGGCGCCAAGCACAGCTTTTGAGAGGAGTACCCATGCGACCGCAGCTTGTTCCCAGCCGTTCGGGGGCCGTGGCCCGGTCCCTGGCTGCGCCCAGCGCGGCGCGTGCCTCGGTGCCCCTGGCGCCAGACCCGGCCAGCGCCACCTTCCCGGCCATGGCCTGCGCCTGCGAGATCCGCCTGGAAGACGAGCAGGGCTGGTCGGTCGAAGGCGGCGTGGTGGCGCGTGACACGGCCTTCATGCGCGCCATCGGCGAGGTGCGCCGCATCGAGCTGAAATACTCGCGCTACCGCGAAGACAGCGTGATCACGCAGCTCAACGCCACGGCAGGCCAAGCCGAAGGCGTGAGCGTCGACGACGAGACCGCCGCCTTGCTGGACTTCGCCGGCACGCTCTACGACGACAGCCGGGGCCGTTTCGACGTGACCTCCGGCGTCTTGCGCCACGCCTGGGACTTCCGCAGCGACCAGCTCCCCAGCGCCGAGCGCCTCGACGCCTTGCGCGCCAACGTGGGCTGGCCCCTGGTGGCACGCCAGGGCCGCCAGGTCAGGCTGACCCGGGCGGGCATGGAGCTCGACTTCGGCGGCATCGGCAAGGAATACGCCGCCGACCGCGCCGCCAGCCTCTTGCAAAGCCTGGGCTTCCACCACGGCTTCGTCAACCTGGGTGGCGACATCCGCGTGCTGGGCCCGAGGCCCGATGGCCAGCCCTGGCGCTTCGGCATCCAGCACCCACGGGCACCTCAGGCGCTGACCGCCCGCATCGAGGTGCAGGAAGGGGCCCTGGCCACCAGTGGCGATTACGAACGCTTCCTGATCCACGACGGGCGCCGCTACTGCCACATCCTCGACGCCCGCACCGGCTGGCCAGTGCAGCACTGGCAATCCATCAGCGTGGCGGCGCCCACCTGCGTGGCCGCAGGGGCCCTCACCACCATCGCGATGCTGATGGGCGAAGAGGCCTTGGACTACCTGGACGACCAAGGGGTGGCTTACCTCGCGATCGACCAACAGCAACACGCCTACGCGCGCGCCCTGTCGCTGGACCACGCACCCGGCCTGCGCTGAAGGCTCAAGCCGACGGGGGCGAGCGCCTGACCATGCGGATGGCGTCGAACGGGCACACCACCGCGCACTTGGCGCAGCCGGTGCACCCCGGCGCGTCGTGGAGCACGGCGTGCTTCGGGCCCCATCCGCGCGGGTGGTCGGTCTCCAGCCAAAGCACATGGGGCGGACACGCGGCGACACAACGGCCGCACCCGGTGCAACGCTGCGGATCGACCTCGGGCCAGGCCACGGGCGTGAGGGGACGTTGGGGCGGGGCCATGGCCCGCATGGTAGCGGGGGCAGCAGTCAGGCGGCCACCCACCCGCTCGCTCGCACCATTGTGGTGCTGACATTTCACCGGCTGGGCCGGGCGGGCCCCGTTCGCTGGCCTGACAATGTCGGCCTTCCTGCGTCCCCGAACCCCCAACGTCGGCCCAGATTCGATGTCTGCAGTCTCCAAAAAAAGCACAATGGCGTCAGGCCTCCAACGTGACCCCGCGACGTTCATGAACCTGTCTGCCACCCACCTCGTCTTGCGCGCCAGGCAACTGGAAATCGCCGCCATGCAGCACCTCGCTTCGCGGGTGGCGCTGACCGAGGTGATTGGCCAACTCATCCATGCCCTGCAGCACGAACGCGGCGCCACCAGCCTGCACCTGGCCTCGGGTTGCCAGCGCTTCGTCTCCGAGCGGCAATCCGCCAGCCGCGAAGCCCAGGCCATCGAAGCCCGCCTGCGCGCCATGCTGGAAGCCGAACTCGCTTCTGAACAAGGCCCCAGCGCCCGCATGCTGTCGCTCACCGCCTGGGTGATGCTCGACCTCGACAGCCTGCCTGAGCTGCGCCAGCAAGTGGCCCAGGGCAAGCCCACCGCCCACGACTCACTGGCCGCCTTCAGCCGCGTGGTGGCCGGCTTGGTCGAGCTGGTCTTCCACATGGCCGACACGGCCACCGAGCCCCACATTTCCCGCCTGCTGGTGGCCTTCGTGCACCTGGTGCAAGGCAAGGAAGCCGCAGGCCAGGAGCGCGCCCTGGGCGCCCAGCTGTTCGCCTCGGGCCAGACCGAAGAGGCCCATCAGCAGCGCATCGTGCACCTGATCGACGCCCAGGAACACAGCCTGCAGGTGTTCGAAGAATGCATCGGCGAGCCGCTGCGCTCGCGCTGGCAGCAACACCAGCTCTCGCCCAAGGTGGCGCAACTCGAACGCCTGCGCCGCACCTTGTGCACGGCGCGCTCGGGCGCCCGGCTGGACCCGGCCCAAAGCGAAGACTGGTTCGACCTGTGCACCGGCCGCGTCGACGAGCTGTGGGCGATCGAAGCCGAGGTGGTGAAGGTGTTGCGCGACACTTGCGCCGCCAGCATCCAGGCGGCTCAGCAAGGGCTGCAAGACTCCGAGGGCCTGATCCGCCAGTTGCGCGCCAACCCCTCGGCCCACATCCACGCCGTGGACCGCTTCTTCGACAACAGCGCGGGCCAGCCTGAAGCCGCACCGGTGTTGCCGGTGGGCGGCACCGAACAAGCGCGCCGCGCCCCCACCGCAGACAGCGACCCGGCCACCGTGGCCTCGCTCAAGGACATGCTGCAGCAGCAGTCGACCCGCTTGAGCGCCATGGAAGCCGAGCTGGAATCCGCTCGGCGCACCTTGCAGGAGCGCAAGGTGATCGAACGCGCCAAGGGCGTGTTGATGAGCCGCCTGGGCTTGACCGAAGAAGCCGCTTACCGGGCCTTGCAAAAGGCCGCCATGGACCACAACAAGCGCTTGGTGGACATGGCCGAGGCCGCGCTGGCTTTGCCCGACGTGGCCTTTGGCGCACCACGCTGAAGCCAACCCGCGCCAGCCCCAGTGACCACCTTCCTGTACCACCTGGCCATCACCGCCTTGTCGCTGGGCGCGGCCAGCCGCATGGTGCCGGGCGTGCGCTTCCAGACCTGGGGTGACTTGTTCCTGGCGGCCCTGCTGTTGGGCCTGGTCAACGCCGTGCTCAAACCGGCGCTGGTGTTGCTCACCTTCCCGCTGTCGCTGCTGACCTTCGGGCTGTTCGTGCTGGTCATCAACGGCCTGATGGTGATGCTGGTGGCCGCCCTGGTGCGGGGCTTCGAGTTGCCCGGCTTCTGGTCGGCCTTCTTCACCGGCATCATCGTGTCGGTCTTGAGCCTCTTCCTGCATGCGGTGCTCAACCGCGATGGGCCTGCTGTGGTGCCCTTGCCCCACCTGCCTTCGGCACCCGGCACCTGGACCTGAGCCCCCACGCTCACGGCCTGCTCATCCCGGCCCGACCGGGCACACCGCTGAACGCCACGGGCGCCTGGATCGCACGGGCCGCGAAGTCGCACATGGTCACGCCAATGCACAAGCGTGGCCGAGCGCCATTGACCTTGGTCAACCGACACACCCCCTAAGACGTAGTCTTTTGCTGGCGCCCGCTCTCTGGTCTCATAGGCTGAAAGTTCATTTCACGAGAGCCAGACGAGGACCCGCCATGTTGTCGAGCTTGCCAGAGGCGCCGGGTGATCACGCATGATCGACCAGGCCTTGAAGTTCCTTGCCGATGCGGCCAACGGCTACATGTCGCGGCGCCTGGGCTTGTCCTTGGGCAAGCTGTCGGTGGGGCCTTTGGTCGACCTGGGCACGGGCGCCCTGGCGCTGGAAGTCGACTCCACACGGCTGGCGCTGTTCCAGATCGAAGAAGAGCGCGTGCTGCGCGAACAGATGCCCTTGCGCCAGGTGGTGGCCGGGCGCGAAGTCACCTTGCCGCCCCCCATCAAGGTCAACCTGATCGTGGTGGTGACCGGTCGGTTTCAAAGCTATGACGAAGGCCTGCGCCGTCTGGCCTGTCTGCTCACTTTCTTTCAGGCCAACCCCGTGTTCACGCCTGGTGACCACCCCGCCATGCCCACCGGCGTGGAGCGCCTGAGCGTGGAGCTGCTCAGCTACGGCCCCGACCAGCTCAACCAGTTGTGGACCTGCATCGGCACCAAGCACATGCCGGCCATGGTCTACCGCATCCGCATGCTTTGGCTGCAAGACACCGAGCCCAAGGGCACCGGCTCGCCGGTGAGCGAGCTCGCCACCCAGGTGAACGGCCTGTGAACGCCGGCTTTCGCACGCTCTGGACCTTGTCCGTGTCGCACGCCTTCTTCGGCGGGCGCTGCGACGTGCTGCGCTTCGTGGTGCCCCCAGCCACCCAGCAGGTGCTGCAGGCCATGAAGGCCCGCTTGCGCGAAGCCGAAGGCCAGCTCCACGTGGCCGTCGAGGTGGACGAGCACGGCGTGCCGCTGGTCGACTGCACGGGCCTGACCTTGAGCTTTGGCCTGCAGGTGCGCGACCCGGCTTTCGCCCGCTACACCGACCCCATGGGCGTGGGGCGAGGCCAGCAGGCCTTCTTCACCCAAGGCGCCAGCCTCGATGCCATCGCCGCACAACCTCAAAGCGTGCGCGTGGTGCCGCCCCGCGTGAGCCTCAGCCCCTTGCGCACGACACGGCCCTTGGGCCTGCGCGTGCAGACGGCCAACGGCTTGCCGCGCGCCGCCACCACCTTGGGCCCCACCGACGCCAGCTGGGCCTGGGACGCGGGCTCACTGCAAGGCCTGGTTCACCTGGTCGAAGAAGACCGGCCGGGCCATGTGGTGGCCACGCAGGCGCTGTTCGTGGCAGCGGGCCTGGCCGCTTGCTGGGGCGTGCTGCAACTCACCGTGAGCGCCAGCCAGGTCGCCGCCGTCGCCAGCGGCCCAGGCCACACCTTCACCTTGGCGCTGCCAGCGCGCAGCGACGTGTTGCGCTACTACCTGCTGGTCAAGCCCACCGATGCCAACGCCTTCATCGTCACCGACGACCGCTTGAGCGTGCCCGAAGTCGACCGGCTGCAATTCACCCGTCACCTGCCGCCGTTGCCCGACGGCTGCCTTTCTCCGGATCTCCTCGATCCGGGCCACACCCGCCAGGTCGTGCTGTTCGAAGCCAACGCCCCGCTCGCCCGTCAGGCGCGCGGGCCACAAGGCATCGGGCTGCACCGCTCTGGCGAAGCGGTCATCGCCAACCTGCCCCAGCCCGGGGCCGATCGCAACGATGCCCAGTTTGTCGTTCAACTGAGTCAACCCTAAGGAGCGCTTGAGCCATGCCCACTTACCGCACGCCCGACGTGTACGTCGAAGAAATCTCGGTGTTCCCGCCCTCGGTGGCCGAGGTCGCGACCGCCGTGCCGGCCTTTGTGGGCTACACAGCCCAGGCCACCCGCAGCTTGAGCGGCGACTTGAAGAACGTGCCCACCCGCATCACCTCGATGCTCGAATACCAACAGCTGTTTGGCGGCGCGCCCAAGCTCGACATCAGCAAGGTGCTGCTCGACGACGGCGGCAACTTCCAGCGCGTGGAGCTCGGCACGGGCAACAACCGCCACCTCTTCGACGCCATCCGCCTGTTCTATGACAACGGCGGCGGCCCGTGCTACGTGGTGTCGGTGGGCGACTACAACGCCACCCCGGACAAGGCTGACCTCACCGCCGGCCTGGCCGAAGTGGCCAAGGTTGACGAGCCCACCATCCTGGTGACGCCGGACGCCGCCTCGCTGCCCGCAGACGACCTGGCCAACGTGCAACAACAAGCCCTGGCCCAATGCGGCAAGCTCGGCGACCGCGTGGCCCTGCTCGACCCCGCCTTCTACGACAACAAGACCAGCCATGGCACGTCCATCCAGTCGCTGCGCGACAAGATGGGCATCAACAGCCTGAAATACGGCGCCGCCTACGCGCCTTGGCTGCGCATCGCCTACCCCAAGGCCGTGGGCTTCGCCGACCTCACCGCCCCGACGACCAAGCTGTACAAGGGCAGCCAGCCGGTCGACATCGCCACCTTGACCAGCGAAGCCGACTTGCTGGCCAAGATCACCCGCCTCAAGCAGGTGATGGCCGACCAGCCCAAGATCGAAGCGGCCAAGACCACCTTGCTGGGCGGCCGCTTCACGGCCAAGCAAGACGGCTTGCTCATCGCCTACCAAGGCTCGAAGATCGAAGACAACCTGGAGAAGCTCTTCGGCTTCCTGATGGACGCTGCACGGGCCATCGACGGCCTGGTGGTGGGCGCGGGCAAGGTCAGCAACGCCGACCTGGTCACCGCCATCCAGGGCCAGATCACCTCGCTGGCGAGCGTGTACGAGCCGGTGCTCAACATCGAACTGGAACTCAAGGCCGTGCCGCTGGCCAACTACGACGTGCAGCAAAGCCTGGGCGCCAAGCCGGCGGCCACACAGTGGGGCACCATCTTCACGGCAGCCGCCCCCAGCGCGGGCAACGTGCCCACGGGCGTGGGCGTGACCAAGCTGGCCCAGCTCGACAGCGTGCTGCCCACGCTGTTGGCCGCCTTCACCGCCGTGGGCAGCGCCCTGGCCCAGATCACGGCCGCCGCCGCCACTTACGTGGCCAACGACGAGGCCTACCTGGGCGAGCATTTCAGCCTGTATCGCGGCATCCTCAAGGGCGTGAGCAACGCCACCACGGTGTGCCCGCCCTCCGGTGCCATCGCCGGCATCTACGCCCTGGTGGACAACCAGCGCGGCGTCTGGAAGGCCCCAGCCAATGTCAGCCTCACGGGCGTGCTGGCGCCCACCTACCTGTTTGACCAGGACGACACCGACAACCTCAACATCGACGCCACCTCGGGCAAGTCGGTCAACGCGATCCGCGCCTTCGCCGGCAAGGGCACGCTCATCTGGGGCGCCCGCACGCTGGCCGGCAACGACAACGAGTGGCGCTATGTGTCGGTGCGGCGCTTCTTCAACATGGTCGAAGAGTCGGTCAAGAAGTCGACCTACTGGGCCGTGTTCGAGCCCAACGACGCCAACACCTGGGTGAAGGTGCGCGGCATGATCGAAAACTACCTGACCCAGAAGTGGCGCGAAGGCGCGCTGGCCGGCGCCAGCACCAAGGACGCCTTCTTCGTGCGTTGCGGCCTGGGCACCACCATGAGCAGCCAGGACATCCTGGAAGGCCGCCTGATCGTCGAGATCGGCATGGCGGTGGTGCGGCCTGCGGAATTCATCGTCTTGAAGTTCTCGCACAAGCTGCAAACCTCCTGACCCCCCACACCCATTGATCCAGGACACCTAGGAAGGACACAACATGCCCGGTGCATACCCCTTACCCGTCTTCCACTTCAACGTGCAGTGGGGCGGCGCCCGGATCGGCTTCTCCGAAGTCTCCGGCCTCACCCAAGAAAACCAGGTCATCGAATACCGCGACGGCTCGTTCCCCGAGTACTCGTCGGTCAAGATGCCTGGGCTGCGCAAGTTCAGCAACATCACGCTCAAGCGTGGCGTGGTGAAGTCGGACAACGACTTCTTCAAGTGGCTGACCACCATCAAGCTCAACACCGTTGAGCGCCGTGACCTGACCATCAGCCTGCTCAACGAAGAGCACGAGCCGGTCATGGTCTGGAAGATCCACAACGCCTTCCCCGTCAAGGTCGAAGGCCCGGCGCTCAAGGCCGCTGCCAACGAAGTGGCGATCGAGACCATCGAGATCGCCCACGAAGGGCTGGAAGTGCAGAACGACTGACGCGGCCCATGAACACACCGCCCGTTGGCTTCCATTTCAAGGTCGAGGTGCTGGGGCTCACCCCGGCGCAGGACAACGACACCCGCTTCACCGACGTGAGCGGGCTGAGCGTGGAGTTCGCGACCGAAGAAGTGCCGGAAGGTGGCGAGAACCGCTACACGCAGCGCTACCCCGTGCGGGCCAAATACCCGGACCTGGTCTTGAAGCGCGGCTTGATGACGCAATCGGCGGTGTGGGATTGGGTGCAGACCTGTGTGGAGCAACTCGACATCACGCCGCACGACGTGAACGTCACCTTGCTCAACGAACGGCACCAGCCGCTGATGACCTGGCACCTGGTCAAGGCCTACCCGGTGAAATGGGCGGTCAGCGACCTCAGCGCCATGGCCAACAGCTATGTGGTCGAAACGCTGCAGCTGGCTTACCAGACCTTCTCGGTGTCCAAGTCATGAACGCCTGTGCGCCCGCTTGCTTGAAAGGCCCCCATGCCCATCATCGTCGATGAAGTCGTGATTTCCGTCGAGGTGGACAACGCCACCTCGGGTGGCAGCGCCACGCCGCCTGGCCCCTCCGAAGACCGCCAGGCCATCGTGGCCGAGTGCGTCGCGCGCGTGCTCGAAGTGCTGCGCGAGCGTCAGGAGCCCTGATGCCCGCCACCGGCCAGCTCGAACACTTGCTGATCCAGGCTTACACCCAGCCGGATTACAGCGGTTCGGCCATCGACACCTTCCAGGCCTATGTGAACCCGGCCGAGATCACGCTGTCTTACGAAATGGAGTACGACAGCGGGCAGGGCGCCGGCACCACGGGCAGCCGCATGGACTTCAAGAAGGTCAAGCCAGGTGACCTGACCCTGGCCTTCTTTCTGGACGGCACGGGCGCCAACGGCCGCAAGATCGACGTGCAGACCGAGGTGGCCCACTTCCAGAAGGTGACGGGCTACAACGGCGACATCCACCGCCCCAACCACCTCAAGGTGGCCTGGGGCCGCGTGGCGGTCAAGCGCTGCGTGCTCAAGAGCGCGTCCATCGTCTACAAGCTGTTCAAGCCCTCGGGCGAGCCCTTGCGTGCGGTCATCACCGCCGTGTTCACCGACGCTTCCGACGACCAGACCCGCGTGGCCCTGGCCCAGGACTCGTCGCCCGACCTCACCCATGTGCGCACGCTCAAGGCGGGTGACTCGCTCTACAGCCTGTGCCAGGCCATCTATGGCGACCCCTGCTACGCCCCGCGGGTGGCCCGCGCCAACGGGCTGTTGAGCTTTCGGCAACTGCCTGCGGGCACGCGCCTGGTCTTCCCGCCGCTGGAGAAGTGAATGCCACCGGCATCCCGCACCCTGCCCATCCCCCCTGAACAGCGCGAGTTCACCGTCGAGGTGGGCGGCACCGTCGTGCCGCGCACCCACCAGCTGGTGTCGGTGAGCGTGGTCAACACGGCCAACCACATTGCCTCCGCAAGGCTGGCCTACCTCGACGGCACGGCCAGCGTCAGCGACTTCCCCTTGAGCAACGACAGCCTGTTCGCCCCGGGCGCGGAAGTCGTCATCAAGGCGGGGGGCGGCGGCCAGGTCGACACGCTGTTCACCGGCATCGTGGTGCGCCAGCGCCTGAAGGTGCGTGACCAGAGCGCCTCGCAACTGGTCATCGAGTGCCGCCACGCCGCGGTAAAGATGAGCCTGCACCGCCACAGCGCCAACCACCTCGACCAGACCGACAGCGACGTCATCACCAGCTTGCTCAACAACGCAGGGCTGGACGCGCAAGTCGCCAGCACCTCGTTGCAGCACAAGCACCTGGTGCAATACGACACGACCGACTGGGACTTCGTCGTGACCCGCGCGCAGGCCAACGGCCACCTGGTGCTCACCCGTGGCACCGACATCCACACGGTCAAGCCCAAGGCGAGTGGCCAGGCCGTGGCCACCTTGCAATACGGCTCTACGCTGCAGGAGTTCGACGGCGAGATCGACGCCCGCGCCCAGACCCAGGCCGTGCAGACGCTCACCTGGAGCGCGGCCGACCAGGCCGTGCACACGCTCGATGGCGCGGCGCCGGGCTACACCGCGCCGGGCAACTTCACCCCGGACGAGCTGGCCAGCGCCATGGGCCAAAGCGTGGTCGAACTGCGCCACGCCATGCTGGCCGACGACGAGGCCACCCTGGCGGCCGATGCCCGCTTCGCCATCGCCCGGCTCAACCAGGTCAATGGCCGTGCGCGTTGCGACGGCCTGGGCCAGGTGCAACCGGGCGACGTGGTCGAGCTCGCCGGCGTGGGCGACCGCTTCAATGGCGAGGTGCTGGTCACCGGTGTGCGCCACGAGATGGACCTGGTGCAAGGCTGGCGGACCCACATCCACTTCGGCAGCGTGCCGGTCGATCCCGAGCGCGTGGCCCGGCTGCAAGCCAGCCGCACGCCCAGCCTGCTGGCGCCCGTGCACGGCCTGCAGATCGGCGTGGTGACCGACAACGAAGACCCGGACAACGAGTTCCGCGTGCGGGTGAAGCTGCCCCTGGTGGACGACAGCGATGGCGTGTGGGCGCGCGTGGCCAGCCCCGACGCCGGCAAGGACCGCGGCCTGGTGGTGCGCCCCGAGATCGGCGACGAGGTGGTGCTTGGCTTCCTGGACGACGACCCTCGCCACGCCGTGATCCTGGGCATGTTGCACAGCAGCGCGCGGCCCGCCCCCATCGCCGGCAGCAACGACAACCACGAGAAGGGCTTCACCAGCCGCAGTGGCATGAAGCTGCACTTCAACGACGAGAAAAGCATCTTGACCTTGTGCACCCCCGGTGGCCACAGCCTGGTGCTGGACGACGACCAGGCCTCGGTCACGCTGACCGACAGCCACGGCAACAAGCTCACGCTGAACGACAAAGGCATCAGCGTGGAGAGCATCGACCAGCTCAACTTCAAAGTCACCGGCGACACGACTTACGACCACACCGGCTCGCTCACGGTCAAGACCGGCACCGCCTGCACCGTCGAGGCCGGCACGCAACTCACGCTCAAGGGCAGTGCGGGGGCCGAGCTCAACAGCTCAGGTTCCACCACCGTGAAGGGCTCCCTGGTGATGATCAACTGAAGGCCCGGACATGCCACCTGCAGCCCGACTCTCTGACCTGAGCAACCACGGCGGCTCCGTGCTGGGCCCCGGCGTGCCCACCGTGATGATCGGTGGCTTGCCTGCGGCCGTGGTGGGCGACATGCACGCCTGCCCCATGGTCAACGCCGGCCACCCGCCGGTGTCGGCCTTCGTGCTGGGCAGCGCCACCGTGCTCATTGGCGGCAAGCCGGCGCTGCGTGTGGGCGACAGCTGCGTGTGTGGCGGCGCCCCGGCCGTGGGCTCGCCCACCGTGTTGATCGGCGGCTGAAAGACACCCATGGACGACACCTTCACCCCCTTCCTGGGCCGCGGCTGGGCCTTCCCACCGGCTTTCGGTCCTGCCGGCCCCGCCATGACGGCCGACGAGGCCGACATCCACACCAGCCTGCGCATCTTGTTCGGCACGCGGCCGGGTGAGCGCCCGCTCTTCCCCACTTACGGCCTCGACCTCAGCGAGCTGCAATTCGAGCCGCTGCAAACCACGCTTCGCACCTTGCTGATCGACCGCATCCGCACCGGGGTGCTGGTGCACGAGCCGCGCATCCGGGTGCTTGAGCTCACCGTGGACGACAGCCAGGCCAACGAAGGCGTGTTGCGCATCCAACTCGACTACGTCGTGCGCAGCACCAACTCGCGCTTCAACCTGGTCTACCCCTTCTACCTGGGCGACGCCAACGAGCACCCGGCCGTCACGGCGCCGCGCGCCGGCTGACGCCTGGCCCCACCCCCAGCCACCACCATGTCCAACCCCACGGCCCCCGACAACGCCCCGGCCACTGCGCACGGCCCCAGCGCCGCGCAGATGGCCAGCCCGGGCACCAGCCAGGGCGACCGGCTTCACCCCCATCTGGCTGCCACCCACGCCCCCCTGGACGACCGCGAGCCCGTGGACATCGTGCTGGCGGCGCGTGCCATCGCCGGGGCCCTGCACCACTTCGACGTCAGCCCCACGCAGCCGGCCGGCCGCTTTGACGAGGTGCTGCTGCCGCTCACCCCAGCCGAGCGCGCCGTGCAGCAATCGCTCACCGACGCCCTGGCCCAACACCCCAGCGACGTCGCCACCCACACCGCCTTGCGGGCCCGGCTGCAAGCCCTCCTGCGCGCCCGGCTGCACGCGATGCTGCACCGCGACGACGGCCAGGTGCCGCCCCACCTCGCGCTGCTGATGGCCTATGCGCAACTGGCCAGCCAGCCGCGCGCGGTGCTCAACGATTTCACCCGTCGCCACCTGGCCTTCCAGATGCAGACGGTGCTGGGCTTCCAGCCCCGCCCGGCCTTGCCTGACCACGCCCATGTGCTGGTCACGCTCAAGAAGGGCGCCGCCCCCCTGGCGCTGAGCACCGACCAGCGCCTGAGCGCAGGCAAGGACAGCGCTGGCCAGGCGCTGACTTACGCCCCCGTGCGCCCGACGGTGCTCAACCACGCCGAAGTGGCCGAGGTGCGCAGCGTGGGCCACGCCGCAGGCCGGCTGGTCATGGCCCCGCTGGCGCGCTCGCTCGACGGCTTGGGCGCCAAGCTGCCAGCGGAGCGCCCGGTGTGGTCGCCGTTCGCGCTGCCTCTGGCGGGCAGGCCGACACTGCCCGTGGGCGTGACCGGCTTTGCGCTGGCCTCGCCCCTGTTGCGCCTGGCCGAAGGCCAACGCAGCATCACGCTCACCTTGGCGCTCGACGGCCTGCAAGCGCCGCACACGCCCGCCGCTTTGGCCGCGTCCTTCGAGGTGCTGCTCACAGGCCCCAAAGGCTGGCTGGGCCCCTTCCCCCTGACGGCCGACACCGGCGCAGCCAGCCACCTGCGCCAGTTCCGCTGCCAGCTCGACGCCGACCAGCCCGCGGTGGTCGACCTCAGCGCCGTGCACCTCCAGGCCTTCGAGCCCGGCCTGCCCGTGCTGCAGTGCCGGATCAAGGCCGACGGCCCTCTGGGCCACGACGCCATGGCCGGCCTGAGCGTGCGCCAGGTGCAGTTGCAAGTGAGCGTCCACGGCATGAGCCAGCTGCCCCTGGAAGGCGATCTGGGGGCCATCGACCCCAAGAAGGCTTACCTGCCTTTCGGGCCCCAAGCCGCGCCAGGCTCGCGCTTTTTCATCCAGAGCAGCGAAGCCCTGGGCAAGACGCTCAGCCGCCTGCAGCTCAACCTGGTCTGGCAGGGCGCGCCCGCCACCCAGCAAGAGCTCAACACCCGCTACGCCAACTACAGCGGCAAGGCGGGCCTGGCCAGTGGCGTGTCGATGCGTGCGCAATGGGCCGACGCCAGCGCCCGCGCCGAAGCGATCACCTTCACGGGCTTGCCCGCCGTGGGTGGCAGCCTGAGCGTGCCCCTGCTGGCCCCTCAGGCGCGGCCCTTCATCAGCAAGATCGGCTGGCCCGCCGCGCTGGCTTTGTTCTCGGGGGGCAGCGCCTTGGCGCGCAACAAGGCCTCGCTGGCCGACTGGCTGCGCCCCCGCCCCTCGCCCGTGCCCGCCGCGCCGGCCAACGTGCTGCCGGGCCGCATCACGCTCACGCTGGTCACCGATCTGCTGCACGAGGGCTACCGCACCGACACCATCGCCAAGATCGTGGCGCAAAAACCAGCTGAGCTGCCCGCCGAGCCGCTCACGCCCAAGTTGCAGTCGCTCACGCTGGACTACGACGCTGAAACGCCCATGACCCGGCTGGACCTGGCCACCGAGGACAGCTTCACCCAGGCCGACGTCGCGCTCTACCACGTCGATGTGTTCGGCGTGGCCCGCGTGCACCCCTGGCTGACCACGCTGCGCCCCTGGGTGCAGCAGGGCGCCACCCCGCTGCTGCCGCCGCACGCCGCCGGTGAGCTCTACATCGGGCTGCGCGGTGTGGGCGCGGGCGAGCCGGTGAGCCTGCTGCTGCAGGCCGAAGCGGGCAGCGCCGACCCGCTGGCCACCGTGCAGACGGTGCGCTGGTCGGTCTTGGCCGACAACAGCTGGCACGCCCTGCCGCCCGGCCCCGATCTGCCGCTGGACACCACCGGCGACCTGCGGCGCAGCGGCCTGGTGCAAGCCTTGCTGCCCGACGCCGTGAACACCGACAACACCTTGCTGCCCGCCGGCCTGGTGTGGCTCAAGGCCGAAGTGCCAGGCGACCCTCGCGCCGCCTGCCAGCTGGTCGACGTGCACGCCAACGCCATCGAGGTGGCTTATGTGGACGAAGGGCACGCGGCCAGCCACCTCGGCAGCGCCTTGCCCGCCGGGGCCATCAACAAGCTGCTGCCGCCGCAAACAGCCATCAAGGCCCTGGCCCAGCCTTACCCCTCGTTCGACGGCGCACTGCAAGAAGACGAGGGCGCCTTGGCCCGCCGTGCTGCCGAACGCCTGCGCCACCGCCAGCGCGCCATCACGGCCTGGGACCACGAACGCCTGGTGCTCGACGCCTTCCCGCAACTCGCCCGCGTCAAGTGCGTGCCTTACGCCCACGCCGGGTCGTGGCGGGCCCCGGGCAGCGTGATGCTGGTGGTCTTGCCCGACTTGCGCCAACGCGCTTTCGCCGGGGTGCTGCAACCCCGCGTCGACCTCGACACCTTGCAGCGCATCGAAGCCTTCGTGTTGGCACGCAGCCCGCTGTGGCTGCAACAGGTGCCCACCGGGGCGCCAGCGGGCACCACCTCCGCCATCGCGGTGCGCAACCCCAGCTACCAGGCGGTGCGGCTGGCCTTCAAGGTGCGCATGCGCCCAGGCTACGCCTTCAGCTTCTACAAGGGCGAGCTCAACGCCGCGTTGGTGCGTGCGCTCTCGCCCTGGGCCTTCGACGCCGACCAGACCCTGGACTTTGGCGGCCGGGTGGTGCGCTCGGCCCTGGTCAATTTCGTCGAAGCCCTGCCTTATGTGGACCACGTCACCGACGTGCGCCTGGCCCGCGAAGGCGTGCCCGGTGAAGACGCCAGCGAGCTCCAGCCCCGCTCGCCTGACGAAATCCTGGTGTCGGCCGCCCTGCACCTGATCGAGGAGATCGCCTGATGGCCCCGCGCCCGCAGACCCTGCCGTCGCTCAAGCGCCAACCGCTGGCCGCTGGCGAAGACCCGCGCGCCCTGTTCAACCAAGGGCTGGCCGGCCTGCGCCAGCTCAGTGGTGCGCAGTGGACCGACCACAACATCCACGACCCCGGCATCACCACCTTGGAGATGCTGAGCCTGGCGCTGGCCGAACAGGCCTTGCGCACCGGCAGCGACACCCTGACCTGGTTGACCGAGCCGGCCGACCCGCTCACCCACGCCGTGCCCGACGTGGCTTTGCAGTTCTTCGACCCGCGCGTGGTGTTGCCCAACCGGCCCTGGACGGCCCTGGACTGGCGGCGCCTGCTGATCGACCTGCCTGGCGTGCGCAACGCCTGGGTCGCCACGGCCGACGCCGAAGTGCCGCTGCACCTCGACCTGAAGGCTCGCCAGCTCGCCACCCAGGCCCCCGCCCACGGCCAGCACCAGCCGGTGGCCGTGCAGGGCTTGATGCGCGTGCGCATCGACTTCATGGACGGCATCCACACGCAGGCCCAACGCGAAGCCGTGCTGCGCAGCGTGGACGACGCCTTGCAAGCCCACCGCAACCTGTGCGAAGACTTCCTGCCGCCGCAGGCCGTGGCCACGCAGGACTTCGCGCTGTGCGCCGAGATCGACCTGGACGTCGCCGCCAACGTGACCGACGTGACCGCTCGCCTGCTGCTGGCGGCCGACGCCACCTTGTGCCCGCAAGTGCCCAGCCGCTCGCTCGCGGCCATGTTGCAGCGCCGTGGCCCTGACGGCGTGGCCCGTGGCGACGACAGCCCCTGGCGCATCGAGCAGCTGTTCGAAGGCCCGCTGCTGCGCCACGGCTTCATCGACGACGCCGACCTGGCCGCCTCCGAGCTGCCCGGCGTGCTGCACCTGTCCGACCTCATGGGCGAGCTGATGGACGTGGCCGGCGTGCACGCCATCACCCGACTCACGCTCAACCCGCTGGACGCCGACGGCTTCCCGCTGGACGTGCCCAACCCCTGGCAGGTGGCGGTGCAAGCGGGCTGCCGCCCACGACTGGCCCTGGCGATCAATGGCCACCCGGGCGCGGGCCGGCTGGCGTTTCGCAAGGGGGGCGTGGCCGTGGCCGCCTGGAACCTCGACGCCTTGCCTGCCGCCGTGCTCGACCGCCTGGCCGCGCTGCGCGAAGCCCAGCGACTGAGCGTGGAAACGGTGCAGACCGAGCGCCCCGCCGTGCCCCGCACCCAGCCGCAAGACCTCTCGGCCCACGCCAGCGTGCAACGCGACTTCCCCGCGCTGTATGGCCTGGGCCCCACCGGCCTGCCCGCCGGCGCGGACGACCTGCGCCGCGCCCGGCAGTTGCAGTGGCGCGCCTACCTCACGCTGTTCGACCAGCTCATGGCCAACGACCTGGCCCAGTTGGCCCACGCGCGCCAGCTCTTGTCGGTCGAGCCCCACGCGCTCGAAGCCGAAGCCGAACGCTGGCGCGACGCCGCCCCCGGCGACACGCCCCGCACCGTGCACACGCTGGCCGCCCAGGCGCTGACCGACCCGCTGTTGCCCCTGGCCCAGCTGGCCGCCGAGCCGCTCACGCCGGCGGCCGTGCAAGACCTCATCGAGCCGTTCGACGACGCCTTGCGACGCCGCGACGCCCAGGTCGACCACCTGCTGGCCCGCCTGGGCGACGACTTCTCGGCCTACGCCGCCACCATGGCCAGCGTGTTCGACCACAGCGCCCAACAGGTGCTGGCCGACAAGCTCGACCACCTGGCCCTGTCGCCCCACCTGGGCGCCCACCGTGCCGGGGCCTACCTGCAGCGCCCCCTGAACGATGCGCCAGGGCCCGCCCACAGCGTGTGGAACAGCCTGAACATCAGCGGGCTGGAACAGCGCCTGGCCAGCCTGCTGGGCATCCAGAACATGAGCCGCCGCAACCTGGCGTCGGTGTCCTACGACGCTTACCCCGAGATCGACCAGACGCCCGACAACGAATACCGCTGGCGCATCGTCCACGCCGTGACCGACAAGATCCTGTTGTCGGCCACCAAGAGCCACGCGACGCCCGAAGCGGCCCGCGCCGAGATGATCGAGGCGGTGAGCGCCGGGCAAGACCTGGCCCACCACCGCTGGCACCTGGGCACCGCCAGCGGCAAGGGCAAGGCCAAGAACCCGCAGTGGTACTTCCGCATCGTCTCGCCCACCGACGAGACCGTCACCCTGGGGCGGCGCATCGAGCCCTTCGAGACCGAAGAAGAAGCGCTGGCCGCCATGCACAGCTTGCGCGACTACCTCAGTGAGCACTACAGCGGCGAAGGCCTGTACGTGGTCGAAGGGCTGCTGCTGCGCCCGCGTGAGCTGGCCGACCCGCTCATCCCCATTTGCGCCGAGCCCGATTGCGGCGACTGCCTCGACGCCGACCCCTATTCCTGGCGCCTGTACGTCGTGCTGCCGGCCTATGCGGGCCGCTTCCAGGACATGCGCTTCCGCGAGTTCGCCGAGCGGGTGATCCGCGCCGAAGTGCCCGCCCACGTGCTGCCGCGCCTGTGCTGGGTGGACAGCGACGACATGGCCGTCTTCGAAGGCGCCTGGCGAGACTGGCTGCGCGTGCACGCCGGCGAGACCCGCGCCGACCGCGCCGCCAAGCTGGCCACGTTCATCGACGTGCTCAGCCGCATCAAGTCCATCTACCCCCAGCGCACGCTGTACGAATGCAGCGCGCCAGACACGGCGCAAGCGCCCTTCACGCTGGGGCGCACCGCCCTGGGCCGTGCCGGCACCAAGCGCCTGCTGGCCGGCGGCGCCACCCCATCCACCGATCCCAAGGAGCCCGACCATGGCTGATCCCATCCAGGTCCTGCAACTGCTGGGCGGCTCCCCCGTGAGCGCCTACACCGTCTTCGAAGCCGACCAGGTGCTCACCCACGGCCAGCTCAACGAGCTGAGCCTCTACCTCAACCAGCAGCAACGCCTGACG
Organism: Pseudomonadota bacterium; assembly: GCA_041169085.1. Classification (GTDB taxonomy): domain Bacteria; phylum Pseudomonadota; class Gammaproteobacteria; order Burkholderiales; family Burkholderiaceae_C; genus Aquabacterium. Next base: position 9,120 of record JBEEJT010000106.1, on the reverse strand, counting down.
CGCACCCAACTCGTGGGAGTGGGCCTCATCAGCGGCATGGAGCTGAGCGTGGGCAACGATGCCATCGGCGTCAGCCCGGGCGTGGGCATCACCACCGACGGTGACCTGGTGGTGCAGCCCACCGCACTCGCCTGGCGTCACGCCAAGCCTTACGACACGCTGCAGCCGCATTACCCGCCCTTCTTCTCGGGCGAGGCCCTGATGCCGCTGCTGGAGCTGACCGACGCCAGCGCCGACGGTGCCCAGCCCTTGCCAACCTTGCTGGACGCCCCCCTGACGTCGCAGGACCGCGTGGTCCTGGCCCTGGTGGAGACCACCGAGCACGACCCCGACCTGTGTGTGGGCGAAGGCTGCGACAACCTGGGCCGCCGCGCCACCACCCGGCTGCGCTGGCTGCTGGCCACCGCCGCCGACGCACAGCGCCTGCAAGCGAGCTTCGAGCCCGTGAGCGAGCGCGCCCGCTTGCTGCCCGACCTCATGGCCACCCGCCCGCAGCTCATCCAGGTCTTGCCCATGGGTGGCACGGGCAACACCACGCCCGGCACCGTGCCGGTGGTGACCAGCTTCGTGAAAGCCAACCTGAACGTTGGGGTGGCCTCGCTGGTGGCCAACCCGCGACTGTTGCGTTTCCAGACGGTGGCCGACACCACCAGCTTCCTCACCGCCTACCGCTCGGCCTGCGACGCCATGGTGGGCGACCTGGCCGGCGCCTTCGCGCTGTTGGCGCAGCACTTCCAGCCCGAGCTGCAAGCGCTGTTCCCGTCCGGCAGCCCCGTTGACGGCTGGGTGCAAATCATCAAGGGCCACGCCAGTGCGATGACCGTGGCCTCGGCCCAGCTCACCTACGGCTTCTTCAAAGACCTGGTCGACACCTGGAACGACCTCGTCAACGCGCTGCTGGACACCACCGCCATCCTGCTGCCCGACGCCAACGCCTTCCCCAAGCACCTGCTGCTCGGCAGCCTGCGCGAGCCGATGGCCTGGCGCACCGCCTTCTTCCCCTCGGTGGCCGACACGGGCGCCCGCGAAGCCGCCGCACGGGCGGGCTTCCTGGTGCGCAAGCTCGACACCTTGATCCACCAGTTCGCCGTGCCCAGCGACACCACGGTGCGCGTCACACCCAGCATGGGCGAAGGCGTCTCGCTGGAAGACCGCGCCGTGCCCTGGTACTACGGCGCCGACATGGCCCGCGCCTGGCAGTTCCGCGCCAGCCGGCGCCACCAGACCGACACGCTGCTGGGCTACCGCGCCGCGCAGTACGGCGGCAACGCCCGCGCGCTCAACCCGCTGCAAGGCGCCATCGCCGGCTACGAGATGTTCCGCGTCGAAGGCCACCTGGGCCGCGACGTGGCCAGCGTGCGCGGCGAGCTGCAGGCCCTCATCGCCAGCAAGCACTTGCCCTTCAAGGTGCACGCCGTGCTGGCCCACACCCGCCGCGAGCTCATCCGCATCAAGCCCCCCATCCGCTTCACCGACCTCCACCGGTTGCACCACCTCGTGCGCCAGGACGTTGCCCTGCGCCTCGACGAAGGCGAAACCTTCACCGACACCTTCGCCGGCAGCTTGAAGACGGCCATCGCCGCCAAGACCATCCCCGACCAGCTCGGGGGCATGGTGTCGGCCAGCAAGACGGTGGAAGTGGCCCAGGCCAGCTTCAAGAGCTTCAGCGCCGAAGCCCGCACCACCTTGGCCGCCACACGCTACACGGCCTACCAGTCGAAGGTGAGCGCCACCCCGTGGACCACCCGCCTCGCGCCTCAGCTGGCCACGCTGGGCGACGTCCGTGCACAGGTGGGCGACGCCGCCCGCAACGACCTGGTCACCCCGCTCGACAGCCTGGTTCAAACCACCCACCCCGCCTGGCTGGACTGGCTGGACCAGCTCATCGTGCACCGCGAAGAGCAGGCCGACGACAAGCTGCTGCTGCTCAACTTCCTGCAGGCCCACCCCCAGCTCGACCACTTGGGTGGCACCTGGCGTGGCGGCACCCTGGTGCTGCTGTACGACGACCAAGGCCTGGTGATCGGCGACTTCGCCTTGCCTTACCCGTTTGAAGAAGCCGAGGAAGACGAGCCGGAGCTGCCCGTGCTCAAGCCGCCCATCCAGCTGCGCCCCATCGGTACCTTGCACCCCGTGGCCATCGACAAGCCCATCCGCCTGGGCCTGGGCGAGCTGATCGACGCCAACGTGGCGGGCAAGGTGGCCAACCTGAACAAGGGCATCGACGAGCGCTTTGCCGCCGCCGACTCGGCCTTCGCCAGCAAGTTCGACAAGCTCAACGTCGACTTCGTCAAGCAGATCGACCTCAGCACCTCCACGCTCAAGACCGTGCTGCAAGGCACCTTGTCCAGCAAGGGCGGCCTGGCTGAGGCGGCGGGACTGGGGGGCAGTCGGCTGGTGGCCACGGGCGACGCCTTGCTCGACGAGCTCGCCAAGGACGTGGACTACAAGCGCCAGCGGGTGCAGAACCTGGTCGAGCTCGGCAGCCGTGGCGACCTGAGCGACGACCAGCGCTCGCTGGTCAAGAGCCAGCTCACCACCGCCCAGAGCGACCTGGCCGTGGCCGTGGGCGCCACCGCCGAACACGTGGTGGCCGCCAAGACCGACACCACTTCGGCGGCAGCGGCCAGCGTGGCGGGCATCCTGGCCCAAGGCACCATCCTCGTCACCGACAAGACCGCGTCCACCGCCTTGGGCAGCAAGCTCGGGGCGCTGGAAGTGGCCGCGGGCACCGGCAGCCAGAAGACGCTGATCGGCAGCCTCAAGAACATCGGTCTGGCCCGAGGCTGAGCCTGAACCATGCGCGAAGCCACCCACCGCATCCGTCGACTGCGCTGGCAAGTGCGGGCCGACAGCACCGCTGCGGCCCTGGCTTGGCGCACCCAGCTGCACGCCTGGCTGCCCGAGGCGCAAGCCACCTTGGCCCAGGCGCTGGACGAGCTCTCCAGCGACGGCGAGGTGAGGCACCTGCCGCAGCTGCACGTGCGATTGCGCTTGCCGGCTCCGGTGGCCGAGCCAGGCGGCTCGACGGCAGACTGGCCAGCGACGGTAAAAGGGGCGCTTCAAGTGGCGCTCCAGGAAGCACTGCAAGACGCACTGCGTGACACTCGGCCAGAGGCCAGGTCAGATGCACGGCCGCGGTGGTCGCCCCCCACCGGCGACGGCGGCCACACCCCGCCCGCAGCGCCCTTGGGCGCCACCGGGCACGCGCCTGGCCACCAGGGGCACTTCGCCAACGCACCGCCAGCCGCCCCAGGCCCCCAAACCGCCTTGTTGTGTGCCCTGTCGCACCTGCGCGAGCGCGCCCCTCAAGCCCTGCAAGCCGCCTTGCAACAGGCGTGGGCACAGCGCCAGGGCGACCACACCACCCTGGTGCTGCAAGACACCCCCTGGCGCGTGGACGCCACCCTCGTGCAGCGCTGGCTGGCCTGGCCCGGCGCGGCCTCGGGTGGCCCTGCCCACCCAGGGCCCACGCCCCAGCCTGCGCAGCCCGTTCAAGGCCCGCATGGGGCTCAGGCAGACGCCAGCGTCGGCCCGGCGCCCACCCCATCGCCACAGCCCCCCCGGCCAACCAGCGTCCTGGCCCACGCCCAGGCGCAGCTGCACCACTTCCTGCTCACCGGTCGGCTGGACTGGGCCTGGGCCGGCCTGCCCCCCGCCGAAGCCCGCGCCGCCTTGCGCGAAGCGGCCACCCAGTGGCTCAGCCTGGGCTTGTGGCCCGACGCGCTCGCCCACGCTGCCAGCCTCGCGCCACGCCTGGGCATCTGGGGCCGCTGGTTGACCTTGCTGGACGGCCCCCTGCGCGCTGAACTGCGGGCGCGCCTGCATGCCGCATGGGCCGACGCGGCCCCGCCCGCGGCGGCCTCGCGCCCACCCGGCACGGCCACCGCCGCGTCTGGCCCGGGCGGCGAGGGTCAGGGCCCAGGCCTGCCCCACCGCGCGCCCACACCGCCGTCGCCCGAATCCCGCCTGCTTGGCCTGCTCCACGCCCTGGCGCTCGACACCGCAGACGGCCTGCACGCGCTGGCCCTGGCGCTCGACGGGTGGCGCAGCCAGGGCGGCCGGGGCCTGCCGCCCCCGTCTGACCCGTGGTGGCCTCAAGCCCGCGACTGGGCCCGCGCCGGCATGGCCTTGGGCCCGGCCCACGACGCCTGGACAGACTGGCTGGCTGCGGGTGCGCCGTCACGGCCCTTGGCGCCAGCCACCGGCCCGGCCTCGCCCGCCGACGCCCCGCACAGGCTGGACACGCCTCACACGCCGCAGGGGGCCGACGGGCCACCCCGCGCCCAAGCCACGGCCGAGCCCACCCCGCCCGGTGTCCGGCCCGCTGCCCAGCCAGACGACGCCCGCTTGGCCGCCGCCCCCCCGCCCGGCCTGGGCGAGGTGGTGGCCCACGCGGGCCTGGTGCTGCTGCACCCCTACCTGCCGCGCTGCCTCGACGCGCTGGGCCTTTGGCCCGCAGGCAGCCGAGGCCCCTTGCCCGACGCCATCTGGCCACGCGCCGCCGCCTTGCTGCACTGGCTCAGCCACGGCGACGACACCCCACCCCTGGAAAGCGACCTGGCCCTGGTGCGCTGCCTCTTGGGCCGCGCCGACGACCCGCCCCTCACCCACAGCCTGCCCACGCTGCTGGCCCACGAGCGCGACGAAGCCCAGGCCCTGCTGACGGCCGTGACCGCCCATTGGCGCGCGCTCAAGGGCACCACGGTGGGAGGCCTGCGCCACAGCTTCCTGCAGCGCCCGGGCTGGCTGGGCCGCACCGAACGTGGCTGGTTGCTGCGCGTCGAGCCCGCCTCTTTCGACCTGTTGCTGACCAGCCTGCCCTGGACGCTGAGCCTGGTGAAACTGCCCTGGATGCCGCAGCCCCTGCACGTGGAATGGACCACCCCATGAAGCACGACCACCCCCACGCCACCGCGCTGCACGCCGCCCACGCCAGCGTGCTCGACGCCGAGCTGGAATGGCTGGCGACCTGTTTGCAGTGGCGGCTGCAAACCTATTTCGGGCAGCCCCCGGCCTCACCGGCCCTGCCTTTCGACGGGGCCTGCCAACCGCCCACGCTGCCCCAGTCCTCCTGCGGGGCCACGCCTTACAGCACGCTGGTGGCCGAGCACGCGCTCGACGCGGCCGACCGCCTGGTGATGGCGCTGGCCTTGGCACCCCTGCTGCGACCGCAGCTGCTCGACGTGCTGGCCACGCGCAACGAAGTCACCCAGCGGCCCTACACCGAGTTCGGGCTCAACGGCTGGGGCCAGCCCACGGCCGAAACCGCCTGCTTCCTGCTGGCCGGCGACCAGCTGGCGGCCCGCCTGGCGGCCATCGCCCGCCTGGGGCCGGAAGGCCAGCTCGCCCGCCTGGGCTGGCTGACCCTGGGCAACGCCGGGCGCACGCCAGAAGCGTCGGCTGAAGCACCGGCAGAAAGCAGCGGCGCCACCCACACGGGCGCGCCACCGGCCAACACCAGCCCGCTGCTCGACGCCTTGCAGCCCTCACCCGCCTGGGTCCAGCGCGCCTTGCCAGGCCTGGGCCTGCTCACCCGGCCCAACGTGCAACTGCCCGCCCAGGTGGTGCGCACCCGCCTGGGCTGGGACGACCTCGTGCTGCCCGCCACCACCTTGGCCCAGCTCGACGACATCCACCTGTGGCTCACCCACGGCGCCCAGTTGCTCCACGACTGGGGGCTGGCGCGGCGCATCTCGCCCGGCTACATCTGCCTGTTTTACGGCCCCCCCGGCACCGGCAAGACCTTGTCGGCCGGGCTGCTGGGCAGGCGCTGTGGCCGCGAGGTCTGGCGGGTCGACCTGTCGCAACTGGTGTCCAAGTACATCGGCGAAACCGAGAAGAACCTGTCGCGCATCTTCGAGGTGGCCGAACAGCAGCAGTGGATCTTGTTCTTCGACGAGGCAGACGCCTTGTTCGGCAAGCGCACCGCCGTGGCCGACGCCCACGACCGCTACGCCAACCAGGAGGTGAGCTACCTGCTGCAACGCATCGAGGCGTACACGGGCGTGGTCATCCTGGCGTCCAACCTGCGCCACCACATCGACGACGCCTTCCTGCGGCGCTTCCAGTCGGTGGTGCACTTCGCGCTGCCGCGGCCCCCCGAGCGGCTGCGCCTGTGGCGAGAAGCCTTCCCACCCCAAGCCACCCTGGCGCCCGATGTGGACCTGCCGCGCCTGGCCCAACAGCATGAAGTCTCGGGCGGCACCATCATGAACGTGGTGCGCCACGCCTGCCTGCAGGCCTTGGGCCGTGGCGACCACACCGTGCGTGCGGCCGACGTGGACGAGGGGCTGCGCCGCGAACTGCTCAAGGAGGGCCGGTCGAACTGACGGCACCTTGCCGCCTCGCACCGCAGCGCCATGGCCACGCTCACCCGCCCCCTCATCCAGCGCGCCCCCGACGTGGCGCCACCCCGGCCCGCGCCCGCGCCTCAGGCCAAGCCAGCGGTGCGCCCGCCCACCGCACTGGCCGGGCTACCCGTGTCGCAGCCGCAAGACGCCGGCGAGCGGGAGGCCACGCGCGTGGCCCAGCGCGTGGTGGCCATGCCCGCGCAAGCGCAATCGGCCAGCGGGGCGCGCTTCGCCGGCCAGGTGCCCGGCAAGGGCGGCCCGGGCGCGGGGGCCAAAGCCAACCCGGCGCCTGCGGTGGTGTCCGGCGGCGGCCAGCCGCTGCCTGCTGCGGTGCGCCGCTTCATGGAGCCACGCTTCCAGGCCGACTTCAGCGCCGTGCGCATCCACACCGACGAAGCCGCTGCCCAGCAAAGCCGCCGCCTGAACGCCGCAGCTTTCACCGTGGGCCACCAGATCTTCTTCGGCAAAGGCGCCTTCCAGCCCGACTCGGCCGCTGGGCGCGAATTGATCGCGCACGAGCTCACCCACACCATCCAGCAAGGCGCCGCGCCCCAGCGCCAGGTGCAACGCCAATTGGCCAGCGCCGTCGACACCCAGGTGCACGAAACCGCGCCCGCCGGGGGCGCCATCCAGCGCCTGGGCATCAGCGACGCGGTGGACTACTTCGCCGACCACGCCAACGCCATCCCTGGCTTCAGCCTGGTCAGCCTGCTGCTGGGCCGCAACCCCATCAGTGGCCGCGCGGTGGACCGCAGCGCCGCCAACGTGCTGCGCGCCGTCATCGAGCTGATGCCCGGTGGGGCGCTCATCACCCGGGCGCTGGACGCCCACGGCATCATCGACCGCGTGGCCGGCTGGGTGATGACCCAACTCAGCGCCCTGGCCAACATCGGGCGCAGCATCGTCGATGGCGTCAAGGCCTTCCTCGACAGCCTGAGCTGGACGGACATCTTCAGCCTGGGCAGCCTGTGGGACCGCGCCGTGCGCCTGGTCACCGAGCCCATCAACCAGATCGTGAGCTTCGTCAAGGGCCTGGTGGGCGGCATCGTCGACATCATCAAGGAAGTGATCCTGCGGCCCATCGGGCGGCTGGCCCAAGGCCTGCGCGGCTACCCGCTGCTGTGCGCCGTGCTGGGCTTCGACCCGGTGACAGGTGATGCGGTGCCCCGCACCCCGGCGGCGCTGATCGGCGGCTTCATGACCCTCATCGGCCAGGAAGAGATCTGGCAGCGCATCCAGGAAGGCAACGCCATCGCGCGGGCCTACGCCTGGTTCCAGAACGCGATGGCCGGCGTCGTGGGCATGGTGCGGCAGATCCCGCAGCTGTTCATGCAGGCCTTCACCTCGCTGCAACTGGCCGACCTGGTGCAACTGCCCACGGCCTTTGCCCGCGTGGTGGGCACGTTTGCCAGCTTCGTGGGCCAGTTCATCTCGTGGGCGGGCAACACCATCTGGGATTTGCTCGAGATCGTGTTCTCGGTGGTGGCGCCCAACCTGATGGTCTACCTGCGGCGCGCAGCCGGTGCGCTGCGCACCATCATCCGCAACCCCATCGGCTTCGTGCAGAACCTGGTGCGCGCCGGCATGACGGGCCTGCGCCAGTTCGCCACCAACTTCCTGGGCCACCTGCGCGGCGCCTTGATCGGCTGGCTCACGGGCGCGCTGTCTGGGGCGGGGCTCTACATCCCGCAGGCCTTCACCCTGGTGGAGGTCTTCAAGTTCGTGGCCAGCGTGCTGGGCCTCACCTACGCCCGCATCCGCGAGAAGCTGGTGCGCGCCACCTCCGAAACCGCGGTGAAGGCCATGGAAGTGGGCGTGGACATCGTCGTCACCCTGGTGCGCGACGGCCCCGCTGCCGCCTGGGGCCAGCTCATGCAAAGCCTGAGCAACCTGCGCGAGATGGTCATGGAGCAGGTCATGGCCTTCGTGCAGCAGCGCATCGTGCAGGCGGCCATCACCCGACTGGTGAGCATGCTCAGCCCGGCGGGGGCCTTCATCCAGGCCATCATCGCCATCTACAACACCATCATGTTCTTCGTGGAGCGCATGCAGCAGATCGCCCAGGTGGCGGCCGCCATGATCGACTCCATCTCGGCGATCGCGGCGGGCAGCATCGCGGCGGCGGCCAACCGGGTCGAGACGACCATGGCCGGCCTGCTGACGCTGGTCATCAGCTTCCTGGCGCGCCTGGTGGGCCTGGGCCGCGTGAGCGACGCCATCCAGGGCATCGTGCAGCGCGTTCGTGCGCCCATCGACGCGGCCATCGACCGCGTCATCGGCTGGATCGTGAACCTGGCCAAGCGCGTAGTGGGCTCGGTGCGCAACGCCGCCGGCCGCGTGATGAACTGGCTGGGCATCCGCAAGCCCGTGGCCATCGACGGCGAGAGCCACACGCTGTCGCTCAAGAGCGAAGGGGGGCGCTCGCAAGTCATCCTGGCCTCGACGCCCACGGAATACCGCGCCGCCATCGCCAAGGTCAAGATCAAGCCCGACGACCCCAAGGTCACCGAGAAGGAAGACGCCCGCACCAAGGCCCTGGGTGTGGTCACCCGCCTGGAGACGGCCATGACCGCCGCACAGGCCGGTGGCCCCGCCGCCGACACCGCAGCGCAAGGCATCGACGGGCTGATGGGCGAGCTGGCCACCCACACGGTGAAGTTCATGGGCAAGCCCACGGGCGGCAAGTCCACGCCGCCCATTTATGGCGGCACGGGCCCGGGCGGGTTCGGCGTGAGCGTGGGCGTGGAGCGCCTGACCAAAGACCACG